>JBGVLG010000054.1:0-68594 GCA_045124155.1 Anaeroplasma sp.
ACACCTCACAACTGAATTTGAATTCAGTTTAAGATGTTGAATTGATTATGTCAATAAAGCTTTCTAAAGTGGCCTACAATCGCCGAGATGAATGGCCTACATTCGCCGAGATAGGTGGCCTGGATTCGCCGAAATACACATTCATAAAAATTATAGTTTTTCTAATCTTTCAGTTTCGTAGTCTTCAACAATGAATGAACCATCATTAAGTTCAGATAATCTATTTTTTATTCTTTGAATTAGTTCTAACATTTTATCCTTAGTTTTTCTTTCTAGTTCTTCATTAAACCAACAAGCTTGATCATTATAATCAAACTCATAATAGGAATCAAATAATTTTCTAGTTTCTTCATTTAATTTTATTAATTCTAAATCTTTGTCAATATAATCATAATTAGTTGAAATTCCATCTTCATCGCATACCCATAATACGCCATGTACAAACTCATTCATTAATTTAACTATAAACATCTTTATTTTCCTCCTTTTTTATGTGGATAAGCAGAAACAATAAACCCATTTGTGCCGATACCTGTAACTATATAATAATTTCCTTCATAGCTATATATTCTTTCAAATCCCATTCTATTTCCAATAGGTTTAATAGTATTGCTAATTATACTTCCGTGTGTGATAACTTTTTGTAAATATCCTGAAACTTGATTAGTTTCTAATCCTAATGCTTTTTTGAAGTCAGAAGCATGTCCCCTACTTCTTCCATCACCATGTAAAATGTGTTCTAAACCTGCTACTTTATTTCCTGTTTCCAACCATACAAGTTGTCCAGTTTTATCTTTGGTAACAAAGAGTACATCATTAGGATTAAATTTAACTCCTGCTTTTGTTAGTTGGTCTATCATATGCTTTTTAGTTAATTCTTTTACTTTGGAATCAACACTAACTTGAGATAAACTTCCTTGTGGTGAACTTCCAGTTCCAATGCCTAATCCACTATTTCGAGTCTTACCCATTCGATACCACCACCTTTTTACTAATATTTCTTTCTTTTAAAATATTATTTGGAATGATAATTTCAATTCCTTTAGATAGTGCGTATTCAAACATCAACATTACTTTTTCATCACTAGTAGAAACACTATAGACGATAATTTTCTTTAAAGATTTTAATTTATCTACAGTATTTTTAATGGCTTTTAATAATAGTTCTTGTTCAAATGGAACTCTTAGTATTCCCTTTACACTAAAGGCAACAACTTCTGTACTTTCCATACCATCTAGCATAACGTCAAAGTAGTTTTCATCAGCATATGTTATATTCGGAATTACAAGCACATTACATTCTAATAATAGCCAATTTGACACAATTCTAGATTTTGCTAAACGATAAATATTTTCATATCTTGGAATGTCTCCACATTGTGAATAATCAGGTGCAATAGCATATTTTACACCCTTAAATCTTTCCTTATATTTTGCTAATAATTTTTTATCATCGTAATAAATGGCATTAAAAATACCTTTTATACCATCAAATTTATTATCATATTGATAAAAACATATACATGTATTATCTGTCTTATAATAATTATTAGTTTCAGAATATAAAGCTAAATAATCTAGATTTACAACATCAGAACATATCACATATGGTAAATCATATTTACCAACCAAGTAAGTTTGATTCGTATAATCAATAAAATTTAGGTTTAATAATTTTTTTAGATTTTTCTTCTTTTTCATAAATCACCATAAAGAAGAAATAAACATTGTGATTTTGTCATAATGATTTCATCTCCTTTCTAAGGGGGTTACCCTTTTTTACATTTGACAAAATCATCACTTTTATGTTAAAATCACAATTGCTTAGGTCGCGATAATAACATATCGTGATGAACGCTCATCTTTGATGGGCGTTTTTATTTTTTTAATAATCTGTTCTTTTCAAATATTGATATTAATCTTTGCTCATTAATAGACAACTTATGACTTGCTCTTTGATTAAGCTTTTCTAATAGAGTTTGTGCATAACCCTTAGTAATACCAAAGTTTGATATTAAATCTGATACAGTAAATAGTTTATAATGAATCATGAATGCTTGTGGACAATATAGTTCATTAGCAAACACATCTGCCTCTTTTTTTTCATTCCTACTTTCTTTGTTCAAGTAATACTTATGACCTAAACAAATATGACCTAGTTCATGAGGGATTGTAAATTTTATTCTTCCCTTAGGTGATATTTTATCATTATAATAAATCTCTGGTTTACTATTATTTGGATTTAAACAACTAAATCCATCTTCTTCATATGCAATAAATTTATTAAAATCTTTTTCAAAAGCAGAATATGGAATTAAATTAATTTCCAATTTTTTGCATAATTTTTTTAGATCAAATCCAAACTCATCAATTCGTTCTTGCTCATAAATATCACAAATAACATCTAATATTTCTTCTCTATTCATTTACTTATGGCCAAAAATCAAATTGATTAATTCTTGTTTTTCTTCATTTGACAATGACGTTCCACTTCTAGCTAATAACGCTGTTTTACAAATATCAAATGTTGTACCTTCTTTTTCGCTAATTCCTAGCAACTGATAGATATTCATGTTTAAAGCTCTTGCAATTTTAGAAACAACGTCAGTTCTTAATGGTTTATCACTATTTAAATATTTTGACATTGCAGACTCATTAATATCAACCATATCACACAATTCTTTTTGGCTTATTCCTCTCCTTTCTAATTCTTTTTTAATCTCAACTCCTATATTTTTTGACATATTAGTTTCCTCCTCGTTTTTCTCATATACTACATGTCACTATAATTATAAACTTTCCAAAATGGAAAGTCAATTCTTTTTTAGAAAGAAAATAAAAAAGATGAAGAAATAATCTCGACCCACTTTCCTAATACTACGTTCACCATTTTTTCTCTATCTGGTCTTACATCACTTATAATACATACTACTAATATTTCAAATTTAGTTTTAGATACATATTGTCTAAATCTTTCTTCGATTAAATCTAAGTAAAATCTACCTTGTCTTTCTTCTTTAAATTCACCACATTTAAAAGAACAATAAATTACACTATTATCTTTTAACGTATTAAAATCTTCTAAATTTATATAATAAAACGAGAACTAGTACGTTAATTGGTATTTTTAAATAATTTTGACCATTTTTTAACTTTTTTGGCCTATTTTTAGATAAAAATAAAAAAGGAAGTATCGAAAAAAGCTTGAATTTAAGCCGTTTTTTCGTCTCCCTTTTAAATTTAACATACCATGGCTACCACTAACACAAATCCAAAAGGAATCTTTAAAATGTTTTTTTAAAAAATTGGGATAATAATCATAATTATAACCCATTTTTAAAATATAATTAGTTATTTTATGATTTCTATAAGCATTACCAATTATATAAAAATATGAAGGTTTAAGTTTCATATTATAAAAGTTATCTATGTTTATATTTAAGCCCTTTTCAGTAAAAAAATGCTCCTTTGAATCTACTCCCTTTACTATATGTCCCTCACTAATTAATAGTTTTGCAAGAGCACTCATTCCACTACCCTTAATTCCAATTAAATAATATATCAAAAATATCACCATATAATTATATGCTTATAATTTAATTTATATATATTAATTATAGCCAAAAAAAATCTCTTGAGTCAAAACCCAAGAGATTTATAATTATTTATTTTGCACAAGCATTACATAGTTCAACAAAGCTATCAGCCTTTAATGAAGCACCGCCAACTAATCCTCCATCAATATTAGGCATTGACATAAGCTCATTTACATTCTTTGTATTAACAGAACCACCATATAATATTCTAATATTATTTGAAATAGCCTCACCATACATATCCTTTAATACTGAACGAATATAAGAACATGCATCCTCAGCCATTTCTGATGTAGCACTCTTTCCTGTACCAATTGCCCATACTGGTTCATATGCAACAATTACATTTTCAGGATTAGAGATTTTAACTCCATCAAAGCCCTTTGTTATTTGTTCTTTTAATACAGCATTTGTAGAACCAGCTTCTCTTTCTTCTAACACCTCACCAACACATACGATTGGCTTCAAATCAAATTCTAATGCTTTTTTAATTTTAGCATTTACTGATTCATTAGTTTCGTTGTAATAGGCTCTTCTTTCACTATGACCTAAAATAACATATTCTACTTCAGTATCACGTAGCATAACAGGTGAAATTTCACCAGTATAAGCACCACTATCATTTTGGTTCATATTTTGAGCTCCAATTTGTAAAGTAGTTCTTCTTTTTACTAAATCACGAAGAATAATAGCAGGAGCGCAAACAACACAATCAACAGAATCAGGTAGCTTTCCTTCAACAGCTAGAATAAATGAAATAGCTTCATCTCTAGTCTTATTCATCTTCCAGTTACCTGCAAGCATTGGTTTTCTCATCTTTAAATCCTCTTTCAATTTTTATTTTTCCAGAATAGTTGCGATATCATTTATAGCAGCTTCAGCTTGATCACCACTTGCTTCAATTATTACATTCTCACCACAAGGGATTGCTAAAGACATTAAACCTAAAATTGATTTAACATCAATAGTCTTATTTTTATAATGCAAATTAATATCAACAGAATATTGAGATGCAGCTTGAACTATCTTTGCAGCTAATGCTGCATGTAATCCAACTGTACTTTTTACAACAATTTGCTTTTGCATTTTAAATCTCTCCTTTATAATGAATAGCTTTAACTACTAAATAGAACTACTCTTATTTTACTTTTCGTCTACGCAAGCAATACCAGGTAAAGTTTTTCCTTCAAGATATTCTAATGAAGCTCCACCACCAGTAGAAATGTGGCTAACTTTAGAAGCATATCCTAATTGCTCTGCAGCAGCAGCACTATCACCACCACCGATAATAGTTGCAGCACCCTCAGTAGTTAATTTAGCTAATAATTCACATACACCAACTGTACCAGCGGCATAATTCTTCATTTCGAATACACCCATAGGTCCATTCCATACAACTGTCTTAGCACCAGCTAATTCACTAGCAAATAATTCTAATGTCTTAGGTCCAATATCAAGACCCATATCATCTTGATCAAATGCATCTACACTCTTAGCGGTACCAACAGTGTCTTCAAATGCCTTATTAACAACAGCATCAACTGGTAATACAATCTTACCATTAGCCTTAGCTAATAAATCCTTAGCTAAATCTAATTTATCCTCTTCACAGCGTGAAGCACCAATATTCTTACCTAAAGCCTTTAAGAATGTGAACATCATAGCTCCACCAACTAAAATCTTATCAGCCTTTTCAATTAATGCTTCAATAACACCTATTTTATCAGAAACCTTAGAGCCTCCTAAAATAGCAACATAAGGTCTTTTTGGTTCATCAACAGCACCACCAATGAACTTAATTTCCTTTTCTAATAAGAAACCAGCAGCAGTCTCACTAACGTTTGCTGCAATACCTACGTTTGAAGCTGCAGCACGATGAGCTGTACCAAATGCATCATTAACGAATACATCTCCTAATGAAGCCCAATACTTACCTAACTCAGCATCATTTTTAGATTCTCTTTTTACTTCCTTATTTAATGCAACATCGAAGTCTTCATTTCTTGTGTTAGCAAACATAAGGATTTCGCCTTCACCTAAAGTCTTAGCTGCTTCTTCTAATTCAGCACCTCTTGTAGCATTAACAAACTTAACAGGTTTCTTGATTAATTCCTCTAAACGTTTAGCAACAGGAGTGATATCATTTTTTGTGATATCAGCTGCTTCCTTAACACGTCCTAAATGAGAAAATACAATTACCTTTCCTCCATGATTGATTACATACTCGATTGTAGGTAAAGCTGCACGAATACGAGTATCATCTGTAATCACACCATTCTTCATAGGAACGTTAAAATCAACACGGATTAAAACCTTCTTACCTGAAACATTTAAATCTGAAACAATTTTTTTAGCCATAATTATATATTAACCTCCATTAAAATAGCTATCTTTTATTCAAGGGTATTATATCACAAAATTAAAAAGATATACAATGTTTTTCCTTTGCAAGTGTTTTCTTAAATCATTTTTTTTATTTTTTAAATGAAAAATAACTATTTTGAATATCTTTCTTTTTTTCTTTCATTAAAATAAGCATAATTTGAATAATGTTGGTATAATAAATTTTTGGCAATTTCGCCTTTCAAACTATAACTAATTTCTAAATATTTTAGTTTCGCATTTAAATCATTTTTATCAAGAAGATTTAATTTACAGCAGTTATATAAATAAACCCCTGATTGCTTTTTATATTTTAATGATAAATAATTATATAATATTTTAATCTTAATATTGTCATTATTATCATCTAAATACTTTAAGGCTTTATTGTATTTATAATAAAATATTAAAATTTCAATATATTCATTAAACATATTTGAAGCTTTATTTAGCCCTTTTTTTATTTTTTTTAATAATTCCTTTTCATTAGAATATTTAAAAATTTCTAACACATTCAAATAGACTCTATATCCAATACTATAATATAAGTTATAGTAGCTTTTTGGTATATGACTTATCGGCCTTCCATGAAGTTTTACATATTCTAAAAAACTTTCTGATTTTGGAAAATTAAAATCATAAAATATATTATTAGCAGTTGAATATATTGAAATATAATCAATACCATTAAGTACATATTTAAAGATATAAATTTCTTCATATACATACTTTTCTTCTAATCTACTAAAATCCTTAATTGGCTCTATATCTATTTTATTTTCTTTACTCTTATTACATTTAATTAAAGAAAAGGCATTTTCGTATGCTTTATTGTTTATTTCCGTTATAAATAGCTTTTTATCTTCTTGATAAGCATTTTTATTAAATGGTATTATTTCTTCAGATATTTCCTGTAATCTCATATCTTTATTTATTCTATTTTTTATGGAAAGGGGACTAGACATTACTAATGCAACATCAATAGTGCCATTACTATTTTCATTATTTGAAGTATAAAAAAATCTTAAATTTTGAATTGCTCCATCAAAGAACATGTATAAATAATAATTTTTCTCTATTAAAAGATTCTTATCATCTAATGTTATATATTCACTATTATCAAGTAATTTATAATATAAACTTCTTGCATCTTCTAATGAGTTATTGTGTATTATTCTATATTTCATAGTATCACCAACACTAGATTATGTAAAAAAATATTAAAATAGAAGGATTTTTAATTAATCAGCTTTCTTTTAGATGTTTTAATGATTGTATAAATAAAAAAAGCATGACTTCATATTTAGAAAATCATGCTAGAATTAATTTCTTTTTGGTTTTATTGTTTTAAAAAATAAAATCTTTCAAATATTATTCTATTTTGAATCAATAAATTTAATATTCAAGAAAAATATTATCATTGACAACATTTCTAAAAGTGTCACTACCCAAATATTTATAAAACCTAAAAGAGAAAAAACAATTATAAATATTCTCAATAACATATCTAAAATAAAATCAAAATAAATAACATATAGAGTCTTTTTTGATATTTCAATTGATTTTTGAAGTTGAAACAAATCATTACCTAATACAAATATATATGGCAATGAGTATAATTCATCATCCATATCTCCAGAGTCAATAATAATGCCTAAATCGGCTTCTTTAAACAATTCGAAATCAATATGTTTAGCACCTATATAGCATATAACCTCATTCTTATTATTCTCTTTATAATTAGTAATAAAGCTGATTTTATCCTCTGTTAATAATGAAGATTTATATTCATCTATCATAAGCCTATCTGCAATAGATGCAGATACAATCTCATTAGTATTAGTAAGCATTATAGTCTTAGCTCCACTAGTAGATAAATATGATAATAATGAAGAGGATTCAGGTCTAATTTTATCTGAAATAACAATTGAACCCAAAAACTTCTTATTCAATGCAATATAAATAATTGTGCCAAATGAATCATTATTTAAATAATTAATACCATTATCAGCCATTAATCTTTCACTACCACAATAAATGATATTTTTCCTTTTTTTTGCAATAATGCCTAATTCATTATCGGATATTATTTGAAATTCTTTATCAAAATGGCCTCTATATGCTTCTTTTAAAGACTTTGAAATGGGATTATTAGAATTATAATATGCTTCACATGCATATCTTAAAATAATATTTCTACTTTTTTGAGGAAATACATTAGCTACCATAAAATTTCCATTAGTTAATGTTCCTGAATTATCAAAAATATAAGTATTTATTTTACTTAATTTTTCTAAATACATTGCATTTTTAATTAAAACATGATTCAATGATGCACTCGTCAATCCATATGAAAATGCTAATAATATAGAATTAAATAGTTGATAAGTACTAGATAATATTAAAATATTTATAGATCTTAATAGCCATCCTATTTGATTGCCATCAAAAATGGCAGGAAATATTGCAAGAAAGACTGCAAATATTAGCATAATAGGGGAATATAATTTATCAATAGTTTTAATTACTCTTTCAATTATTGATAAAGATTTAGATTCGTTATCTGTAAAATTTACTATTTTGTAAATTCTCGAATCAAAATATTTTTCTTTAACCTTAATCTCAATTGCCTCAGATTCATTATATCCTCCACTTAAGACCAAATCCCCTAAAGACGCTTCTATTTTTTTATCAACACCTAAAACTGGCATATAATTAACAACTGATTTTCCCTTAACGATTATTCCATCAACAGGAATAACAGATTCTGGATTAACAACAATAACATCATTTATTTTAATTGATTCAATTGCTTGAGTTTCATAATTATTTCTATTCTTCTTTAAAACTAATTCTTCTTTTATTTTTGAAAAATCATTATATAAACTACGATATTTTTCAGCGATAAATGATTCTAATATAACTACAAATTGATACAAAATCACATAAAAAACAGGAGTTGCAATGTATCTTACTGTTTCGTTTATAATACTATAGTATATACCAAATATATAAATACAAATAGAAGAAATAATTACAATAATCTTTTCGTCAAAGAATTGCTTATTTTTTATTGAAAAATATGCTTTATAGTATATATCGTATCCAGCATAAATATAGATTGATAAATATATAATAAATGGAATAATCCATAAAATCTTTTTATTAGGGATTAAATCTACTTTTAATATATTAAGAAGCACTGAAAATAAATATATAAAAATAAATATTAAAGCTGAAATGATTATTCTTTTTAATTTTTTCTTTTGCTTTTTTTTCATAATCAGCCAATCACATCAAAATCAGGCTCAATTTTTTTTGCTACACTAACTGCTTTTTTATAAACTGCTTCAAATTCCAAGTCCTTTGCATCTAAAATCATCTTTTGAGTAATAAAATTCACCTGAATAGCATTTACTCCTTCAATTTTTTTTATTGCTTCTTCAATTTTTTGGGCACAAACTGCACAATCTACCTCAATCTTATATACCTTTTTCATATATATCCTCCCGTATTATTCTAAAACATGTGCTAATGCGCATTCAAATAAAGTAGAAACATGGTCATCATCTAAAGAATAAATCATTTCCTTTCCATCCCTTTTACACTTAACAAGCTTAGCTTGTTTTAATGTTCTCAGTTGATGTGATACTGCATATTTAGTCATATTTACAGCATTTGAAATGTCACTAACACAAAGATCTCCTTTTTCTAAAACAAATAAAATCTTTGTTCTTGTAGGATCACCTAAAATCTTAAAAAGATCAGATAAATCATTTATTACCTCTTCGTTAGGTATTTTTTCTTTTATATCCTCTAAATTCATAACATCACCATTTTAAGTATATCACAGTTGAATGATTTGTCAACTGTTTAATTGAATTTAGGAATTATAATATTAGAAATAAAAAATGATATTGATTCTTTAATATTATCCTTCCTTAAATTACCATTTGCTATATATAAATTATTTTCATTAATTTCAAAACCAAAGCTTCTTAATGTTGATGGAAAGATGACAAAATCAACAGTGCTATTTTCATCTTCTATTTGTCCTACTAGCATTATTTCATTCTTCTTAGTTGTAATCTTTTTAATTTTTACAAAACGAATTAAAATATTACATATATGATCAAATTTTAAAGTACTAATAGGGACAATTCCATATTCCCTTTTTATTTTTTCTTTATTTTTAAATATATTATATTCCAAATTAAAACCTAAGTATTTTTTTTCTTTTTCTCTCAAATATTGAATATCATATTCACTTTGATTAATTATAGGATTATCTATAAATTTTAAAAAGATATCATCCTCTTTAGATGAAAATTCCATCATACTTTTTTTACTATCTTTAAAAATATCTAAAGCTCCAGAAAAAATTAATGCTTCTATTACATTGCTTCCAATATTATTTCTATTTTTAAAATCAAAATAATTTTTATATAAACCATTTTGATTTCTTTCTTCAACAATAGATAATGCAACTGTCTCTCCTATTGAATATATCGCATTTAGAGGAATAAATAAGCCTACCTTTGTAGATACAAATTTATTTGTTGAAACATTAATATTAGGCTTATTAATAACTAATCCACGATTTTTAGCATATCTAAAATATTGCAGCATAGTTGACTGATTATTTATAACATTATTTAAAATATTTGACATGAATACAGAAAAATAATTAGCTTTAAAATATGCCATTTGGTATGACAACATTGCATATGCTACAGAATGGGATTTATTAAAACCATAATTAGCAAATTTATATATTAATTGATAAATGTTAGTAGCAATTTGTTTATCATAACCTTTATTGACACTACGATTTATGAAATCAATGGCCATTTCCTCTAACTTAGAAGAATCCTTTTTAGAAACTGCTCTTCTTAAAATATCAGCTTCTCCTAAGGAATAGCCACTAAATACCTGAGCTATTCTCATTATTTGTTCTTGATAAACGATAATACCATAAGTGGATTTTAATATTGGTTCTAAATCTGAATGAATATATTCAATTTTTTCGCCATGTTTTCTTCTAATAAAATCATCAATATTATCCATTGGACCCGGTCTATATAAAGCTAATACTGCAATCAAATCTTCAAAGCAAGTTGGCTTGAGTTTCATTAAAACATTGCGTATACCTTGAGATTCCAACTGAAATATTCCTAATGTATCTCCATTTTGAAGCATTTTATAAACCTTTGGGTCATTTAATGGAATATTCCTTAAATCATTCATAGAATAATTTAAATCTTTCATCATGTTTGAAACCATGGTTAGATTTCTAATTCCTAAAAAGTCCATTTTTAATAAACCAATTTTTTCTAAATCAGAGGCTTCAAGCTGAGATTGATATAAATCATTTATTCCATTTTGAAGAGGAATAATGTCATCCAAAGGTAAGGAGGATAAGATTATACCTGCAGCATGAGTGGAAATATGTTTTGGAAGTCCTTCAATTCCTCTTGCAATATATAGAAAATGATACATTTCAGTACCTTCATACTCCTTTAATAGCTTATCATATCCATGAATCTGCACCATATCTATTATTTTTTCGATTCTATTAACATCAATCTTACATACACGTGCCAATTCTCTTACTGAACTTTTAATTTGAAACGTTCCAAATGCAGAAATATTACATACATGTTTTTTTCCATATAATTCAACTACATGATTAATAACTTTATCTCTATCTATATCTGGAAAATCAGTATCAATATCTGGCATAGTTACACGTTCAGGATTTAAAAATCGTTCAAACAATAAATCATATTCAATTGGATTAACCTCTGTTATTCCTAAGCAATAAGCTACAAGACTCCCTGCAGCACTACCTCTACCAGGGCCTACTAATATTCCATTATTTTTAGAATATTTTATAAAATCCCAAACAATTAAAAAATAATCATCATACCCCATTTTATTAATAATAGATAATTCATAATTTAATCTATTAACATATAAAGAAGTATTAAAGCCTCTTTTTTCAAGTCCCTTAAAACATAAAGCATGTAAATATTGATGAGAAGAAATTCCTTTATTATTAGGGTATTTTGGTAATTCAATTTTCTCTTTGAATAAATCTAAATTGATACTATTAACGAACTCATCGACTCTTTCATCAGTCAAAGGATTATTATCAAAACCATAATCATCAAATTCTCCTAATTTAAGTTCTTTATTACCAATTCTTGATAATGCTTCACAAATACAAGCATCTTTATTTGTAGGATATATACATTTATGAATAGGAAGAGTGTTAACATTATGTTCTTTAACATATTTTTCAAATTTAGTGTTAATTTCTATCTTATCTAATTTGTTAGTGTATGATACACCTATAAACCAATTTTTAGTAAATAAATTAAGTCTTTCATCTAAAATACTATATTCTCTTTTCTGAAACAATCTTTCTAAATATGAATCATTAAATACATATATAAAATATATATTTTCATAGTTCATAATATCATTTAATTCATTAATTCCAATTGTATTCACAAGGCTAGTTATTTTCAATAATTCCTTATATCCTAAATTGTTTTTAGCATATAAAAGTACCTTAGACTCGTAGGAATCTTCTTCAATAAACGTATATTCTAATCCAATAAGAGGTTTGATATTATTATCAATACATTTAGTATAAAATTTATAATTACCATATAAATTATTATCTGTAATAGTAAGAAAATCAAATGAAGCACTTTTAGCCATTTTAATATAATCATCTAATCTATTACAGCTTAATAGCATACTATATTCAGTTTGACCATAAATAAAGCCCTTCATCAATAAACCTCCTTTTATTTGTTAATATTTTATCATGAAAAAATAAAAAATTAAATATAAGATGATAAAAAGCCTGCATAAACAGGCTTAATAATATTTAAATTTACCATACGATTCTTTCGATAAAATATTTAAGCAATAAAAATATTTACTATGATAAATGTTCAATCATAAATAATGCATCATAGTAATTTAAAATTAAAATAAATATGTTTTTTTTTAATATTATTTAAATAATGATTAGTTTATTTAATGAATTTTCTTTTTAAATATTATAAGAATAATTACACTACCTATAATGATCACTAATAATAGAATAGACGAAATAACAATAAAAGTCAAAGTAATTGAATCTATACTAAAATTAGATATAACTTTAACTCTAATTTTCTTTTCTGAATTTAATCCAGAAGAGTTTACTACAGTTGCCTTAATATAATATGTTCCTGCTTCATCATAATTAAGTTTTGAATCATCTATTACCATTGAGTCTTTTATAAAATCATCTGATTCATCTATAACATTAATATAACTAGATAAATCATAAATAGAACCTGCTTCAATCTCAATATAGCTAGTTTCAATAAAAGGTTTACTATAGGATAATAACCTAACATCTATAATCTCTTCAGTTTTATGAATTCCATCAGAATAAATATATCTAATGAAATAACTACCTACTTTATTTTCTAAATTATTTTCTATTTTAAGATTATTATCATCAATAATATTATCATCGATAATTTTAACTATAAATTTATAAAAATTAAAATTATTAAAATCTGTTTTATAATCCAAGAAAAGATTATGTGTAGTAAGTTCAATAATTGGGGGTTCTTTATCAGTGATATTAATGGTAATTTTGTATTCACTAGTTTTATTATAATCATTCGTTACTGATACTACATAATCATAGCTTCCTATTTTATTTGTTATTAACTTTGGATAAATGATTCTATCACTTATATCACCAGAAATACTATCAAATGCTGAGAAATAATCACAAATATTAATTTCTGTATTTAATGGTATTTCTATACAATCTCCTATGTCTTTAAATTTAATAATAGGTGCTACACTATTATCTATCACTCTTACCAAAAAGCTAGTTTTTGAAGAATTATTAGCATTATCAATCGCTACTACTTCTATTTTATAATCTCCAATAATTCCAAATTCTATATTACCTTTAAAACTTATTTGACATTCATCTAAAGAATCATCCTTAACTACAATGTTTTGATAAAAATCATACTCTTTAGCTGTTAAAGGTATTTCTATAATATCATTTAACACTTTAATAGTAGGTGGTGTAACATCACCATAAATATTTACCATAAAATACTGATTTGCTTCATTTAATGAAGAGTCAAAAGCTTTAATATTAACTTTATATGTTCCTATTTTATTAAAATCAATTGAATGAATAATATTAACAATAGGTTCTTTATCATAATTATCCTTTACTATATAATTATTAGATAAATCAAAATCATTATTTCCTAGTTTGATATCAATATTAGGACTAAGAATTGATATTTGGGGAGCTATTTCATCTACTACGCTGAAAGTAATCAAGCATTTATAATCAGTACAAGTTCCTGGACAATAGTTAGTATTCTCGTAGGCTTTATACCAAACCTTATATTCACCAACAACTGAAGTATTAATGTCTTCAAAAAAATATAACCAATCTCCAGTATTAGAATATGTTATTTTAGCATCATTAACAAAATATCCATCAACCATTAATTTTGCATAAGGAATATTTTTATAGTTTTCCGCATTATCACCAACAGGTATTTTTATTTTGGTATTATACCAAACAAATTTATAACTTGATGCAAAAGTAATAGCTGATATTGTAAAAAAACTAAATAAAAATATTACTATAACAGTCAGTTTTTTCATCAATAATTACATTTGAAGACACGTATTTTTATAACGTGAGGAAAAATGTTGCACCTCTTTTCAGATAATATTGTTTTTCATTTTTGAAATAATTGTAATTTAATACAATTAATGCTTTCTGATATCTTTTCTCCATTTAATTTCCTGATATCAAAATATTGACTCTAATTCTATATTAATTACTAGAAAATGAATGATTTTTAAGTTTTGAATAGCATAAAGTAAAAGGTTTATATTTGAAATCTTGAATTGAAATTTGTGAAAGTTTTAAAATAAAATAATCAATACTATATTCATCGCTACTTCTATAAGCTTGCGGAAGAACAACATCCATAATATAAGAGAATTTTTCTTTATTTGTATTTAATAATAAATAATTTATAATATGAATATTTAAATCATATTCATATTCTGCCTCATTAATAATTGATACTTGTTCTTTAGCTTTGTCTGGATTTATATATGCTAATAACAATAATTTAAAGTAATTTGTTAACTCTTTTCCATCATAATCACTAATATTCATATCATTATTAGAAAAATCGATATATAGTTTTAAACTATTTATATATTTTAAATCACTTATTTGTTTAACAATTTTTTCATATTCAAAATCAGCATGATTTTTTAACAAATACAATGCATAATAATAATTAATTTCTTCAAGCATTTTATATCTGCCATTTTCTATTATTTTACTTTTAAATATTTGATATGCGGCTGATGTATCATACCTATTCATTTTATATAAACTCAAAAATAAATATTTATATATTAATAGTTCAAAATCATTCGATACTTCTATACCTAATAATACTTTTGTTGTTTCATAAGCATCTAAATATAATTCATTATAAAAATATAAAATACTGCTGAATAAAGAAAATACATATAAATCAAAATCACCCATTGATGAAACTAACTTTGTAATTGCGACATAGCTTTCATTTGCATTATACAGATCTCTAAAATATAAATAATATATGAATTCAACAATTCTATATCTATAATTAGATAATCCCTTTCCCTCTTTATACATTATTGTAATTGTTTCAGAATCATTATTTAAATAGGCAGTAATTGATCTCATAATTATAGTCTTTAAATTCATTAAAGCTTTTATCTGTTTTTCATCAAGTTCAACCCTATCACATAGCTCATGCAAGTAATAATTGCTACCTGCTGCAAGATTATTTTCTATTTTAGATACATAAGAAACTGAGCATATTTTATCTGCTAATGCTGCAAGTGTTTTACATAAGGCTAATCTTCTATGTCTTATTTCCACTCCAACAATCTTGCCAGTATCATCCTTTCCCCTTCTTCTTTCCAAAATTTCTCTATTTATAGCCCTTGTCATTAATATATGCCTCCTTTTTCACTCTATTATATTTAAATTAAGATTTGTTGTCGACATATATCGATTTGATAAAAAAATGATTTATACCCCCTACTTACTATCTATTATTTTCATCATAAAATGTTATCATAGCAGAAAATGAATATATTTGTTCACCAGAATGAGAAAAATGACTGGTTTGATATTGAATATTAATAATATTGTTTTCTTTCTTTAAAAAATCGTTTATTGCATCTTCTAAATCTTTTTCATGTTCAAAATCAAATATTTTTACCTTCATTTTTATAAATCACCACTACAATAATAATAAAAATATAACAAAAAAAAACACTATTTCTAGTGTTTATTGCAATATTCTTTCAATTTACAATTATTGCATAAAGGATTTTTAGCTTTACAATAATATCTTCCAAAAAGTAATAGTAAATGATGAGAAACTATCCAATCTTCTTTTGGAATATATTTCTTAAAAGCTTCTTCAGCATCATTAACTGAATCTAATTTTTTTATATATCCTAATCTAATGGCCATTCTATGTAAATGAGTATCAACGGGCATTGCAGGTATTTTAAAATATTCTACCAATACTACGCTAGCTGTTTTTCTTCCAACTCCCGGAAGTTTTGTCAACTCCTCTATAGTATTTGGTACTATATCATTATATTCATTATGAATTTTTTGAGCCAAGTTAATGATATTTAAAGCCTTACTTTTAGCAAGTCCTAACGATGAAATAATTTGATAAACATCTTCATAGGATGCATTAGCTAATGATTCTACTGTAGGATATTTATCAAATAACATAGGTGTAACTAAATTTACTCTTCTGTCTGTTGTTTGAGCTGATAGCATTACTGCACATAATAAAGTAAATGAATTGGTATAATTAAGTTCACATTTGGGATTTGGAATTATTTCTTTTAAAATATTAATAATTTCAGATGACTTTTTCTTATTCATTTTATTGAATCCATAAAGCTTTTTATCATTACATTTTGAGGTTTTTCCTTGACATTTAGGTCTTTAGCCAAAGCTGCAGTTAAGTTCTTAATGGTAATAAGCTTATATTTTCCTTCTAATGATTTATAAGCATTTTTAAAATCTAATAAAGTATATCCATCATTTCCAACTAAACTAGAAATAATATCTATTTCATTAGATGATAGAATCCTATTAAATTTTTGAGATAGCCAGTTATTGACAATAAATAATTCATTTTGTTTATCTGGAATTTGATTTAAAAGAATTTTTTCTACTAAATTAAAAAAGCCATCTAATGAAATGGATTCTTCTCCTAATCCATCATCAAAACTAACAAATATTGAATAGATATCTCTTTCTAATAGTTTGGCTAAAACATTATCAATATCATTTTGAGACATATTTATTACATTATATAAATCATTATTAGAAATGTTTTTATGAATTTTATATATGTTTAAAATTTGAATCAATACCATAGCTTCATCATTTGTAAGAGATAATGCTTTTTGTTTTTGATGAATAAATTCTTTATAATCAAAACAACCACATTCAAATAATTCCTTTATCATTTAATCAGCTCCTTAATTTTTTTATCAATTCCTTCTATAAAGGCATTTTTATTTATTGCCTCATGCCTAATTATTATTCTTTCATTATCTGTAGTATATACTATTTCATGAATTGCTGGGGCTAAAGGTAATCTTAAACATTGAATTTTATCATAGGGAAAGTCCAATGTATCAGCAAGATATTTTGCAGTACCTGAAGGAGAATCCTTTTTACCAATTGAATGTATTTCGACAAAATCAAAAATTGGGTAATCCTTTTTTATTATTTTTGAAATTTGTTCAAATAAAGATATTCCTTTAGAAAAATTACAGGACCAAATAAATTGATCCTTATTTATTGAATAAAAATATTCTATTTCCTCTTTTGAATAACCAGTTGTTCCACTAATAGTTGGTTTATTTCTTTTAAGGATTTTAATTAACTCCATTTTTGCATTTATAGAAGAAAAATCTATAGCTATATCAAAGTCATCTATTTCATCAATAGAATTTTTTATAGGGATTAATTCAGATTTTTTTAAATCAATTCCTATTATTTCATAATCATCTTTATATTTTTCTATGAGCTTA
The DNA here is from genome assembly GCA_045124155.1 of Anaeroplasma sp. Lineage (GTDB taxonomy): Bacteria > Bacillota_I > Bacilli_A > Acholeplasmatales > Anaeroplasmataceae > Anaeroplasma. The sequence continues at coordinate 18,177 of JBGVLG010000054.1, forward strand.
AGTCCCATTTGGCCAAGTGCCCCTAAAATAACCATTCGCATAATATCACCATAGTATTATATGATTAGCTAATAATTATGATTGGGCCTCCTTAGCTAATGCTGATTTTGCAGCATTTTGCTGAGCCTCTTTTTTTGTTTTACCTATTCCTCTACCCATAAGGATATTATCCATATAAACAACAGCCTCAAATGTTTTATTATTTGCTGGCCCTTCATCTTTTACTATTTCGTATCTTATGCTTCTTTTTTCACTTTGAAGTTTTTCCTGAAGTATAGACTTATAATCTTTAAATTGAAAAGTTTCTTTGATATACGGAATAAAGAATTTTTTTACTATTTGATAAGCTTTATCAAAACCACCATCTAAAAATATTGCACCTAATACAGCCTCTAGGGCATCCGCAATTATTGCAGGACGATCTCTTCCTCCAGATAATTCCTCACCTTTACCTAAAAATAGATAATTAGATAAATGTATTTTTTCAGCATAAACATTTAAAGCAACCTCACAAACTGCTTTCGCTCTTGTTTTAGTTAATACACCCTCATCTAAATCTATTACATGATATAAATAATTACTCATTGCAAGTTCTAATACTGCATCACCTAAAAATTCCATTCTTTCATTACATTCAAGATTATGCTCATTTGCATAGGAAGAATGAGTAAGAGCTATATTAAGTAGATTAATATTTTTAAATTTATAACCAATTACCTCTTGAAATTTTTCAACATTATTCACTCAATACTTCCTCCTTAGGAAGGCGAGCTACTACCTTCTCGATTATATTAGATTCTACCATTACTCTAGCTTGTCTAATAGCACTAGTAAATGTAATAGAATCTGAATTACCATGAGCCTTTACCACATTAGAACCAATTCCAAAAATCATTGCTCCACCAACTTCTTTAGTACCCATACGTTTTTTTAATCTAGCTAAATTCTTTCTCATGAATAAAGCTCCAATTAAACCACCTAATGAGGATTTTATTTCTTGCTTAAGCATTTTACTAACATTTTTAGCAGCACCCTCCATTGATTTTAAAGCAATATTACCAGAAAAACCATCTGATAATACAATATCACTAGGGCAATCTAATAATTGATCTGATTCTATATTTCCATAAAAATTAATTCCCTCTAATTTTTTTAGCATTTGATGAGCTTCTCTTTCAAATTCTCTTCCCTTTGCCTCTTCAGAACCAATATTTAATAGTCCAACCTTAGGATTATTAATACCTAATATTTCTTCACAGGCAACACTTGCAAATATAGCAAATTGAGCTAAATGCTTTGGCTCTAATTCTACATTAGCACCTACATCTAAAAGCAATCTTGGATTACCATCCAAATTAGGAATTATAGGACATAAAGCGACTCTTTCCATTTGAGGTAATCTTCTTATAATTAAATGGGCTCCCATGACAACACATTGAGTTGGTCCTGAGGTTACTACAGCATCAACCTCTTTATTCTTAGCAGCAGTCATCGCAAGACATAGGGATGATGTTTTATTTTTTCGAATAGCACGCATTGGATCATGTTCACCCATATCTAGAGTTTCAGTAGTATGCACAATAGAAATTCTTTCGTTATTTGTTAATAAAGGCTTTATCTTTTCCTCATCACCAAATAAAACAATTTCTATATCTTTAAACATCTCAATAGCTTTGATTGAAGCTGGTACTGTAGCCTCAACTCCCAAATCTCCACCATTTGCATCAACACCAATTCTAATCATAATAAAACCTCCTAAAGTATTTATATTTTATCATTTTTATATAATAAAGACAATTATTTATTACTATCAAAATTATTGAATATTTTTTTAAATTTATCATTATTAATTTTATTACTTAATAGTTTAGGTAAATAATCATTAGCATCCTTCTTTGCACAATCCCAAATATTTAAATCAGCTTGAAGACTAGCATATTCAAAATTCATATAGCCACTTTGTACTACCCCAAAATAGTCTCCCGGTCCTCTAAGTTTAAAATCAATTTCAGAAATTTCAAAGCCATCTAAAGTGGTGACTAGAGCGTTAAAACGAGGATTGTTAATATCTTCACTTACTAATGCACATGCTCCCTGTAAACTTGATCTAGCTACTCTTCCTCTAAGCTGATGAAGCTGAGCAAGTCCAAATCTTTCAGCATTCATTATTACTATCATTGAAGCATTTGCTACATTAACTCCTACTTCAATTACTGTTGTAGAAATTAATATATCAATATTTCCCTTAACAAAATTAGCCATAATATTTTTTTTATCTTCATTCTTCATTTTCCCATGAAGCATACTGATTCTTCTATTAGGTAAATACTCTTTATATTTTTTATAGCATTCACTGATGCTAATTACATTTAAACAGGTATCTTCCTCAACAACAGGAACTACAACATAAACCTGTTCATTATTTTCAATTCTTTTATCTATTGATTTAATAAGCTTTAAAAAATTATCTTTATTTATAACTTTAGTAATAACATTTTTTCTTCCTTCTGGTTTTGTTTTAATAGAGGAAATATCTAAATCTCCAAAATTTGTTAAGCCCAAGGTTCTAGGGATTGGAGTAGCTGTTAAATATAATACGTCAATATTATTTAGTTTATTTATAAGTTTTTCTCTTTGATTCACTCCAAATTTATGTTCTTCGTCAATAATTACACAACCCAAGTTATTAAATATTACATTGTTTTCCAATAATGAATGAGTTCCTACAATAATATCAATTCTAGAATGCATTAATCGATAAAGGATATTATTTTTTTCCTTTTGCTTAATACTAGAAGTTAATAGTTCGATAATAATATTATTTTTAGAAAAGATTTTTTTTAACTCTTGATATTCTTGATTTGCAAGTATCTCAGTAGGAACCATTATCGCAACTCCTCTTTTAGATTTTACAACAAAATAGCTACAAGCTAAAGCTACTAAGGTTTTACCAGAACCAACATCTCCTTGAATTAGTCTATTCATAGGATAATCAGCTTTTAAATCATTATATATATCAATAATTGCTTTTTTTTGATCTAAGGTAGGATTGAATTCAATTAATGAATAAAATTCTTCAATTACTTTTTCATCAAGATTAATACCTATTCTTTTATGATTTTCTCTTTTTGATTTTAATAATTCTAATTTTAAAGCATAATAAAAGAATTCTTCATATTTTCTTCTTCTCATTATTTGATGCACATCATTTTTATTTTTAGGAAAATGAGAATAATATAAATATTCGCTAATAGGTAAAAGCTTGTACTTATTAATAAGATCTTCTGGAAGAGTTTCGCAACAAGTATAATTATTAATTAAAATATTACGAATACTTCTACTAATAAAAGAATTATTAACATTTGTAATTTTATAATCAACTTCTACAAAGGAAGTAAAATCATCTAAAAATATTTTTCTTACAAAAAATTCTTTTGAATCTTTGCTATATTTTCCATTAATAATAACCTGAGTACCCTTAAATAGTTTAAATTTTAAATAATCATTAGAAAATAGAATACATTTAATTTTATAGTTTTGTTTTTGAATATAAAAAATAATAGCATTAACATGGTAATTGTGTTTAATAAATGCTGGATTAGATAATAAAATGCCTTTAATTGTAACATTTTCTCCAGAAAAAAAATTATCATCTGTCAATTCATAAATATAATATTTTTTGGGAAAAGTATTAATTAAATCATCAATATTATTAATATTTAAATCATTCAAAATAGATAAATATTTTTTACCTATACCCTTAACATCCTTTAATTCCATATTAACCTCAAAAAAAATAAAAGACTGGATGTTCCAGTCTTTAATAATTATTATTCAAATGCAATTATAAAAGAATATATGTCTTGCTTACCATCAATAATTTCAACATCTAAGTCTGGATTAATTTCTGTACATAATTCCTCAAGCGTAGAAATTTCTTCCTTATCTACTTCACTTCCACAGAAGAAAGTAATAATTTGTGAATCTTCGTTAATTGATTGAGACAAAAGCTTCTTTAAAGCATCTGTTCTTTCTTTAGTAGATACAATGATTTCTCCATCTAAAATTCCCATATAGTCACCAGCAACAATCTTTACTCCACCGATTTCTGTATCTCTAATAGAGTATGTCACCTCACCAGTAACAACATGTTCAATTTGCTCAGTCATTGCCGCAATATTTTCTTCCATAGTTCCCTCTGGATTGAAATTAATTAATGATACATATCCTTGAGCTATTGTCTTAGCTTTTAAAACCTCTACACGACAATCGTTAACCATAGATGCAGCCTGTTTTGCAGCCATAACAACATTACCATTATTAGGAATAATAATGACATTTTCAGCATTAACCTTCTTTATTGCATCAACAAAAGCTTCTGTTGAAGGATTCATTGTTTGACCACCTTCAATAACGCAATCAACACCTAAATCTTTAAAAGTAGATACAATACCTTCACCAAAGCATACTGCAATTAATGCAAATGGTTTTTTTGGTGCTTTTTTTTCAGTTGAATTTAATGCTCCATCTTCTAAAAGATTATGTCCTAATTTTAAATTATCAATTTTTGATTTCAAAAGCTCTCCTTGTTTTTGAGCTATTTCAACTACTCTACCAGGTCTACTTGTATGAATATGAAGCTTGATTATATTTTCTTGGCGAACTAACACAATATCATCACCTAATAAAGACATTGCTGATTTAAAATCATCCTTTTCAAATACATCAGGCTTTTTTAAAGAAACAAAAAGTTCAACACAATAATCAAACTTACTTTGTTTTTCAACAACTTTCTTTTCATGAATAGTATCATTAACCTCTAAAATTTGTCCATTTAGAGCCATTACCATTCCTTCAACAATCTTAACAAAGCCAGCACCACCAGAATCTACCACTCCTGCTTCCTTTAATACAGGTAATAACTCAGGTGTAGTTTCAAGTGCAGCTTTTGCCTCTAATAAATATACATCTAATAATTTTTCAATAGAATTAATTTCCTTTAATCTTGCACGAGTTTTTTCAGCTGCTACTCTTACTACGGTAAGAATAGTTCCCTCAACTGGCTCCATTACTGCTTTATAAGCTATTTTACAACCAGATTCTAAGCAATACATAAAATCTTCTACAGATAGTTCATCATGCTGTAAATCCTTAACTCCTACATATAAGCCTCTAAAAAATTGAGATAAAATAACACCAGAATTTCCTCTAGCTCCCATCAATGCTCCTCTTGATAGTACCTTAGCAGTATCAACAATTGAGCTAGATTCTATATTATTAAGTTCTGTTACACCAGACATAACAGTCATTGACATATTTGTTCCAGTATCTCCATCAGGTACTGGGAAAACGTTAAGCTCATCAACCTCTTTATGATTATTCTTAAGATTAATAGCTCCGTTTATTACCATTTTTTTAAATAGTGTGACATTTATATTAACACTCATGGTAATCCTCCTATTTGATTTTTTATATATAATAGAAAACGACAATAAATCGTTAATTTTAAAATGTTATTTTTGATTTTTTTCAAAAAATCTAAAACCTATATTCAGCATATCCCACCTTACTATTTAGATTAATACTAAGTTTTGCACCAATAAAATTAATTAGAGTATTAATTATTATTAAATTAGTATCCATATAAAATTTATCAATAAATTTATATCACTTTTTGCCTCAATTGTCAAATTATAATGCTATATTATGAAATATATAATAATATTTTTTGGATATTTTCTTAATTTTTTCCTTTTTTTTGAAAAAAAACTTGATATTTAATATGTAATGAGGTATACTGATAAGGCTGAATTAAATACACAAGGAGGTATAGACATGGCAAAGTGTTATATTACTGGTAAAACAACTGTTACTGGTAACAAAAGATCTCATGCTTTAAATGCTACTCGTCGTACTTGGAAGGCTAATCTTCAAACAGTTCGTATTAAAGATGAAAACGGAAATGTTAAAAAGGTTAAGATTTCTGCAAGAGCTTTAAAGAAGGGAAATATTGAAAGAGCATAAGCTCAAAATTAATGCGCATCTAACTGGCCCAGCCAGTTTTTTTGCTTTTTATAGGATGAAAAAAACTATACTAGTTATATATACCCAGTATAGTTTTTATTTTTAATTAACTTCTATATGGTCTATCTAAAGACATATCATGAATAGAATCTAATACTTTTAAATCCTCTTCACTTATCTTAAAATCAACATCTAAATTAGCTTCAATTCTATCCTTATGAACACTCTTAGGAAGTGGTACTGTATTTTTTTCAATACAATATCTAATACATAATTTAGGAATGCTTGTATTATATTTTAATGCTATTCTCTTAATATCTTCATTTTCTAATAGCTTACCTGTAGCTAGTGGAGAATATGCCTCAACAACTATTCCCTCATTTTGACAATAGCGAGTTAGTCTTTCTTGAGTGTTTCCTATAAAATATCTAATTTGATTTACCATTGGTTTAAAATCAGTCAAGCCTACAATTGCTTCAATATCACGCTCACTAAAATTAGATACACCAATGGCTCTAATTAAACCCTTATGATATAGTTCAATCATAGCTCTCCAAACATCAATATTTCCTTTTGTACAATCAAGACCAATATTATCCCATGGCCATGGAGCATGAATTAAATATAAATCTAAATATTCTAAACCCAAATTCTTTAATGTCTCAAAAAAGTGATTTATGCAGCCCTCATAGGTTTTTACATTTGCAGGGCACTTAGAACAAACAAAAATTTCATCTCTTCTTATTCTAGAATCCTTTATTGCTCTACCTACTTCTTTTTCATTTCCATAGACATATGCAGTATCAATATGTCTATAGCCACACTCTAAAGCCCATAAAACAGATTTATAAGCATCCTCTGGACTACTTTGCCAAGTACCAAAGCCGATTTTAGGCATTAATATGCCATTATAAAGTTCAATGTTTTCATCTTTTATCATAATATCACCCAAATAAATAATAGCATGTTTATGTAAAAAAATAAAGAAAAAAGAGAGTTAATCTCTTTTCTTAATCATCCTATTTAGTATTTTTGATAATAAATTAGGTAATAAAATTATTATAAAATGGCTTCTCAAGCTAATCACCATTCTATAATATGAATATTTTAATTAAATATTCTTAAGTTTTAATAAAGCTTCATGAGGATTACTATTATTACATACAAAAGAACCACTAACAGCTAAATCAACATAATTACTAATTAATGGTGCAGTTTTATCATTAATACCACCATCAATATTTATTAAATAATTGTAATTATTTTCCATTCTTAATTCTTTAAGTTTTTTACACTTATCAATAGAAATAGGCATAAAGCTTTGACCACCAAAACCTGGTTCAACACTCATAACTAAAACCATGTCTACATATGGTAAATATTCCAATATATCCTCTACATTTGTTTTAGGCTTAATAGAAATGCCAGCCTTAACACCATATGAATGAATCAAATCAATTGTTTTCATAACATTACAATCTGCTTCTACATGAAATGTTATATAATCACTTCCAGCTTTTACAAATTGTTCAATATAATTCTCTGGATGCATAATCATTAAATGAGTATCAATTGTAGTATCAATTTTTTTATTTAAAGCTCCTATAAATGAGTATCCAAAGGAGATATTTGGCACAAATTCTCCATCCATAACATCCATATGAATATAATCTAAATCATCAATTATATCCTTAATTGAATTTTCAATATTATAATAATCAACAGTTAAAATAGATAATGATACCTTCATTTTATTTCTCCTTTAATTCAAGCATTCTTAAATAATTTTCATATCTTGTATCTAATATTTCTTTTTTCTCTACTGCTAGGGCAACCCCACAACCCTTAGTATTTTTTGTATGCATACAATCTTTAAATTTACAGAAATGATTCTTAAATTCTATAAACAAACTACTCAATTCATTCTTATCTACACCTAACAAATCTAATTTAGAAAAGCCTGGAGTATCTCCAATATATCCTCCATTATCAAATTTATATAAATTTGTTTCTCTAGTAGTGTGTTTTCCTCTTCCTAAAGCATAAGATATTTCATTTGTTTCTAGTGAAAAATCAGGATATATAGCATTTATCAATGTTGATTTCCCAGCACCTGTTTGTCCTGATAATATTGTAACTTTCCCTGATAGCTCTTTCTTAACCCTATCAAGACCTAGACCAGTCAAGCTATTTACATATAAAACCCTATAGCCTAATATTTCATAATAATTCATTTTTTCTTTTAGTTCATTTAATTCTATCGAATTTAGTTTATCTATTTTTGAAATAACAATTAATGGTTGTATATTTTGTTTTAAAATATTCACTAAAAATAAATCTAATAAATAAAATGAAAAGTCAGGCTCCTTTGCAGCAAATACTAATAATATTTGATCTACATTTGCAATATCTGGTCGTATCATTTCATTTTTTCTTGGTAAATAATGATCAATCATATTATTTTCAATTTGAACAAAATCTCCAACCTTTGGTGAATTTTTAATGATAGTAGGATTAGCCTTAGAGCTTAATGATTTCTCATTAATAATATTCTTTTTTTCATTACGAAGCTTACCACGAGCTTTTACACAAATGATACTACCATCATTTAATTCAACCTTATATATTCCACCATTTAAATTAACTATTCTTCCCTCTTGCATGTATACCTCTTCTAAATTTCCATTACCGATTATATCACAATTTATTTAGTTTGAATAGTTAATTAATAGTATTTTTAGAAACATATATATCTATTACAGACTTGTTATTTTTATGAATTAAACTACCTGATTCTATTTCTTGATATAATACAATATCCTCATCAAAAATAGATTCAAAATATACTATTCTATATTCTAAATTTAAATTATTTAATATTTTTATGGCATCATTGATATCATAGCCTACAATATTAGGCATTTTTACATATTCATATTCTTTAGCTAATACTATTTTTATAGTTTCATTTTTTACTATTTCTTCTCCTATTTTTTCTTGAGATATAATAGTATTTTTTGGTCTATTACTTTCCATATAAGAAATATCTAAATATACATTTTGATTATTAAAGTATTTTTTAATATTTCCATCATATATTTGACCAACAAATGATAAATAAATATCTTTTTTTATTATTGGCCTATATAAAATAACCTTTGTATTAGAATAAACATTAATTCCACTATTAGGAATAGTATAATAATAATCTAATTCACCATCTTTTGTTTCTACAATTAAGCCTAAATTATTTAATTCTTTTATTATTTCTTCTTCATTATTAGATTTTATTTCTGGAATTATCACAATATTTTTTCTATTAATATAAGAATAAATGAATAAATAAAAACAAATAAATAAAATAAAAATAATATTGATAATCCATAAAGTTTTTAAAGTCTTCATATCATCACCAATATTATTATTTATTATTTTAAATATTTAATTCTCATTTTTAGTATGTTTACTACGTAATTGACCACAAGCAGCATCAATATCGCCACCTTGTTCTTTACGAAGCTGAACATTTATTCTTCTTTTCTTTAATATATCAAAAAACTGAACCATATCTTCCTTTAAAGAACGTTTAAAAGGTTTTTCCTTAACTTCATTATAAGGAATCAAATTTACATATACATTCATTCCATGAAGCAAATTGCATAATTCATTTGCACATTCTTTTGTATCATTTAAACCCTTAATTAATATATATTCAATAGTAACTCTTCTATTAGTTTTTTCAATATAATATCTTATTGCTTCAATAAGCTCTTCTATTCTATAAGCCTTATTAATAGGCATTATTTGATCTCTAATATCATTGTTAGATGCATGAAGTGAAATAGCTAGATTAACCTGTAAATCAAAAAGTGCATATTCTTTTATTTTAGGGACTAATCCACAAGTAGAAACAGTAATATGTCGAGCTCCTATTTCAAGTCCTAAAGGATGATTAATTATCTTTAAAAATTTAATTACATTATCATAATTGTCAAATGGTTCTCCAATACCCATTACAACAACATGGCTAACTCTAACATCAGCTAATTTACTTACAGTTAACACCTGAAGTACAATTTCTGAGGCTTCAAGATTTCTTAACTTTTTTTTCATTCCAGATGCACAAAACTGACAGCCCATATTACAACCAACCTCAGTTGTAACACAAACACTATAACCATAGTCATGACACATTAATACTGTTTCTATTAAATTGCCGTCAGATAATCTAAATAAAAACTTTTGAGTTCCATCTCTTGATTTTTGGTTAACAACAAGTTCAAGATTATCTAATATAAAATCATTTTTTAATTCTTCAATAAATGTTTTTTTTACATTAGTCATCTCATCGAAGCTTGTTATTTTATGTCTATAAATCCATTCTATTAGCTGTGAAGCTCTAAAAGGCTTTTCTCCCTTATTAATAAGGTATTCCTTAAGCATATCCTCAGTATATCCATAAATGCTTTTCACTTAACATCACCTAAGATATTATAAAGAATTATTAATAAATATTCAAGTTTTATTACTCTGTTTTTGAAAAGAATTATTACTCTGTTTTTGAAAAGAATGCAACACCAATTGCGTTTGGTCCTACATGAGTACCAATTGTAGGTCCTATCATAGAAATAGGAAGCATAGAAATATCACCATTATATAAATCTTTATTATTATTTATATAATTCTCAAGTAAGAATGTTGATACTCCACTATAACCTAAAGAATATGGCATATTAAAATCTATTCCTCCAGTAGTTGTTACAAGCTCTCTTAATAAATTATTACCATTTTTAGAGCCTCTTGCTTTACCTATAAGCTCAACCTTACCATTTTTTACTCCAACTACTGGTTTTATTGTCAAAATCTTTCCAGCAAAAGCAACCGTTTTAGAAATTCTTCCACCCTTTTGTAAATAATCTAGGGTATCAAGTAATGCAATAACTTCGATACGTCCTTTATTATCATTTAATTGCTTAACTATTTCTTTAGCTTCAATATTTTTATCTCTTAATCTAATTGCATATTCTACTAATACTCTTTGTCCCATCGCAACATTTAGTGAATCAATAGTATAAACATTATTTTTTTCTTTAGCTGTAATTAATGCTTGATTATAACTATTTGAAAGCTTGCTAGATAATCCTATATAAATAATCTCTTCATTCTTATATTTATCAAAATATTCTTCAAAAACAAATGAAGAAATCATACTTGTCTTAGGAATTTCAGGACTTTCAATTAGTTTATTATAAAATTCAACCTTAGTAATATCTACTCCATCTTTATAAGCAACTCCATTAAAGCTAACACTTAATGGAATAACATCTATGTTATATTTTAATGCCTCCTCTTGAGTAATATCACTTGCTGAATCTGTTATTATTCTCATATTATTCTCCTTTATATCACAAATTGATATAATTTATTATAACAAACAAAGTAATAATGTCAAGAAAAAATATCAATTTATGATATTTTTTATATTAAAAAAAAGCTCTTATAGAAATAAATACTATAAGAACCATAATAATTATTATTTTAATTTTCTAATTTCATCTTCTAAATTTTTTATCTTAGACTCTAGAATTTTATTTTTTTCTTCAAGCATAATTATCTTTGCAGACATCTCATAAACATTCAAATAACCATATTTATTTTGTCTTCTCTTTACAGCATCATAGCTATATTTTTCTGGTAATATAAAGCCTAATAATATAAATACTACTCCCATAACTAAAAATGGAATAGCTAAATAGCAAGCCCCATATTCTAAAGAAGAAAAACCAAATACTATTGGAAAAACAGAGAACAAACTAAATATTAATCCCATAATTTTAAAAATCTTTTTACTGGCTTTAATTTGTTTTTTATAACTAGCTTCAAATAATTTTTTATCTAAATCTTCTTTATTTTCTTCATCAAAATAATCCATAACAGTCTTACTCCTTTCTAATATCTAAAAAGACACATAGTCATTGATTATAATATTTATAATTCATAATAAACTCGTTTCAAAAAATGTTCTATTTTTTCAAGAATCAAACTTCTTAACAATTAATGCCTTGATTAATTATAAACTATAACAATTTAAAAATCCATATATTTCAACTTTAAAAATATTACTCTGATTCATCTTTAGATTGCAACATAATTATTTAATACAGATAAATAATAAATAACAAAAAGCGATCATATAACTACTATAATTTAAAAGTAGTATATAATCGCCTTAATTTCATCAATAAAATAAATTAATTATAATTAAATATATTTTATTATCTTAATCTAGCATTATATTCCTTAGCTAGCTTATCTAAAATATTTTTAATAACCTCATCAACCTCTTCAGTAGCTAGAGTTTTTGTTGGATCCTCAAATATTAATTTAAATGCTAAGGATTTCTCATTTACACCAACATTTTCACCTGTATATACATCGAACAAATCAATATTTGTTAAATATTTCTTTCCTGATTTTTCAATAACTCTTTGAATATCAGATGAACTTATTGTTTTATCACAAACAATAGCTAAATCTCTTTCTACTGAAGGGAATTTGTTAATTGAAGAATATTTTAATTTATTCTCTTCAGTTACTAAATCCTCTAAATTTATTTCTAATGCACAACAACCATTAACACCTAATTCTTTTGCTGTTTTTGGATGTATTTCTCCAATAACTCCAATTGAATGTCCATTATGAATAATTTCTGCACATCTTCCAGGATGGAAGGCTTTTATACCTTTATAAGGAATATATGAAGCTTTAAAGCCTAATTTAGAGAATAATGATTCTAATATACCCTTTAATAAGAAGAAATCACTTACCTGCTTAGTGCCATTCCATTGTTGATGAGTGTAAACTCCTGATAAGGCAATAGCTAAATGAAGATGCTCTTCATTTTTACTATAAACATTACCAATTTCAAATAAAGCTAAGTTATCAATTTTTCTTGCTTTATTATAGCTAATTGCATCAACTACACCGTTTAATAAGCTTTCTCTCATTACAGCTCTATCCTCAGTTAAAGGCATTAAAACCTCTACTGGTTCTTTAACTTCTTCTACCCATAAGCCTAAATCCTTTTTAGAGATTAAAGAATAAGATACAACCTCATTTAAACCCATATAAGCTAATATTTGACGAACTAATCTAGTTCTTTTTTGTTTATATGTTAAATAGCCCTTATCTCTTGTTTTAGCTATTGTTGTAGGAATATTATTATATCCATACATTCTAGCAACATCTTCAATAATATCTTGAGGTGATTCTTCTAAATCCATTCTTCTTGATGGTAATGTAATATTATATAAATTACCTTCTTTTGTATAAGAATATGCTAAGCTTGTAAATAAATCATCAATATATTCTTCACTTAAGCTTGTTCCTAAAACATTATTTATCTTTTCTACTGTAATTGATACATGCTTTTCATTAGGTTTAACCTTTACATCACGCTTAACCTCTTCATATACTTTCGCATCAGCATATTTTTCCATTAACTCACAAGCATAATCTAAGGCACGTTCAACTCTATCATAATCTATTTTTCTTTCAAAGCGTATGCTTGATTCACTCTTCAATCCTAATTTAGTTGAAGTTTTACGGATAGAAAGTGAATCAAAATAAGCACCCTCTAGAACAATATTTTTACTTGTAGGTAATACCTCAGTAGATAAGCCACCCATAACTCCCGCAACACATATTGCCTCATTACCATTAGTTATAACAATATCATCGCTATTTAAAGTTCTTTCAATTGAATCTAAAGTAGTAATTTTTTCTCCATCTAAGGCTTGTCTTACTAAAATTGTATTTCCTAATGAATCTGCATCAAAGGCATGAAGTGGTTGACCCATTTCAATTAATACATAATTTGTAATATCTACAACATTATTAATTGGTCTAATACCACTAGCTATTAATCTTGCCTTCATCCATTGAGGAGAATCCTTGATTGTAACATTTTCTAAATAACGAGCATTATATTTATAGCATTTATCTGTTTCTACTTTAACAGTAACTGGATTTGACTTAGCTATAGTATGTAATACCGGAATATGAGGAGTAATCTTATGCTTAAGAGTTGCGCCCATATCAAAAGCTACACCCTCAATTGATAATAAATCAGAACGATTTGAAGTTAATTCTAAATCAATAACTGTATCATCAAAGCCTAAATATTTTAAAGGGTCTTCTCCTATAGGAGCATCATCTTTAAATAAATAGATTCCATCCTTAAATTCTGGTTCTACATATTTTTCTTCAATTCCTAATTCTTGTAAGCTACATAGCATACCATTTGATTCTACACCACGAATCTTTGATGGTTTAATCTTAAAATTGCCAGGTAATACTGCACCAGGTAAAGCACAAATAACCTTCACACCAGTTTTAACATTTGGTGCTCCACATACAATTTGTGAAACCTCATTAGGTCTAATTTCAACCTGACAAACATGTAAATGATCACTATTTGGGTGAGGAACACATTCTAAAACCTTAGCTATTGTTAAATTTGTAGCTTCTACTAATTTCTTATATGATTCTATTTCACATACATGAGCATTAATTTCAGTAAATAACTGTTCATCTGTATAATTACTTAAATCAATATAATCACTTAACCAATTCTTTGAAACCTTCATTTTACTTTTCCTCCTTAAATTGATTTAAGAAACGAATATCATTAGTATAGAAGTTTCTAATATCATCAATCTTGTGTTTAAGCATTGTAATTCTCTCAACACCAATACCAAAGGCAAAGCCTTGAATCTTTTCAGGGTCATAGCCACTCATTCTTAATACATTATCATTAACCATACCAGCACCTAATACCTCAATCCAACCAGTATTTTTGCAGGTACTACAGCCTCTACCACCACATAAACCACAAGAAACATCTACTTCAACTGATGGTTCTGTAAATGGGAAGAAGGATGGACGTAGACGAATCTCTCTATCCTTATCAAACATTTTTCTTGCCATTTCAAGTAATGCACCCTTTAAATCTGCTAAAGTAATATCAGTACCTAAAACTAAACCCTCACATTGCATAAATTGATGTGAATGGGTAGCATCATCAGCATCTCTTCTATAAACCTTACCAGGACAAATAATCTTAATAGGCTCACCCTTTTTTTCAAGCATAGTACGAACCTGTACTGGACTTGTTTGACTTCTTAATAGCTCCTCTGGATTAATATAGAATGTATCCTGCATATCTCTTGCTGGATGTCCCTTAGGAAGATTTAATCTTTCAAAGCAGTTTTCATCTGTTTCTACTTCTGGTCCTTCAGCTACAGTATAGCCCATACCTATATATAAATCCTCAAGCTCCATAATTGTTTGATTAAGTGGATGAATTCCTCCTGCAGGAATATGATATCCAGGTAATGTAACATCAATTGTTTCATTTTGAAGCTTTTTATTAATAATAGCCTCTTCTATTGCTTTTCTCTTTTGTTCAAATTTTTCTTCTAGAGTTTGTTTAATCTTATTTGAGCGCATTCCAATTTCTTTTCTTGCCTCAACAGATAAATCCTTCATTCCAGACATTGCTTGTGCAATAATACCCTTTTTACCTAAATAATTTGCTTTTTTTTGTTGTAGCTGATTTAAATCATTAACATCATTTAATTCGTTTTCTAAATCATAAACAACGTGTTCTAATTCATCTAATTGACTCATAATACCCCTCCTAGAATTTATTATTAAATAAAAAAATCCTTAGATTTCTCTAAGGACGAATTATCGTGTTACCACCTTAGTTCCTAAAAATAAAAATATTATTAGGCACTCATTACGCTTTAACGCAGCAAACGGATGTTATTAGCATCTTTCAGAAAGTGAATTCATAGAAATTTTATAAGAATCTTTCACCAAATGATTCTCTCTCTAAATAAAATTATTCTACTATGTCTTTCCTCATCAAATTAATATCAAAATAATTATACTCAAATTGTTAAATTATTTCAAGGCTAAATTTTATAAAATTTACCTCTATCTAATACTCCAATCGCATCAGTAAATTCATGAGATTCAGTTTTTTCTAATTCTTCACCTAATACTCTAAATTTAGAATCAATAGTATCAATAAACCATAAAGCTAATGCCTCAGGAGTCATTGGTTTTTTTGCAGAACCAAATTGAGGCTGTCCATGATGAGATATTAGCATATGCTCAAGCATTAACACTTCTTCAGTTTCTTGATATCCAAGAATCTTAGCTGTATCTGCGATTTCCATTGCGCCGAGTACTAAATGACCTAATAATTGTCCCTTTAATGAATACTCAGTATTAACTGCTCCTGTTAGTTCTATTGTTTTACCAATATCATGAAGCATAATTCCTGCATAAACATAATCTTTATTTAAATAATTGTAATTTTCAATAAATGCATCTGCCATGTGTAGCATTCCAATTGAATGATATGCTAATCCTCCTACATAAGCATGATGGAATTTAGTAGCAGCTGGATAAACATAAAAATCATCATGAAATTTATTAATTAAATAGCTTGTAATATCCTTAATAATTTTATTATCAAGCTTGTTTAAATAATTATTTATTTCATTTTCAGCATCAATTAAGCTAATAGGTGATGAACTATAAAAGCTTCTTAAAGTTTCATTTTTTTCTTCTAATTCTAAGTTTTCTATTGAAGAATGAGAATATACATAATATCCTGTTCTTTCTCCATCTTTAACTTTACAATCAAATTGATATACGCCACCAATTTTTATATCCTCTGATTCCTCTATTTTAATTTTTATATTAAAGGTTTCATTATCCTTTGTTAATACAGCTAAATTATGTTTCCCATCAGATGTATTAATTGCTGTTATTCTTCCAATTATTTTCATCGTTTTTTATTTCCTTTCGCAGTATATATACACCTGGAGCTTCTAATTTGAATTCCTTCTTAATTATAGCACATTTTTTCTTTCCATCAAAAATCATTTCTGCTTCTAAAGGAATTTTTCTTACTTCATAATCATTTTTATATAAAACATAAAAACAATAATTATTATCCTGATATAAAATACCAACCATATGAGTATCAGATAACCCATCTAATAAATGTAAATTTTTTCTAATATCTCCAGCCTTAGTTAATCTAAATACTGGATATTCATTTCTTATTTCTATTAAATCCTTAATTCCTTCGATGTTTGAATAATACCTATCTCTTCTTTTATAATCAAATTTATTAATTGAATCTTTTGCATTATAAGAATTTTCAATACCATTTTTTGTTCTAAAGAATTCTTCTCCTGCATGAATAAAAGGAACCCCTTCTGACATTATTACAGTTTGTAAAGCAAATCTAGAAGCATCCTTTGCCTTATCCTCATCGATACCAAGTTCTTTAATAGCAAAATCAAAGAATGTATAATTATCATGACATTCAATATAATTTATAGTTTGAGTAGGCGAATAAAATTTAAAGAAATCTAAACAAGAACCACTTATTAAATGCGAAATATCAAACATATTAAACTCACTATCAAAAGCAAAGCCTCTTGATTTATTCCATTGGCTTCCTCTTATTAAATCTCTAAATCTATCATTAAAAAATGCATATTCAGGCATTTTATAATGATTATACATATGTGGTCTTTCACTTTCTGGCAAAGGATTCATCATATTCCAGCCTTCACCATATAATATAATTTCTGGTTCTAACTTTTTTAATCTCACTTGAGCTTCATTTAATGTATTGATATCTAATAATCCCATTAAATCAAATCTAAAGCCTGAAATATTAAATACTCTTGTATAATATTCTAATGCATCAATAACAAAGCGTGAGGCCATGTATCTTTCGGTTGCGATAACATTACCACAGCCTGAGGCATTTGATTTGTTTCCATCATATTCTACTCTATAAAAATATCCTGGGACTAAATTGTCAAATGCGAATTTTTCACATACAAATACATGATTAAATACTACATCCATTACTACTCTTAATCCTAAATTATGACAATTATCTACAAGCTCTAATAGCTCATTTATTCTAGAATAAGGATCATTAGGATTTTTAGAATACCATCCACAAGGAATAAAGAATTGTTCTGGATTATACCCCCAATTATATTTTTTATCTTTTTTATCATCATCAACTCCACCAAAATCAAAAATAGGCATTAGCTGTAGATGAGTAACTCCTAATGATTTTATATATTCAATGCCAGTTGGATATCCTTTTGTTGTAGGATTATTCTCAAGCATTCCTAAAAATGTACCTTTATTTTCTGATTCTAAATTACAAGTAAAATCTCTAATTGATGCTTCATAAATAATAGAATCTGTTATATTTCCACTAAATTTAGGTTTTTTATATTTCATTTTATAAAGCTTATCTGGATTAATAATATAATTATATTCTCCATTAGTCGCGCTTGAAATAGCATAAGGATCATTAATTTTAACTAACTCTTTAGCCACTCTAGAATATAAGATATAGCCTATTCCTTCATAATCTCCATATAATGTTATTTCCCATACTCCACAATCCTTATAAAATAATGAATATTGTTCTTCTAAATTATCTTTTATTATTCCAACCTTTATTTCTTTAGCAACTGGTGACCAAACTCTAATAATAGTATATTCCTTATGGTACTCTACTCCTAAAGGTCCATCATATTTAAATTCCTCTTCAAATTCTTTTGTTCTAACTATAGAACCACTTTGAAGTAATGCTTCATTACCTTCATCATCAATTACATAATAATCCTTATGTAATGAAGTTCCTCTTATAAATTTAGCTACATATTTATAAAATAATGATTCTTCATATGATGTAATTATTTGAATTGGTTCTTTATAGCTTCCATTAGATAAATAAAATTTTTTCTGAGGATTTTTTATAGTTTTATCAACTAATATTGTTATTATTTCATAAGAATCTATAAATGCATGTATATTATTCATAAGAAATCTCCCTTATATATCTATTAATATCTTCTTGAGTATTATCAAGTTCATTATTTAGAATTTTAGTAATTATTTTCTTTATCATTAATGATTTATTAGCACCTAGAAAATGACTTGTTATTTCTTCTTTTGATATAGCTAAATCATTATCTTTTTTTATTGGAAATGAAATGATTCTATTTTTTAAATCATAATAATCATCTAATATTTCCTTGAAATTAATTAATTCATTTTGATATAAATATAAATAATAATTAGAATAATTATTTTCTATTAATTGAATTAAAATATCACAAAGTCTTTTTTCTTTTTTATTTATCATAGGAGGATATTTTAAATAATTCAATGTATATAAATATTTTAAAGAATCAATAGAATATCTATTTGAAGAAACTAATAGCCAAGCTTTATATTCTTCTATATACTCAAATATATTATTGTTTATAATATAATTAATTCCTTTATTAGTATTTGCATAAACAAGTTTAATAAAATAATCATAAATTCTTTCATTAGAAAGATTTTTAAGTAAATGACGATTTTCTATCATTGCCTTAAGAGTATTATTCTCAATATCAAAGTTTAATTTTGATGAAAAATATAAGCCTCTTAATATTCTTAAGGAATCTTCTTGAAATCTTTCATTTGGATCATTAATAGTTCTTATTATTTTATTTTTTAAATCACTAAGTCCTTCAAAATAATCATAAATCTTTTTATCATGATTCAGTGCTAGTGCGTTAATTGTAAAATCTCTTCTTTCGACATCCTCTATTAGAGTATCTGCATATATAACCTCAGGATGTCTGTTATCTAAATATCTTAAATCCTTTCTAAAATGAGTAATTTCAAAAGATATATTATGATATATAATAGTTAAAGAATAATATGAAGACCCATTATCTATAGTAGTAAAGTGAGCTTTTATTTCATCAATTGGCATTGATGTTGTAATATCAATGTCATTTGAAGGGATATTTAATAAATAATCTCTAACACAACCACCTACTAAATATGCTTCATAGCCTAAGGTATTAATATGTTTAATTAATTCTAAACCTAAATCGAATTCGTTCATAACCAACACCTTTTGTATTATAGCATTTTATTAAGGTGTAGTCTAGTTTTTTATAAAATGCTAATTGTAGAAAATATGATATTATGATAAAATAAATCGAAAAGAATGGTGATTAATTTGTTTTTAGTTCAGGGTGAATACGAAAATACAATAATTATTCAAAAAAGTGAATTTATTTGTAGAATATATAGAGTTAATTCTATTCAAGAAGTAAATGAAAAATTAAACTATATAAGAAAAAAGCATTATGATGCGACTCATAATTGCTATGCATATATTTTAGGAGAAAATCAAGATATTCAAAAGGCCTCAGATGATGGTGAACCCTCAAAAACAGCTGGAGCCCCTATGATTGATGTATTAAAAAAGAAAGGATTAACTAATATTTTAGCTATTGTCACTAGATATTTTGGGGGAATTTTATTAGGTGCAGGTGGACTGGTTAGAGCTTATTCTTCTTCTGTAAGTGAATGCTTAAAGGGAGTTAAAATATATGTACCAAAATTACAAAAAAAATTTATTTTAACAACCTCATATTCTGGATATAATACAATATTAAATACTATGAATAAAATTAATATAAATAATGTTTCTTTTCAAAAGGATGTAATTATTGAAGGTTCTACAGATATTGATTATCTTGAAGAATTAAAAGATGATTTATATAAATATAAAATTGAAGCATCATCTTTAACTGAAGTAGGTAATGATATTATTGAGACTTATGTAGATACCTTAGTCTAGTTGCTTCTCCGCCTCTAATATGGCGGATTTTTTTATTGTAATCTAATAACTTTCTAACCTTTAAATATAAGGAGTTATCGATAGAATCAAGCCTTTTTGTTAAATCATAATGAACTGTAGATTTTGAAATTCCTATAATCCTTGCGACTTCTCTAACTGTTCTATTTCCATCTAACATTAAATACGCTATTTCAATAACCCTTTTTTCTAGTTCATCTAGCATTTTATCACCATAAAATCTTATGAGAAAAAATGCACTTTTATTACAAAAAAACAAGTCTATAAAGACTTGTCCTTTGCTTACTTTTCTGAAATTAACTCTTCTAATGTACGTCCCATTATTGATGCAGGATTTATATATTTATCATTAACCATAGTTTGTAAATATACATGTACTCCGGCTGAGATATCATTAGATGAAGTTGATGCTTGTCCGATTACACTACCTTGAGTAACCTCTTGTCCAATTTCAACTATTACATCCTGTAAAGAGGAATAAATACTTTTTACGTTATTAGCATGCTTAATTGTTACAGAACATCCTAATACTTCATCAGTTGTAACATCTACAACCTCTCCTTCATAAATTGATAAGACATCAAATGATGAGTTATCACTTTTTGCAAAAGAAATTCCTGATGATGTTTCAATAGTAGTTCCATTGTCAATAATTGCTGAAGCTAATTCCTCATCATCCAAAGAACTATCAAAGAAGATTCTAACCATTTCATATTCACCAGAAACTGGTAAGGAAAACTTATGAATAATAGCTACTGGCTCATCTGTTTTTGTTGGCTCTACAACTGGGTCATCTGTTTTTGTTGGAGTTACTACATTTGTAGGATCAACTACTGGGACAGAATTATCCTTAAATGCAAATGAAGCAATGGCTACAACTGAAATAAATACAAATACAATCGCGCTAATAAATATGATTAATTCCTTTTTCTCTACTAAAAAGCTTTTAATTTTTTGTTTCATACTTTCACCTCACTTGTAGTATGAGCTAGTAGGGGAAAGTTTATACAAAAAAATAATTATTTTTTTTAAATATTAAACATTGTTATTAAATTATAGATTCCTTGAGTAAATAAATAAGCAATTATTCCACTTAGTAAAACTTGAGCTATTCTAATTGGCCAAATACTTCCTTGCTTAAATAATGATTCCATGCGTGATGATATTACCACATAATAGGAAAAACAAAAGCTTAATAAATATATAACTGTATATAAAATATAATTTATGTTGATTGTTAACATGTTTCACCTTTTAAAAAAGCTATACACCTAGGGTATATAGCTAAATTTTTATAAGCTTCCTGCACCAGCTTTTTTAATATTTTCATGAAGCTCCTTTTCCTTTTGAGTAAAGTCAACGGCTTCTTTTTTATTAAGCTCCATTCTCTCTTTTCTTATTTGTTCAAGATGAGCCTTTGCAGAGTCCTTGTTTTGACCAATATGTGCCTCTTGAACTAAGACTACAACTGTATTATCATGAAATTCTAGGATACCACTTACTAAAACAACGTAATATTCTTCATTACCACGAACGAATTTAATATATCCTTCTTCCATTACAGAAATAACAGGAATATGGTCTGACATAATTGCATATTCACCATCTGTAGCGCTATGAACAACTACATAATCTACTTCTTCATTATATAAATTTCCTTGATGAGTAGAAACTATAATTCTCATTATTTTACTAAGCCCTTTGCCTTTTCTAATACATCATCAATGGTACCAACAAGTCTAAAGGCTTCTTCAGGTACATTATCATGCTTACCATCAAGTATTTCCTTAAAGCCACGGACTGTTTCAGATACTGGAACATAAGCACCAGGAATACCTGTAAATTGACCACCGATAAACATATTTTGAGATAAGAATAGTTTAATACGTCTTGCACGACATACTGTAAGCTTATCTTCCTCTGATAATTCATCCATACCTAAAATTGCAATAATATCAAGTAATTCATTATATCTTTGAAGAATTTGCTGAACACGACGAGCAACCTCATAATGCTCCTTACCAACTATTTCAGGCTGTAAAGCTCTTGATGTAGACTGTAATGGGTCTACAGCAGGGTAAATACCCTCTTCAGTTAGCTTACGAGAAAGATTTGTTGTTGCATCAAGATGTGTAAAGGTTGTTGCTGGAGCTGGGTCTGTATAGTCATCAGCAGGTACGTATATAGCTTGAATAGATGTAATAGAACCTTCCTTAGTTGAAGTAATTCTTTCTTGTAGTTTACCCATTTCTGTAGCTAATGTAGGCTGATATCCTACTGCTGAAGGCATTCTTCCTAATAAAGCTGAAACCTCAGAACCTGCTTGAGTAAAACGATAAATATTATCAATAAATAATAATACATCTTGATGTTCTTTGTCTCTAAAATATTCTGCCATTGTTAATCCAGTTAATGCAACTCTCATACGTGCTCCTGGTGGTTCATTCATTTGACCAAAAACCATGGCAGTTTTATTAATAACACCACTTTCACTCATTTCATGATATAGGTCATTACCCTCACGAGTACGTTCACCTACACCTGTAAATACTGAAATACCATCATGCTCCTCTGCTACATTATGGATTAGCTCTTGAATTAATACTGTTTTACCAACACCAGCACCACCAAATAGACCAATTTTACCACCCTTAATGTATGGAGCAAGTAAATCTATAACCTTAATACCTGTTTCAAATATTTCTACATTTGGAGATAATTCATCAAGCTTTGGTGCATCTCTATGAATAGGATGTTTTTCAACATTTGTTAATTCTTCTTTACCATCAATAGAATTACCTAATACATTAAATACTCTTCCTAATGTTTCCTGTCCAACTGGTACAGATATTGGTCCTCCAGTACACTTTACCTTCATACCACGCATAAGACCATCAGTTGAATCCATAGCGATACAACGAACCTTTTTATTTCCTATATGTAGGGCTACCTCAAGTGTTAAATGAATTTCAATTCCATGATTATCTTCTTTACTATAATCAATTGTTAAGGCATCATTAATGGCAGGTAATTCGTTTTCAAATAATACATCTACTACTGGTCCCTTAACCTCTACTATTTTTCCAAACACTAGTTTTCCCCTCCTATCGCATTTGCTCCACCAATAATGTCTATTAATTCATTTGTTACAACATTTTGACGGGCTCTATTATATAATAATTGTAATTTTTCAATTACTTCATCAGCATTATCTGTCGCATTCTTCATCGAATTCATTCTTGCTGAATGCTCTGCTGTTTTTGAATCCAAAATTATACCATAAATAATATCTTGAATATACATTGGCAAAATTAGATTCAAGGTTTTTTCAATTCCTGTTTCATAAGTATAATCAATGTTAATTTTCTTACCTTCAATCTTTTTTATAGGTAATAGCTCTTCAAATCTAATTTCTTGAGTTAAGCTATTAACATAATGATTATATACTATAACAAGCTTATCTATTTCCTTATTTAAATATAAATCAATTAGGGCTTTACTTAATGGAGCAATATCTACAAATAATACATCATCACGTATAAATGTAGGATCATCGTTTATCATTGGATACTTCATCTTTTTTAAATAACCATAGCCTTGCTTTCCTACTGCAGCAGTAATAAATTCACTATTATCCTTATGATTATTTTTTAAGTGTTCCTCTAAAGCTTTAAATATTGAAGAATTATAAGCTCCTGCAAGACCTCTATCTGAGGTAATAATGAAATATGCAGTTTTCTTTATTTCTCTTGGAGTTAATAAAGGATGTTCATAATCCTCACTTGCTTTTTCAACAATTAAGTTAACCATATTTGCTATTCTTTCCATGAAGTCCTTATATGATTTATAATTTTTTTCTGCTCTTTTTACCTTAGAACTACTAACCATATACATAGCCTTTGTTATTTGAGCAGTACTTTTTGTTGAATTAATTCGAGATTTAACTTCACGTAGTGAGTTTGCCATATCAATACCTCCACTACATAAATTTCTTCTTGAATTCAGTTAAATAATTATCTAGAATATTTGAATCAGGTAAAACCTTATTTTCTCTAATACTCTTAGCAATTTCCTTACCCTCTTCAGAATATTTTAAATCAGAATATAAATCAGCCTCAAAGCGAGCTAAATCCTCAACTTCTATATCATCTAAGAAGCCATGAACTAAAGAATATAAAATCATTGCTTCTTCTTCCATAGCAAGTGTAACATGTAAGCCTTGCTTTAAAATTTCTTGAGTTCTCTTTCCACGTTCTAGTCTTGCCTTAGTTGAAGGGTCTAAATCAGAACCAAATTGTGAGAATGATTCAAGCTCACGATAACTTGCTAAATCTAGACGAAGTGTACCAGAAACCTTCTTTATAGCCTTAGTTTGAGCAGCACCACCTACACGTGATACTGATAAACCAGCATTAATTGCAGGTCTAATACCTTTATAGAAATAATCAGATTGTAAATATATTTGTCCATCTGTAATAGAAATTACATTTGTAGGAATATATGCCGAAATATCTCCTGCTTGAGTTTCAATGATAGGTAAAGCAGTAATACTTCCGCCACCTAATTCATTATTTAATTTCGCTGCACGCTCAAGTAATCTTGAATGTAGATAGAATACATCACCTGGATATGCTTCACGTCCTGGTGGTCTATGTAGTAATAGTGACATCTCACGATATGCAACTGCATGCTTAGATAAGTCATCATAAACAATCAAGACATCCTTACCTTGATACATGAAATATTCAGCCATAGTAACACCAGCATATGGTGCTAAATAAAGCATTGGGGCTGGATTTGAAGCTGAAGCTGAAACAATTAATGAATAAGACATTGCTCCATTATTTTTTAAGGTTTCATATACGTTTGAAACTGTTGATTCCTTTTGACCAATAGCTACATAAATACATATTACATCCTTACCCTTTTGATTTAATATTGTATCTACTGCAATTGATGTTTTACCAGTTTGACGGTCACCGATAATTAATTCTCTTTGTCCTCTACCAATTGGAACTAAGGCATCAAGTACCTTAATACCAGTTTGAAGTGGGGTATTAACACTCATTCTATCCATTACACCAGTAGCTTTAACCTCAATAGGTCTAGTATGAGTTGAATGAATAGCACCTTTACCATCTAAAGGTCTTCCTAATGCATCAACTACTCTACCAATAAATTCATCACCAACTGGCACTTCTAGAATTTTTCCTGTACATTTTACAAGGTCACCCTCTTTTACCTTAGCACTATCTCCTAAAAGGATAACACCAACCTTATCCTCCTCAAGATTTTGTACCATTCCTCTAACACCATTAGGAAAATCTAATAGTTCAGAAGACATTGCTTCCTTTAATCCATGTACAAGGGCAATACCATCACCAACCTGAATGACAGTTCCGACATTTTCTGTTTGAATATCTTCCTTATAGGCTTTAATTTGTTCTTTAATTAAGCTTGATATTTCAGATAAATTAATATTTGCCATTTTTTACCCTTTCTTATAGTGAATCCTTCATATTAGCTAGTGACTTTTTCAATGTAACATCTAATGTTTTACCATTACATTCAATACGTACTCCACCAATTAATTTTGGATCTACTATATTCTCTATTTCTAAAGTTTTACCATTATAATAGGATGATAATGTTTTACGTAAATTGTCTATTTGAGCCTTAGTTAATTCCTTAACTGAATAAGCCTCAATATGTAAGATATTATGTTCATTTTTAATTAATTGATTATAATAATCATAAATATAACTAATTCTATTAAATCTATTATTATCAATTAAAACATACATAAAATCTAAAAAAAGACTATCAAGCTTACCATATACCTTAGTAAGAATATTCTTTTTTTCCTCTTTAGTAAGTTTTGGAGAGGATAATAATTCCATAAAATCATTATCTTCAATACTTTTATTTACAACTATAAAGCATTCATTTATAATATCTATTTTATTATCTTCCTTAGCTAAATCGTAAATAGCTTGAGCATATTCATTTTCAACCACTATTCCATAGCTCCCTTCAAGATTTCATCAACGACATCCAAATACTTGTCTTGATTAATTTCTCTTGCAACTATTTTCTCAGCAGCAGCGAATGCAACATCAACAATTTCTTTACGAATTTCAGCTTCCATGCTTTTCTTTTCATTTTCTAATTCAAGCTCAAGATTTTCCATTCTCTTTTCAGCATCTTCCTTAGCCTTAGCTAATATTTCATCTCGCTTTAAATTAGCTTCCTTTTCAGCAGCCTCTAACATTTCTCTAATTTTACTTTTAGCCTCATCTAATTCAGCTTCAAGCTTCTTTTGAGTTTCAACTGCTGTTTCTTTAGCCTCTTTTGCAGCTTCTAGATCATGATCCATTGCTTCTCTTCTTTTTTCAAGAATGTTAGTAATAGGCTTCCAGAAAAAAACACGAACTATTATAAATAGAAGGATAGTAGACGCAAGCTGAACACCAAATTCTGCAGCAGCAGTAAGGATATCACAACCACCATTCGCGCCAGTAATAGGGCCAAAGGAACGCTTTAAATATAACATTATTTCAGATATAGCATCTGCCATACTTAAAAACATATTTTTACCTTTAACTACCCTTTAGTAGTTCCTTTCAATATTAAATAAATAGAATTAAAATAGCGATTACTAGACCATATAGACCAGTAGTTTCTGATACTGCTTGACCAATAAGCATTGATACACGTAGATTACCAGCAATTTCAGGTTGACGAGCCATTGCATCAAGTGCATGAGCTGCAACATTACCTTCACCTAATGCACAGGCAAAACCAGTAAATACCGCAATTGCAGCTGCGATATACTTTAAACCTTCTCCAACAGAAATCTCAGCAAAAGCTAATAAAACATTTTGTAAAACTAACATAAAATCCATTTTATAAATTCTCCTTTATTATTTATTATATATTTTTTCTTCATCTTTAATCTTCATAGAAGTAAAGATAATAGACAGAATAACGAATACTGCTACTTGAATAATGCTAAAAGCTATATCAAATAGCAAATTGATTACAGGCATAAATGGTATTGCAAACCATTCAAATGCATTCTTAACAAGAATTGATATTGCAACTCCTGAAACTACATTTCCATATAAACGTAGGCATAATGATAATGGGAATGTAAACTCACTAATGATATTCATAGGAAGCATAAGTGGCATTGGATCTAAAAAGCTCTTTAAATAGCCCTTTGGACCAAGGGATACAACACCTGTAGCTTGAATAACTACAAATGAGCAAAATGCCAATGCAGCAGTTACAACAATATAGCTTGTTGGATTATCAAGTAAATAAATACTTGAGATATTTGCAAAAAATATAAATATTACTAATGTCAAAAACCATGGAGCATAGCTCTTCCATCTCATTCCAATATTTTCTTTAACAAATCCATTTACTAAATCAACAATCCATAAAAATGGAACTAGCCATAATGGAGTTTTTTTAGAAGGATCAACCTTCTTAATAAAAAATGATAATATTATAAAGAAAATACAAAGAACAGCAATGATTATGACACTAGCCTTCATAGGACCATAAAAGTCATATAAAAAGGTCACTTATCTTTCACCTTCTTCTCTTTAAAAAATACTAAGCATAATACAAATATTATTTTCATTACTATATATCCACCTAAGGCTATTACAATATCCCATATTTTAGAATGATCATTTTTAATATTTGAAAAATATACTAACACAACAAATACTCCTAAAAATAATCCCATTCTAATTAAATACCATAATAATGCTGATTTTTTAGGATTAAATACTGTATGGTCAGGATCTAATTGAACCATTCTAACCATCCTAGCATTTTGCTTAACCATAATACTATGATTCATTAATCCTAATAAAGATCCTATTAAATAATACTTCCAATTAAGACCTGTTAATCCTAATATTAAGGAAACAATTATAGTAACTAATAAGGTTATAGGAACAACCCAAAGATTCGCTTTAAGATTTCTCATTTTTCTTTTCCTTTTCTTCACACTTAAGAATATATAGTAAATATGAAACAAAGGTAAATAAACCAATTAATACACCCACAACTGCTAATATTGCAGGCCATGGTGAATCCTTATTAATTTTATAGCCAATATAATAGCCTAAAAATAATAGAATGACCATAGTAAAAATACCTTGAGTACCTAGTGAATAATATTTGGCATATTTTTTTACTTTCATTATTTAGTTCCAAATAAACGATCGCCACAATCACCCAAACCAGGAACAATATATCCCTTTTCATTTAGCTTTTCATCTAGACTAGCTAAATAAATATCAACATCTGGATGATCATTTTGAAGTGCCTTAATTCCTTCAGGAGCTCCTACTAATCCAACATAACGAATATCCTTACAGCCACGCTTCTTAAGCATTGTAATTGCTGCAGAGGCACTTCCTCCTGTTGCAAGCATAGGATCTACTAATAGAACTATAGAATCCTTTATTTCATTAGGGAATTTTGCATAGTATTCATGTGGTTCTAAGGTTTCCTCATCACGATATAATCCAATGAAACCAACCTTAGCTGTAGGTATCATTTCTCTTATTCCATCAACCATACCTAAGCCAGCACGTAAAATAGGAACTATTACTACTTCACTAGCAAGCTCATATTGAATTGATTTACAAATAGGAGTTTCAATTTCTACTTCTTTTAAAGGAAATTCACGTGTAATTTCATATGCCATTAAGCCAGCAATTTCATTTACATTTTGATAGAAATCCTTTGTTGAAGTATTTTTGTTTCTAATATTTGTTAGCTTATGCTTAATTAATGCATGATTTAATACAACTACTTTTGACATAATTCCTTCTCCTCATATTCTGTTATTTTGTTGATTCTTCTTTGATGTCTTTCATTATGTGAAAATTCAGTATTTAGCCAAATATCAACAATTTCTTTAGCTAATGGAATTCCTGTATATTTAGCAGATAAAGCTAAACAGTTAGTATCATTATGCTCTCTTGTTAATGTAGCAGCATCTTTAGACCCTACAAGTGCACATCTTACGCCTTTAACCTTATTTGCGATAATAGACATGCCAATACCTGTATAGCATATTACAATACCACGTTCAGCAACACCATCTTTAATATCTTTTGCTACTAAATATCCATAGTCAGTATAATCACAGCTATCTTTTGTATATGTACCCTTATCTAAAACAATATGTCCTAAATTTTCAAGGTGAGTGATTATTGCGTCTTTTAATTCCAATGCGGAATGATCACAGCCAATTGATATTTTCATTTTTGTCTCCTTTTTTTAAAGAAATTTATCATTACTATTATAACACATAATATTGGATAAATTAAATAAAACTATCATTATTTAAATATTTATGAAAACGTTTTGATAGTGAATTAAAAACTTAATAAAACATATTTTTATTTTCAATTTATCTTAAGAATAAAAACTGTACTATAAAAAGCATAGTTATGATGTATTTATTCTTCAATTAGTTCTTTACTATCATTAGTTTTAAAAACTAAATAATTAACATAATAGATAATCTCTACAGATAATGATAATAAAGAATATAACAGTATATTAAAATAAGTAGATTAGAAAGCATATTGCACGCAATTAATGTTAAGATTGTAACAATAAACAATCCATTTATAACAATTACAATAATTGCTGCCCATTTAGTTTTTTATATAAAGCAAATACTAAAGCTATTATGTATAAATATATTATTAATAATCCTAAAATATTATTGTTATTTATATTACTAGATAACACTTGCAGTGAAGATAAATATATAACATAGTTTATAATAAAAGGTATTAATAATAATATACTATGTTTTTCATTAAATAATATTAAAAATATTATGCTAACAATAGAAACTAAAACTCCTACAATAATTAGTCATATAAAAATATTATAATACTGTTTCTAGGATAATATATAAATAGGATAATATATATATAAAAAGGGTGTATATCATAAATATACACCAAGAAATTATTTGTTTATTACATTAACATCAGTAAACTCATATTCCTTATCATTCAAGCCATCAAAATTCACATTTTTAATATTGACTTGATTAACATAAGAGAATATGAAACCTTTTCCTTTCAGTTTAGGAAGTCCATCCATCATTGCTGGCAATCCTAAAACAGGGTCCTTTGCATAATGGAAGTTAACATTTTCAAGAGTTATTGAATCAATAGGTTTCTCAGGTAATCCAAAGAATGTTCCAGCTGCAACATTAACCTCTGTACAATCAATATCCTTAAATACGAATTTTCCTAAATAAGGAGTTCTATCATCAACAGGTAATTTTTCTTTAGAATATACATATTCTGTATGACCATCTGGATCACAATAATAGAACATATTAATAACTAATGGAGTAAGTACCTCACTCATTTTTATATTTTCAAAGGTAATACCATCAATTATTGCATCTTTACCTCTTCCACGTCTAGTTTTTATTCTAAGACCTCTATCAGTCTTATTAAATAAGCATTGTGATACAGTAATATCTTTTATACCACCAGACATTTCGCTTCCTAACACTATAGCACCATGACCAAAATTCATTGAACAGTTTCTAATATTGAATTTTTCTGAAGGTTTTTTATATTTTCTTCCCATATAAATTTTACCGGATTTAATTGCAATACAGTCATCACCAACAGAGAAATTAACACCTATAATATCAACATTATCACAAGATTCAGGATCACAACCATCAGTATTTGGAGATATTTTAGGATTTTGAACCTTCATATCAATAAATTTTAAATTACTAGAAAAATATGGATGCAAATTCCAAGATGGTGTATTTGTAACAGTTACACCTTGCAAACTTATATTTTTACAATGATTTAGAAATACCCCTCTTGGTCTCCATGCAATTCTTCTAGTTCTTACATCTGTCCACCAATCACTATTTTGAGCATTACCATCAATAATACCCTTACCAATGATTTTTACATTTTCAATATTAATGCCTGTAATAATGCTTGCAAAACAATCAAGTGGATTTCCTTCCCATGATCCAAGGTTGTATTCATCTTGCTCATTAGATGTAAATATAATACCAGGTAAAATTGGATAATTATTTCTATCAATATCACCAATTAAATGAGCTCCCTCAGCTAATTCAATAGTAATATTACTTTTTAAAAACAATGGTCCTGTATAATATTCTCCCTTTGGAAAATATACTCTACCATTATCTGGGCAACTTAAAATAGCAGCTTGAATAAAGCTCGTATCTAAGCTTACGCCATCTCCCTTAGCACCAAACCTTTTAACATTTAATGAAACATATTCATCATCTGTTTTAATAGTTTTTTCATAGCATACTCCATTTTGAATAATCTTAACTAAATATTCTGTATTTGGAGATAAATTATAAATCGAATATACATTCATACATTCATTTGAACTTAGTAACTCTCCATTCAAATAAACATCATATGGGGTAGTAGTTACAATATCATTATTTACTAATTCAATTGTTAAGCTTCTTGAACTTATAAATATAGTTTTAAACTCCATATTAACCTCCCAATTAGTCCATAGCCAATTGCTTTTTATATTTTATTCTTTCTACTATATTGTAAATAATATTTTTTGCTAAAACAAATATAAAATCAATAACAATAAAACAAAGTCCGTATGTAAATGGTTCAAGACCATAATCACTTGTTCCAAATAAATTTATAATCCATCCTTTATAACCTAAAAAGCAAATAACAAAGAATAGCACAAATGAAACAAACATGCAATATAATAAATGTAAAAAGAAGCCAATTAATCCAGTTTGATTTATAAAATTATATCTAAAAGTATTATTTCTTCTATTGTTAAGCATTATTACAATCTGTTTAACAGCGTAATTTAATATTAATGCTAAAGCTAAACCTATAAATAATATAATTTGTTCAGACATATTAATAGAAGCAATTAAATCTTGGTAATTATCATTAGAAAAATCTAGTCCAATATCAATACCGCCTATTACAGTAAAGAAAACGGCAGCCGCAGCTGCCCAATATTTTAATACTAAAATAATTAACCAAGAAGGAATTTTAGATAATTTGTCAACCTTATATGGATCAAATTCTTCTTCAATTCTCTTCTTTTTATTACTCATTATCTATCAACCTTTTCGTATGTTCTATCATAGAATATAAATCCAAGAACACATCCAGCAACCGCTGAAGTCATTGAAATTATAATTGAAACAACAGAAATAATATAATTTGAATTAAATGTAATTATTTTATTACTTGAAATACCAATAGAACTGCATTCTGCTTTTGCGAATGATTCAGCAGCTGTTATCGCAGTTTTTTCATCAATACCAAGAGCAATTTGTCTAGCAAGCTCCTCTGCATATGTTTGATCATATGCAACACGATATTCGTTTACTCCTTCAAAAAATGTAAATACTGCAACAAGATATAAAATTCCGCAAATAACAATTACAGAAGTACAAATAGTAGACAATACAACTGAACCTAAATTCTTTTTTCCAGACATAGAAACGGCAGTAAATATATTCAATATACCAAATAGCATTAATATGAATAAAACCATACCTGAATAATCAAATGAAAAACCTTTATAAAATTGATTATTAGCTTGTTCAAATACTAATTCTCTAACAACAGGAGCATGCCATTTTAAGAAAAAACCTAGCAATATACCCGGAATCGCAACTAAAATAGCTGGTAACTTCATATTATTGTATTTGAAAGATACAACGAAATCATATCCTAAATTTTTAAGATATTGCCAAAACATCTTAAGCATTTTTTGAAAAATATTTTCTTTTTTTTCTACTTCTTCATAACGATTATTTTCCATATAATCATTCCTCCTAATTAACGAATTCTCTTGGTTGTTTCGATATCAAAGAAATGAACCTTTTCCATATCAAATGCAACTTCAATTTTTTTGTCAGTAATATCAGAACGATTATATACTTTACAAATAAGATTTTCTTCACCAAATTTACCATAAATTAGATTATAAGCACCTAAATATTCGGTATAATCTACATCTAAAGTGAATTTTGATTCCGAATTTTTTTCAAGTGTAGCATCATCAATATAAGCATATTCTGCTCTAACTGCAAAAACAACATTTTTTCCAGCATAACTGTGAATAATTTCATGTTGATGAGGAGTTAATTTAAATTTTTGTTGTGTTCCTTCATGAATAAAATACTCACATGCATCATCAATATGACCATTTAAGAAATTCATTGGAGGAGTTCCAATAAATCCTGCAACAAATAGATTTTCTGGATTATCAAACATTTCCTTTGGAGTAGCGATTTGTTGAACATATCCATCCTTCATAATTACTATTCTAGAAGCTAATGTTAATGCTTCAATTTGGTCATGTGTAACATATAAGAATGTAGCATTTAATCTTTCATGTAATTGCATTAGTTCTTTACGCATTGTACCACGAAGTTTAGCATCTAGATTAGATAAAGGTTCATCTAGTAAGAATACTACTGGATCACGAACAATTGCACGTCCTAAAGCAACACGTTGACGTTGTCCACCAGATAATTGTTTAGGTTTTCTATTTAAATATGGTACCAAGCCTAGTACCTCAGCTGCTTTCATTACTCTAGCATGAATTTCAACAGGATCTACTTTTCTGATAGTTAATGAAAATGCCATATTGTGATATACTGTCATATGTGCATATAATGCATAATTTTGGAATACCATAGCAATATCTCTATCTTTAGGGGCAACATTATTAACTTTTTTTCCGTTAATAATTAAATCTCCCTTAGATATTTCCTCTAGTCCTGCTACCATACGTAATGTAGTTGACTTACCACATCCAGAAGGACCAGCTAATACTATAAATTCTCCTTTTTCAATTTCAATGTTAAAATCATATACAGCATGAAATCCATTTGGGTAAACTTTATTAACATCTCTTAAAATTACATCAGCAGACATATTACCCCTCCTTACATCTTTACATTAATACTATCAAGATAAGTTTTAAGCTTCTTTGATCTTTGATAGCCAATAACACCAGCAGTAATAAACAATGCAGCGGCACATCCAAATAAAATCATTGCAAATATCGCTCTAAAGTTACCATTTGCTGGTAAAAAAGCATTAGCATATCTATTATTTTCATAATATGATGTAACTGTTGGACCTAAATAATTTTTCGCGCCCTTACTTACATTTGCCATTTCTTGATAATCCTTAAATGTTGCATTATCAATTGCACCAGCATTATAATCTTTTATCCAATTTTGAGCATTTAAGAAAATATTAAATTGAACCATAATAATTAATGGTATATAAAATATTCTAGCGACACAAATACAACCAAATACTATCTGAGCAATAGCTCCACTTTTATTATAATTTTTAACTTTTTCAGCACATAAGAATCCGCCTAATAAAATGATAATATTTAATAAAATAACTAAAATTACTTGAAAATTATTAGGATTAAATGAGTTTAAACAAATAAAAGCTCCTAATAAACTGCACATCATTGCAGAAAGTCCTAATTTATAAGATAAACCATTCACTCTATATCTCATCATTTCAGTATCGTTTTTTGCGTACTCTAAATCAGACATTAATTTTTGTGAATTTTTATTTTCAATATCATTAATCATTATTCTGCACCGCCCTTGCAATAATCTCTTTTCTACGTTTAGAAGAGTCATTATATCTAAACACAGTATACACAATTAAGAATATAGAATAAACAATAACAACTATAAAGAATATAGCCTGAATCCAATAACAAGAAGGACCAAAACCCTCACTATTATCTAGAATTCTTTGATAATCAGTTGCCATTAAAAGTTTACTAGCATCCTTAATTTTTGGATCCTGTAATACGGAAACAGTTCTAAATAAATCAAAATTTTTGTTAAATACACCCATTAATACAAAATTTTGAATTAACATAACAACGGAATATATTATTACTATTAAAGGCATTATACAACCAGCATATAGGTTACTTTTATAATATACCTTTCTTGAATGATTTGAAAAAATCATCATAACAGCAAAACAAAGTAATGCTACAATTGAAAATACTATAATTTGTGTATTAAAATTGCTCATTGCCATTTGAAAATCATATACTATTTTAGCATATCCACTTTCAGCAAAATATATACTATTTTCAAGTCCATTATTTGGATCTGTTCCAAATTCATATACTACATAATCTGGTTTATCAACATTTGCATTACCAAAATATGTAAATAAATTTGCATTTGTAACTCCATCAGTTATTGATGAGTCACTATTATAATTAATTTTATCTCCATCAATTTCATAGTATACATGAATGTTTGCAACACTAGTCATATAGAATAAACCAGAAAGTAATGTAGCAAATATAATTACACCATATAAAACTATTAATAATTTAGCATTTTTCTTGAAAAAATCTGCCATATAAACCTCCTTATAGGAATAGCTATTCTAGAGTCTAAATTGACTCTAGAATAACCAAATTTAAAAATAATTAATCAATTAAATCTAAAACATATTTAGGAACAAATGTAGAACCTTGAGAATTAGCTAATGTATATAGATAACCAACTAATCTATCATCTTGTTGTTCAAATACAGAAGAATATGTATAAGGATTATTTGTATTCTTACATGTACCAATTTGATCTCTACTAGATCTAGCTAAACCATCTTTAACAACTGCAACCCATCCATTTGCTTCAGAAGCTAATTTATCAGAAGCCCAGAATGCAGTTACTGCTTCATATCCAACTGCTACTTGGTCAGAAGGTTTAGCATATCCAGATGTAGGAACTGTACAATCCCAAGAATAAGTAGAACCATGCTTATCAACTCTATTAGCATAAACAACACCATGTGCAGTTGCATCTTCAAGATAATTTAAACCAACTTGAGCATATGCATTACATGATTGGATTTGAATAGCAGTTTCACGAATATGACCAACACCATGAGTAGAACCAATATAAGCTCTCATAAATGACCAGAAATCTTTTCCACTATTTCCAATCCAAGTCTTTATTTCTGAAGTCATAATAGGAGCTTCAGTTCCTGCAATAGTACCTAAATTCCAATAACCTAATTGACTAGGACCAAAATCTTGAATTTGAGTTCCTTCTAATGTAAATAAGTAATCCATTAAACGAATAGCACCTTCAATATTATCTGAAGTTGTTGGAATACACCAGCTATTTTTCTTTAATGATCTATTTTCTTCTGTATAACGAAGTAAAGTTTTTCCTGTCTTATCAGTTAATTTTTGATTAACATTAAAATCTGATGTAGTAGCCCAATATGCTAAAGGAGGTAAAATAGGTCTAACACCAGTTACTGAAGTATCCTTAAATCCTCCAAATCTCTTTGAATCATCTGTACCAATACCATCAACCTTAGAATTCATTGCACCAGTAGCAGCAGAATAATCATACATTAATAATCCATAACCAGAACCATCACTCTTTTTACCAAAATACTTGTCTAAGTGGAATGTTTTATTTGATTTTCCACCTTGATTATTCCAGAATTGCTCTAAAATTAATCCCTCACTATATAATGCAACCAAATTATCTAACGCATCATATGTTTGATTTGTTGAAGCAGCATCATTAAGCTTTCCATTTGCATCAAAATATAACATTTCATTTTTAGATGTCATACCTTGTACACCCCAAATTTGCATAAAGTCAGCAATATTATCAACACGATTATTTTCTAATCCACGTGGGAATAAACCAACAACCTCAGAATTTTTATCACAAGTTACGACACCAGGATTAGCTTTTACTACACGCATTAATGCAACTAATTCATCTGCATTATAAGCTGCAGATTCTGATACGAAAATATCTGAATAATTTTCAAATAATTTTCCTGTACCAATGTAGTCACCAAATGCATCATTTAAATATTTACGGAACTGTTCAGCTAATTGCTTACCTGTACAACCATTAGCTAATAATTCATTTTGTAGAAGAATAATATTCTTTGTTTGTTTTATATCAATATTAACTACCTTATCTCCATCTAAACATGGAACTGTAGTAGTCCTTGCACGATAATTATATTCATCATCCATATATGGAGTATACTTAGCTTCTTTTAATGTATTATCTGCTCCACCTTTTCCACTCTTTGTATCGTCGAAACCAGTAAAGTCTGTTGCATCAAGAACTGCTTTAGTTACATTTGTATCCATTACAAACATACGTTCAACATCTTGATATCCATCAAAATATGGAGTATAGTAAATCTTACCACCCTTAGTAATAGCTTTTGCCATAGTTGGATTTGCGTCTAGCCATGCTTTAAATGCTGGCATCTTGTTCTGTTTAACATATTGTAATAAATCTACTGCTTTATCTTTTTTACCCATAGCTTCAATATTAGCTGTAGTATTATAAAATAAATCAATTTTTTGAGTAGAATCAGTTTGTGAAACATAATCAGCTGTATCCACTGCATTATATACTTCATCATCTTTTGATGCAGAATAACTAGATGCATCACGAATAGTTGTATTTAAATTAGCTGCAAATGCCTTCCAAGTTGGTAATAAATCTCCTTGAGAATAGTTTGTTTTTTCAACAGGATTAAATACTGCATTACCTCTTAAAGTAATTCCTTCAGAACCACTATAATTTAAACAAATATCAAGACCCTTAGAGTCAGTTACTCCATCACTTACATATTTTGGAAGTGATGTGCTACCTCCTGAACCACTTACTTTATCAGTTACAGCAACTTCTTTTTCCATAACTTGTTTAGTTGAAGTAGTTGTTCCACCATTGCTTGTGCCAGAAGCACCAGAAGTAGAACTAGATGGTGTATTAGAAACACCACAGCTTGCTAGCGAAAGACCAGCTAAAGCTGTTAAGCCTAATATGGCTAAATTTTTCTTTTTCATTTTTTTCCTTTTCTCCTTTTTTCTTTTTTCTATTATTCCTTAACTCCACCAACATTAACACCAGCAGCAAAATACTTTTGAAGCTTTGGATAGATAATGATGATTGGGATGATAGAACATACTATAAAAGCATATCTTAATGAATTTATTGCATATGGGTTTGCATTACTAGTATTTTCAGTTTGCTTAATTAATTGCTCAACTGTACTTCTAATATATACTGTTAATGGATAATCGGATGGATCAAGTAACATCTGAGCCCATAAGTAACCATTCCATCTTGAAACAGCATAGAACATTGCAACAGTAACAATTGATGATTTTGACATTGGAACATAAATTTTTGATAAAATTTGGAATTCTGTTGCACCATCAATTGTCGCAGCTTCTTCTATTTCTGTTGGAATTGAACTAAAATAATTTCTTAATAAGATAATATTAAATGCATTAAATCCTAATGCTATAATAAACATATAAATATTATTTACACCAAAATTCAAGAAATTCTTATATGTAGGAATCATACCAGCATTAAACCACATTGTAAATACTAGCATAAAATTAAATCCACGTCCAAATAATAATCTAGTTTTTGATAAAGCATAAGCTCCACATATTGCAACAAGCATTGAAACTAATGTACCATACATTGTAACAAAGAATGAATTACAATATGAAACCCAGAACATTTTATCTGTAAAAACCTTTATATAAGCCGTAAAATTTGGTCCATTTTCATCAAATATAGGCCATAACATTACTGAGCCTGCTTCTACTGAAGTTTTTGATGAAATAGATGCAGATAATATAAATACAAATGGATATAAACAACATATTGCAAATACAGTTAAAATCGCATAAGAAAGTACTTTAAATATAATTTCTGTTTTATCTAATCTTTTCATTAAAATACCTCCTAGAATAGTGATGTAGATGATACACGTCTACTAATTGCATTCGCACCTAATACTAAGCACATTGCAATAATCGCATTAAATAAATCCATTACAATACCAACTTGGGCAATAGGAGTAACACCTTCTGCATTGGATCTACCTGACATACGATATACATATGTAGAAATAACATCTGCGGTTTCCCAAGATGAAGGGGCATCTTCTACTAATAGAATTATCTTTTCATAACCAATGTTAAGAATTTGACCAATACGCATAATTAACATTATTGTTAATGTAGGAGCCATTCCTGGGAATGTTACATATCTAATTTGTTGTAATTTTGATGCACCATCTATTCTTGCAGCTTCATAACTTGTTGGTGATATAGCTAAGATAGCAGCAAAATATACGATCGAACCATAACCAGCACCTTCCCATACACCAGATACTTGATATATAGGTCTGAAGAATTTTGGCTGATTAAGTACACTTATTTCAATTAATTCCCCAGCATCGTTTTTCATCCATCCAAATGTATTAAATATCTGGAATAAAAGTCCTCCATCATATCCTGGACGAGTTCCCTCACACCATAGACGAATGATTTGGGTTACTACTACAGCTGAAACGAAGTGAGGTAAATAACATGCTACTTGTAAAAAACTTCTATAATGTTGATTTTTTACTTCGCTGAATAATAATGCTAAAATTATCGGAATAGGGAATCCAAAAATTAAGCCATACATACTATTTACAAATGTATTTCTAAAAGCTTTCCAGAATGCTTGTGAAGCATCACCAACAAAAATGTATTCCAACCAATAAAAACCACACCATTGAGAATTATACATTGATTTGTCATCGCCCCATTTAAATCCTGTTAAGATACCACCTATTGGCATATACTTAAAACAGATTAAGAAGGCTAGCATTGGAATTAATAATACATACAATCTCCAATCCTTTGCTAAAGTTTGTAATGTACGTTTCCATTTTGTACGTTCGACTTCATCAACAACGTTTTGATCAGTCTCAACAACTCTTTGCATAAAAACACCATCCTTTAAAACATACTAATGGATTTCTCCATCATTCTTTTCTTGAGAATCCTCATCACCAACATGAGTACTCTCATCTGCTTCTTCAATTCTAAAGTTTGAATCTTTAGCCATTAATTCAGCATTTTCTTTATCATCAATGAATTTTTGCTTCCTATTGCAAATAACTCCTTGCGACCTTAAAACATAACCACCAACAATTAGGATAACAAATCCTAATAGATTATATACAAAACCATTCATACCAAATTGTTGAACATTAGTAGTAATTTCTTTAATTGCATCATTTTCTTTAATTTGATAAGTAAATAATCCCGAATCACCTGTTGTTATACATAAAACGTAATATGTAAGCATCTGTAATGCACAAAACAGTATATAATCTAAAATTATTATACCAATATATCCTGCACTAGATATTACTTTTTTTGTTGAAAATTTTTTAAAAAAAATAACATTAATAGCTAGTCCAAGATATCCCAAAACCATTGATATATATAATTTATAATCATATACAGCGCTCATATAGCTAACTTCTATTTTAGTTCCGCCCCATAATGTTGCTAAAGCTAAAATCGGACATATTAATAGTCCCCAAAGATTCCACCTTGCAATCGCTATAAATGCTATTAATAATGCTATTGTAACTGATGGTGCCGCATATAATACTGTTCCACTGAACTTCACACATAGAAACTCAAGTATAAATCCTATGACAGCCAACACCAATAAATCGACTATCATATATTTTTTTACGCTATTAATCACTTCAACACCTCTATACATAGCAAATAAAATCATAAAGCGTTTTTTTTAGTTGCTACCATTTCATTGCAACATAAAATAGCGCTTACATAATTCATACCCTATTTTAGCATTAATGCAAATATTAGTCAATATATTTTTTGTAAATATTTTTAAAGCAAGCAACCTTAATTTAAATTAATTTATAATCAATAATAGTATTTTTTTATATATTGTGGTATACTTCAAAATAGGGGGTTCTATGCATGAAATATATATTAAACAATAAAGATTCAATCAATAAAACTTTATCAAAATGTATCTCTGGAGATATAATATTTTTGAGAAATGGTATTTATAAAGAAAAGGTTGAGATATTTGTAAATAATGTTACATTAATTGGAGAATCAAAAGAAAAAGTAATTATTACAAATAATGATTATTATCATAAAATTATGCCTGATAACAATGAATGTAATACCTTTAGAACTTATACTTTATATGTAAATAGTGATAATGTAAGAATAGAAAATTTAACAATAGAAAACAGTAGCGTTCCTTCTTCTAAGTATGGACAAGCAGTTGCATTACATGTGGATGGAAATAATTTCTATGCAGATAATATTATCATAAAGAGTGCTCAAGATACCTTATTTACAGGTCCTATGCCTCAAAATCTTATTGAAAGATATCAAGGTTTTCAACCTAATTCTCATTTGTTAGGAAAAGAAACCAAACAAATATACAATAATTGCCTAATTATTGGTGATGTTGATTTTATTTTTGGTGGTAGTACAGCCTTGTTTTATAAATGTCAAATTCATTCTCTATTAAAGAATGCTTCTCCTTTTGAAACAAATGGATATTGTTGTGCCCCATCTCATTCTTTTGAAACAAAATATGGATATTTATTTTATAAATGTGATTTTACTTCTGATGAAGGTACAACTAATGTCTTTTTAGCAAGACCTTGGAGAGATTATGGAAATGCTTCATTTATTGAATGTAATTATGCCAAACATATTATCCCAGAGGGTTATAATAAATGGAATAATACAAATAGAGATAAAACTGCAAGATTCTATGAGTATTCTAATAAATATGATATATCTAAACGTGTGCCTTGGGTTCATATATTTACAGAAAATGAAAAAGAAAAATATATAAATGAATACTTTAAATATATTAATTATAAGGAGTAAAAACTCCTTTTTTTATTATAAGAATACATTTCGACAAATAATGACAAATATGATAGAATATAATTTAATTCGACAATCGACAAATGTCGAATTAAATTGAATCAAAAAAAACTTATTTCTAATTTTAAAAAAAGTATTGAATTGTATAATAAAATTGGATAATATAGCGATTGTTAAGGGAGGGAAAATTTATGGCAAAAATAATTATAGCTGATGACAGCGTTGAAATCTTAAATATGGTTTCAGAATATTTAAAAATGCAATCTTTTGTAGATGTTGTAAAATCATTTACTTCAGGAAAGGAACTATTAAAGCATTTAGAAAATGAATCTTGTGATGTACTTTTATTAGATATTTGTATGCCTGAAATTGATGGTGTTGAATTATTAACTCAAATTAATACTAATTCAAAATATCATAGACCTAAAAAGATTGCAATGTTTACTGCTTTTCCTAATGAAAATATTATGGCAAGAGCATCAAAGGCAGGTGCTGATTATTTTATAATAAAGCCTGTCAATTTGGATAATTTACAAAAAACAATTTTGAATTTAATAAATGAGGATTCAAACAAAAAAGGAACCTCAATTAATTTAAAGGAATCAAAGGAGGCTCCTATAGATCTTGATAAAGAAATTACTGATATTCTTCATGAAATTGGTGTTCCAGCTCATATAAAGGGATATATGTATCTTAGAGAATCAATTACAATGGTATATAATGATATTGATATTTTAAGTGGAATAACAAAGATATTATATCCGACTGTTGCAAAAAAATATAATACTACTTCTTCTAGAGTTGAAAGAGCTATAAGACATTCTATTGAGGTGGCTTGGAACAGAGGAAATGTTGAAGCTATTTCTCAAATATTTTCATATACTATTAGTTATAATAAGTCAAAGCCTACTAATTCTGAATTTATAGCAATGATTGCAGATAAATTAAGACTTGCACATAAAATCAAATGCTAATATAGATTGAGTTTAATCTCAATCTTTTTTTATTTTACCGTTACACTTTTTGCAAGATTTCTTGGTTGATCTATAGTTCTATTTAAAAATCTAGCTGTATGAAAGGCTATCAATTGAATAATAACAATTAGTCCTAAAGAATCTCCTTCATAAAATAAATCTGCTTTATTATAAGTGTTAGAAATAATAATTGTTTTTCCTCCTCTACTTGAAACCTCAGAAAGACTAGATTCTAATCTTGATTTCATATCTAGTGAGGAAAGAATTCCAATACAATATGTATTAGAATCTACTAACGCTAAGCTTCCATGCTTAAGTTCTCCTGTCTGAATTGAAAACGAATGCAAGTAACTGATTTCTCTAAGTTTTAATGATGCTTCAAGAGAATATAGATAATCGATTCCTGAACCTACATAAAAAATAAAGTTAGAGGAGCTAATTCTTTTAGAAATCTCTATGATTTTTTGTTCTAAAAGTAATGCATTTTTAATTGAATGAGAAATATAAATAGAATTATTAAAATAATTATTATCTAATAATCCTCTACCTACATAAAGCATTGCCATAAAAGCTTTTGTTGAGGCTACAGATATCTCTCTACCTACTGATAAAGGATATACACAATCTGATTTAAAACCAATTGTAGAATGAACAATATTACAAATTGATATTATTCTTAGATTTTTACTTTTTAAATAATCAATTGCATCACATAAATCCATTGTTTCTCCTGACTGAGATAGAGTTATACACATAGAATTATTTGATATATTAAAATTTTGAACTTCTGAGGCAATTAATGCAAAACATCTTTTATTTAGTTTTCTTTCATATTCGTAAGCTAATATTGAAGCTGCATAATATGAGCTACCAGAACCAATAAAAATAAGTTCTTTTGATGAATTTATTGTCATTTTGTATTCATCTAAATGTATTCTTTTATATTTATCATTAATAATAT
The DNA here is from genome assembly GCA_045124155.1 of Anaeroplasma sp. Lineage (GTDB taxonomy): Bacteria > Bacillota_I > Bacilli_A > Acholeplasmatales > Anaeroplasmataceae > Anaeroplasma. Next base: position 62,788 of record JBGVLG010000054.1, read on the forward strand.
AAGGCAACTTTTCTTCAAAATATATTTCATCTAGCATATAATAGGCTTCACTTTTTTTGTATAATTGTGATTCATTTTTTATAAATGTTACTCTTTCATTATGATTTAAGTAATTATGTATTTCAATTTCATTTAATGAAATATAACCATAATCAAGATCATTCAAAACAATTATCTTTTCTCCATCATTAAAGCTTATTTGATCTGATGAAATTGAAATATTATTATTTGATTTAGAAATTAATAAAGGAGATTTATTCTTAATGAAATAAAGAGTTTCTGGGTTGTATCTATCCATAATAGCTATAGCATATGTTCCCACAAACTCCTTAATTAATATTTTTAATGAATCAATAATACTATATTTAGTGATAAGAATATCTAAAATTACAGGTATTATTGCAGAATCAGATTCACTATTCGTTTGAATATTATATTTATTCTTTAATTCATGATAATTTTCTATTACTCCATTATGAACACAATAAAATCTATTATTTTTGGAGGTATGAGGATGAGCATTAATGGGACTGATTTTTCCGTGTGTCGCCCATCTAGTATGACCTATTCCTATTTTTAAAGTGTTATCATTAGTATTTCTTTTTAAATTTTTTGTATTTCCCTTTGTTCTAATTAAAATAATATGATTATTGTAATTATAAGCTATACCACATGAATCATATCCTCTATATTCTAATAGAGATAGTTTTTCTATAAACTTATTAGTAGTTGTATTGCCAATATATCCATATATTCCACACATATTATCACCAAAATATAATATGTCTTAAATTTAAAAAAAAGAATAGTTATTGCACTATCCTTTTTAAAAAATCATTAAATAGATGTTCATTAATACACAATTCTTTATCAGATGATTTTAATGTATTATATTCATCCTCAAAAAAAGATTTTAAATCGACTGAATATTTTAATATGATCGAACTATAATTGTTAATTATTTCTTCTACTTTTTTCGTGTATTCTTCTTTAACAAATTTAAGATCTTTATAATCAAACAAATTAGAATTTAAAATAATATAATTTCCAAAAATAATTTTAATTAAAAAAACCTCAGAAAATTCAGGATTTTTATCCTTAATAAAAGTATAAGCATCTATACCGCCTCTAAAAAAATCATCAAAATGCTCAATATAAATATTATATTTTCGCTTTTTTCGTGTGAGACTAGAATTATTAAATTTCCATAAATATGTTATGTAATCTACATATTCAATTTTCCCAATAGCTAAAAGAATTATGCAATAATATGAATCTTCACAAGATCTTAATGTGGGATGAAATCGAATATTATTCATATTTAAAAAATTTCTACTTATAAATTTACCATGTAAAAATCTAAATACTTCTTTTTTTCTTCTCACTTTGTAATTTATTACATTATTAACATAAATCTCTTGAGCAGTTGATGTGAATAGTACTTCTGGAGATATTTCTTTTATGCAACTAATAGCTATATAAAGTGAATATTGATCATATAAAACATCATCTGCATCAATAAATGTTACATATGGTGATTTTGTATTATCAACTCCAAATTGTCTTGTCACACCAGGACCTGAATTTTTTTTCATTTTAAGATACTTCACTTTAAGCTTAGGATAATTATAAAATAATTCAGCACTTAACAGAACATTAGAACAATCATTGATAATTACAATATTAATTATAGAACAGCACTTTATTTCAGGTCATAATTATCAAATTATTTAAGGATAATATAGATAAAATTAATGTGACTAATCAAATTATTAAAGGAAATTAGTCACATTAATTTAGGGAATTATTAGAATGGTAATTCGCTTGGATCTGAATATACATTTATGATCTTGTCTAAATCATTTTTATGAATTATTCTCCACTCATCATGTAATATCTCAAATAATGACATATATCTAAATTTACCAGTCCATTCATCAGAGGTTAAAACAACCTCTTTTTTTCTATCAAAACTATAAACATATAGTATTCCTCTACCATTTGTTAAATATAGAACAGGGTTTCTATTATAATTAACTCTTGGTAAATATTTATTAAATTCCTTATAAAGCCACTTCATTGATTGCCTCCATTGCTATTGTTTCTGTTATTTCTTCTAATTTATAGTTGCATAGTAATAATAATGCCTTATCCATTATTTGATTAATAATTCTAGGCACTCCATTTGCTGCATTTATAACCTGATTATATGCTTCAATTGATAATAAATTTGTATTTAATCCAGAAGCTTGAAGCTTTTGATCTATATAATATCTAGCTTCATCATTAGATAAACCACTTATATTATAATTCATTGATATTCTTTGTTTTAAGGATTCATTTGATTTTAAGCTTAATGTAGATAAAAATGTTTTTTGACCAATTAATATTAGTATCACATTATCTTTAGAATCCATATCAAAATTCAATAATATTTTTAAATCATTTAATATTGAAGAGGGAAGATAATTTGCCTCATCTAATATTATTACAGGAGTGATTCTTTTTTCTATAACCAAACGTTTTATTTCATCCTGAATTGATTTAAAATTTTTTCTTTTGGAATAATTTACCTCAAGTGAGAATTCATCACATAATAATCTATAAAATTCCATTACTGTTAAGGTTGAATGAGGAATATATATTACCTTAAACATAGTCTTATTTAATGTATTAGTCCAATATCTTATTGCGGTAGTTTTACCTAACCCTGGCTCACCAGTTATTATCCCAATACCTTTTATTTCTTCTAAGTGCTTTAATCTAAATAATAATTGTTTATATTCAGATAATTCAATCTTTATATCCTTAGATTTTAAAAATGGATTGTATTCCATTCCAAATTTTCTTAAATAATTCATTAGTCATTATCCTCCACATTAAATTTGGGCTTATTTCGTATAACTTTACTATTTGCCACTTTATCTAATAATTGAATGGATTCTAATGTCCCATCAGGATTAACTACATATACTTGCTTACAATCAGGAGAATATCTCAACTTTATTCTTTTATTCGCATATTTTGATGGAACCTCATATTCCACATTATTAATAGGTATTACTCCATCAATAGAAGCCTTTCTTTCTATTTCAAGTAAAAAGCTCTTTTCAATCAAATCATCATCTAAAAAAATTGGAAATTCCTCATTTTCAAAGAATCTATTAAATGGTGAGGTTTTTAGTTCAGAGTGTTCTTTATTATTATATTCAACTACATATTTCAATAAATCACATCTAAATTCTTCAATTGTAGTTTTTGATGTTAAATGATAAGTTGCCATAAAATGATCCTTCATTGTGCGATTCCAACGTTCTATTTTCGACTTTGATTGTGGCGAAAATGCCTCACAATGATGTAATGTTATACCTAATCTAGCAGTTAATAAGCTTATTTGATTGTTTTTATAAGGTGCTCCATTATCTACATTTAATAATTTAGGTTTTCCAAATTTTTTTACTGCACTTTTTAACACACTCATGAAATTAACATAATTATCTTCAAAAAACACATCACAGCCAACTATTACTCTTGAGGCATCATCTATTATTGCCATAATATACATTCGTTTTTTGACTCCATTTACTGTCAATTTAAATGAATATGTTGTATCACAACACCATATATCATTTATATGCTCAGCCTCATATCTTCTAAATTCTTTTTTAGTAATAATATCATTATTTTCTTTTAATCTTTTTATGTATCTAGCTATAGTACAGGTCGATACATCTCCAACATTAATGATATTATCTGCTATTAGTTTTTCATGAATAGAAGTTGATGGCATTCTTGGATATTTCTTTATATAGTAATCAATTATTTCAATTACCTCATCATCAAGTTTTCTTACTTTCCCTTTATCATTCCTATCTCTAGGCTTTAATCCTTCAAAACCTAATCTCTTGTATTGATAATACCATCCTTCAATTGTTTTCCACTCAATCTTGATGTTCTTACCATTTGGATGTAGATATTCTTTTTCTCCAAGTTGCTTAAAAAATTCTTTTTTGGACATACTTATGGCTATATTTGATACTACTGGTGATATAATTCCGTATCTAAATAAGGCTATTTTTTCCTTCTCTTGATCAGTCATTTTTCTTTCCTCCTTTGACTAATCATAGTATATCAAAGAAAAATTTGCCTTTCATTTTATCTATGTTGGTAATTCTTTAATGTAATATTCAACCTTTTTTAATTTGATATTATTCCTCATTTTATTTTGCATAAAACTCATTTTGAAAGTAGAAGCACATAAAGTGATGACCTTATTTATGCCATCACTAATGCTTAATCCTATTGATTTTAATCTGTTCTCCCATTTTTTATAAATACTAATATATCTAACAAGTTGATAATCAACTTTTGATATTTCTTTATCCTTAAACTCTAATACTAAATCTAATACATAATCGAATGGTTCTCTTTCATAGGGTATTATGAATCTTGGAAGTATTGAATGTGTCTTTTTACAATGTTTACAGTATACTCTTTGAATAAAAATATCCATCTTCTTATCATTATTGATAAGAATTCTTTTATACCTCCCATATTTTATACAGCACCCTTTTTTTCTACACCCACACTCTATTTTATATGATACTAAATTATTCATATCATCATAGTATTTATCAATATCTAAACATAAATCAATAATTGTATTGAAATTTCCTTTAATTAATGTTATCATAATATCGCCTTTTTGGTAGATAGATAAAGAAACTTTTCCAGGGTAACTTATCTATCTTTTTTTTATTTTATGAACATTATACCATAAAAGGAGTATCCTTGAACAATTTGATTTAAATATATTCAAATTATTTTAGGCTACTCCCTATTTTATTTTGATTATTTATATTAATATAATTAGTAAATAAAATGCTGATTAACAGCTAAATCTACATCAAGAACTGGATTAGATCTTCATCCTCCATTTCAAATAGATGGAAATTTTGGTATTGCAAGAGCCATATCAGAGCTCATAATAAATGATGATTCAAAAACAATAGAAATCCATCCAGCACTACCAGATGAAGGACTTGAGTCTGGTATTATAAAAGGATTTTTATTGAAGGGAAATATTATTATAAATTTAGAATGGGATAATAATAAAATTAAATATATTGAGTTAGAAAATCATTCAAATAAACCTAAATTAATCAATCTAAAATATCAAAATAAAACTTTTAATTTTATATTAGATAATGAAAAAATAATCAATTTTTAAACCGGAAATAATCATCCGGTTTTTATATTTATAATACCTAATAATAATATATTAAAATTAAAAAAATATTTCAAAACATAAATAGTTTTAATAACTAGATATTATAATAATAACACTATTTCAAATAATTAAAAAAATAAGATGTAAAAATATAATAAGAAGGCAGAAAAAATAAGGGCTAATATACATGAAAAAAATGCATTGTTAATCAGCATTTTATTTACTAATTATATTAATATAAATAAATAAAAATGTATTATTGATTTAACAAAAATAAGCTTTATAAATTTATAAAAGAAGTATAAAAAATTAGTAATATAAAAATATAAGATAAATATGTTTATTTAATTCCTAAATTAAAATATATGTAATTTAAATAAAAATTTCGAAAAGAAAATAATATTAAAAACTATTGAATAGAATAAAGATAATAAATAAATAAAGTTATTAAAACTATTTATAAAATAAAAAAATTAAATAATAATACAAAATAAGAAGCTAATTTATATTAAAAATAAAGGAAAATCCACATTTTGAATTAAAATAAGCCTCTAAATTCAATTTTAATTTTAAAAGT
>JBGVLG010000055.1:0-1759 GCA_045124155.1 Anaeroplasma sp.
GCATTTGATTCTTCATTCGACACTAACCATGGATAATTATTCCACCATATATAACTACCACTAGCAATATTACTATTTAGTTTCACGTGAAGCAATTTTTGGTCTTTTATTTGTTCTTGTCTGCTCACACATCGCTAATCAATACGTTATCGACAAATCTAATACTAGTATCATATTCAAACGGTTTAGTGTATTCAATTGTATGAACACTTGGCGACATTTTATTGTCTAATAATTCATTAAAATTTTCTATCGCTTGATTAAGACTACTTTCTGAATCCGTTTCTCCTTCATACCATCTTCTTCTATGTCTTTCGTATATATTAGCCATGTACACCACCTCCCCTAGTTTTATTATAATGGTATAATTGTTATAAATTTCCACACTAGAGGAGTTCCATCAGTTAATTTTCCAGCTTGATTAACTTTTACCTTTTTGCCTTTTTTTATTCTATACCCCTCACAGCAATGTCCTATGTCAGCACTACCTTTTATTCCATATTCTTTCATTGCTTCAGTTATTGAATAAAAGACTTTCATAGTAGTAATACATATTACTGACTTTGATGCTACATTATCTTTTCCTTTAGAATATTTACGATTACCTATTTTTTTCTTTGTTTCTTCGGAATGTTGTTTGCCATACATGGGATTATTTTCACCTTTCATATCGGCATGGTTTTCACTTATTTTTTTCTTCGTTTCTTCAGTGTGGTGTTTTCCATACCAAGGATGATTTTCCCCTTTAATCGCTTCAGAAATTTTCTTTTTACTCTCATCTGAACGATGTCTTCCTTTATTTATTTCAGAAATTTTATTTTTGCTTTCATCTGAATGATGTTTACCATACATTCCGTTTTCTTTTCCTGCTAATCCATGCCCTTCTCCACCATCGGCAATATTACATGTATCATAACCTATAATATCTCTATATTCTCTAATATACCACACCTCTAAATCATTAGCGATATCTTCGGTTAAATTATTATGCAATATATTAACTGCAACAGGAATTGATTTTACTATATTATTAAAATGATGGTTATTACCTCTAGTTAAAATTTTCCATCTGTCACCTTTTCCTTTGCCTACGTAGAAAGGTTCGTTAGTATCTAATCTAATCCATTCATAAACATAATAGTTATTCATATTATCAACCTCCCTTTCTACTATTATACTATTTTAATTATCTATTTGTTACTCATAATTAAGACCAACCATTAAAATCATCCATTCTTCTGCTATATGCTTTTCTTTGGCGTAGGAAATTTTTACGATAGTAGTCTAATAATTCATTTAATCTAAGCAACACATTGGCATTTGATAATTGGTTATAATCTTTTGTATTAATTTGATTTTTCATAAGTTTATTATAATTAACTTTAGATTCTATCCAATATAAAATACAACCTTGAGCAAGTATATTTTGTTCTTCTACTGTAAGTTTATCAGTAGTATAATAATTTCCTTCTTCATCTTGAACCAATTCAAGATTGCTTTTACACTCTTTAAATCTTGTTGCAGCCATTTCATAATAAACTTTTGCAAGTTTAAATAAATCTTCATCGTCTAGCTTAGCTAGGTCAGTATCTTTGATTAGACTGAAAAATCTATCAAGTATTTCATCAAGAGGAGTTCCCATAGGCTACACCTCCTAATCTTCAATTTTTATATCTTGGAATACTTCAGGTCTTCCAACCTTATTTTCTATTGCTCTTATTTTAAAGAAATCATTTAATTCTTTCTCTTGATAAAGTTC
>JBGVLG010000056.1:0-2338 GCA_045124155.1 Anaeroplasma sp.
TATGGTAAGAAAGTTTGTAGATATAAACATAGATATTAATGATAATAAAAAAATAAAAATAAAGAAAGATGATATTAACTATTTATTTATTGATATAAAAGAAAATGGTAAATCAGTTGACGTATCAGATTATACTATAAAAGCTGTATTTAATGCATTTGGTGAAATCATTAGGAAAGAATGTAGAATAGATGATGAAGTAGGGTTAACGAGAGTAATATTAAATAGAGATATGACATCAAAAGAAGGTATTATCCAAATGGAAATAATATTTAAAAATCAATTTATAAAAGTAACAACATTTACAATTAATTTAGAAATTACTGATAAGGAGTGATATGAATGTTTGATTATAAAAAATATTATAAATTTAGTTTAAATAAATTTGTAGAAGATATGGTTAAAATAGGTAAATCAGATGAGGATATAAAATTATGTTATGAGTTGTGGGCAGGTAAAATAGATGGAAGTATAGTTGGATATGTAAATGAGAACAGTGGATACTGCGATGGTTATTTAGTCGATTTTGATTGGTGTATTGAAGTAGACCCATATGATATATAAAGGATAAGGAGTGATATAGATGTTTGATTATAAAAAACATTATGTATTTAGTATAGATAGATATATAGCAGATAGGTTTAATGATAATAGGCCTAGCCTAGAGATATTACATGCGTGTCAAACATGGGCATATAAAATTGATGGTAAATATGTAGAATATTTTAATAAGAATGTTGGTTTGTGTAATGGTTATTACGTTTACTTTGATTGGTGCATTGAAGTAGAAATAAATGATTAGGGAGGATTAGATATTATGCCAAAATGTTGTATATGTAAAAAAGATTTAAAAAAAGAAGATGCATACATCTTTACTTATACTAGTAAAAATGGTAAAGAATACCGTAAATATGCGTGTAGTTTAGAAGAGATAGAAAATGATAAAAGAGATAAAGAGTTATATAAAAAGTGTCAATATGAAACAGATGCAATATTAGATAGACCTATTACTAATAACGTAAGGAACAAAGAATTAAAAGAGTTGCACGAGTCAGGATATACTTGGGAACAGATATTACGTTGCATAAGAGCAAAATCAGATGATATAAAAAAATTAATTGAATATAATGATATACAAAGTGATTATCAACAGATTCGTTATATGATGCAAGTTATTAAGAATTCTATATATGATTTTAGTAAAGAAGATGAAAGAGCAAACCAATGGGAACAATATAAACAAACTGAGGAAGAAGTAGAAGTTGAAGTAGAAGATATAGAAATTCCTACTGATATGAAGGTTAAGAAAAGAAAAACTTTATTCTAGGAGGTGTTTTAAATGGATGAACAATTAATGAAAATTGAAGAAAATAGAGGTATGATAGAAGCAATATGTTTAGGTGCTTTTCTTAAAAACCTAACTTCATATAAAGAATATCCATTAAGCACAGATGATTTTATGTATGATAAAACCATATTTTTCTTTTCATTAGGAAAAGCATTATCAGAACGTTATACAGAACTAGATGAACATACTGTACTATCATTTGTTAAGAATAATAAAAAAACATTAGAAGAATATGAAAGATACGGTGGTTGGCAAAGTATTAAAAATGCTATGGAATTAGCTAATGTAAAGAATACAGATGCATATGTAGATGATTTGGCTAAAAATAATTTATTAGTGAATTTAAGATTACAAGGATTTAATATAACAGAAAATATAATAATAGATGGAAGAAGAATAAATCCTTTTGAGAAATTCAGTGATATGACTGCAAAAGATGTAGAATTATTTTATGAAGGATTATTAAGTAAAAGTTCTGTTGAAAGTATAGCACAACAAGTTAAAATGGAAAATGTTATATTAACAAAAGAAGATAGAGAAAAATTAAAAGAAAAGGAACATGCAGGAACACCATATGATATTATGTTTAGTTATACAGAGAAAGAAATAGGTGAATCGGATGATGAAGAAGTAAAATATATTTTTTCATTACCTATTCTTTCTAATATAACTAATGGGTTAAGCAATGGTGGAGGTAATACACAAATATTAGCTCACTCTAACGTTGGGAAATCAAGTATAACATTTTTTAATTTTCTTTTACCAATGATATATCGTGGAGAGAGATGTGTAGTAATTTTAAATGAGCAAGACCGTTTATATTTTAGTACAATGTTATATTCATTTATAGCTTCAAATGTATTCAAATATTATCATTTAACTCGTAAGAAAATAAAAAATGGAGATTTTAATGAAAAAGAAGAAGAACTAATGGATAGAATTAATAAATTTTTAATAGATAGAGGATATGAAGATAATTTAAAATTTATA
>JBGVLG010000057.1:0-12386 GCA_045124155.1 Anaeroplasma sp.
GAAACTAGATAAGGCTAAATGGTGGATAAGGTTGCTAGTCAAACTGAAGTCCAAAGGGTAAAACGTAAAAACCAAGACAGTAAATCTAGAGGTTGTGGAACGAAAGATTAGTATCTTACCCCGGGAGGTCCTATTCACACGCAAGTGGTCGAAAAAGGTTTAGAATAGGAAGTCAGAGATGGTCGTAGTAGGTGGAAACACTGAAGGACCTGATGAGCAAATATAGTGCAAATCACTATATTATTAATATTACGATAGTTAGAAATCAAATTAATCTAAAAGTAAAGGTCGTAACCTTGATGATAGGTTTATAAGTTTGAGGGATGTTTCGTAATAATGTGAAATATAAGAGGAGGAGCAGCAAATGAGTTTAATTGATGATATCTTATCAAGAGAAAATCTTAACCGAGCATTTAAGAGGGTTAAGGCAAATAAAGGATGTGCTGGTATTGATAATATGCCAGTTAGTGAACTAAAAGAGTACATTATGGAAAACAGGGAACTTATCATTACATCTATAAGAGAAAAGAAATATAAACCTCAGCCGGTTAAAAGAGTATACATTCCTAAAGCTGATGGTAAACAAAGACCACTAGGAATACCTACTGCAATAGATAGGGTAATACAACAAGCAGTAGCGCAACAATTTTCAATTATCTATGAACCAATATTTAGTGAAAATAGTTATGGTTTTAGAACAAATAGAGATTGTCATAAGGCTATGGCTAAAGTATTAGAATATCTAAATGAAGGATATGAATGGATTGTAGACTTTGACATAGAGAAATTCTTTGATACAGTTAATCAAGATAAATTAATCTCAATACTTAGAGAACAAGTGAAGGAAGACATTACGCTTAACTTAGTTCGCAAATTCCTTAAGGCTGGGGTTATGGAAAATGGTCTTACAAAATCAACTGAAGAGGGAATGCCACAAGGTGGCCCACTTAGTCCTATATTAAGTAATATTTATTTAAATAAACTTGATAAAGAATTAGAAAATAGAGGACTAAGATTTGTAAGATACGCAGATGATTTTATAATTTTAGTTAAGAGTGAGAAAGCGGCTGAAAGGGTAATGGCCTCAGTTACAAGTTGGATAGAACGAAAACTATTCCTAAAAGTTAGTGCAACTAAAACAAGAGTAACAAGACCTACTAATAGTAAGTTCCTAGGCTTTACTTTCTTAAAAGACTCTAGCAAATGGGAATGTAAGCCAGCAAAAGATAGAATTGTAAAATTTGAAAAGAAAATCAAAGACTATCTTTGTAGAAGAAAAGCAATAGCAAGACCTTTAGCTGAAACATTCACAAAATTAAACCAAATTATTCGAGGTTGGATAAACTATTTTAAAATAGGCAGAATGAAGCAATACCTTAAAGAAAAGTTTGGTCCGTGGCTAAGACATAAGATTAGAGTTGTAATAATTAAGCAATGGAAGAAATCTAAAACTATTTTCAACAACCTTATGAAGATTAACCTAAGGAACAACAATGGTTTTGATGAAGAATCTATCTTTAAAGTAGCAAATTCTAGGTTAGGCTGGTATAGAACCGCCGGTATGAACGTGATTAACTTTATTTTGTCGCCAAAGGTTCTAGAAACAGCAAAAGGGGACCGACCGGCATTAGTCAATCCCCTAGCGTATTACTCTAAGTAAATTTGAAATATATTTGGAGAGCCGTATACGAGACCCGTACGTACGGTTCGGCGAGAGGGGCGAAAAATAAATTAAATTATTTTCCCTCTACTCTATTATATAGAGAAGTAAAAGAAATAAAAGTTATATAATTATATAATATAGAACTATCCTACGGTCTTTATATTCAGTCTATATCAAGCTTTCTAGTATAACTAATATAAATACTTACTTTCTAAATTCTAGTTCAACCATGAGCTTTAAACGAGCTAAATAAATCCAGATACTTTTTGTAAAATTTGTCCAGATTCGGTCTGTGCGGCTACATTTAATTGTAAGCATATCAAATAAGATATATAAGATCACAATTAAATTTGTGGTCTTTTTTGTTTTATATAAATAATAAAATAAGAATAAACAATAAATATTCAGTCTATATACTAATATAATAAATTACTTAAATATTAATTAAAAGCTAATAGATGAGCTCTAGTTGATAAATAAAAATAACTTTTGCAACTAATAGTTTATTGAAATTATATATCAATTAAACTATAATAAGAAACAAGATTCAAAAGTAATATATAATGATATTTTTGGAGGCGATATAGATGAATAAATCGGTTAAATCATATATATATAAAGGTAATATTTTTAATTTTATTGTTTTGACTTTTACATCATTATTTCAAACAGCAGCAATGATTATAATATCTTTAATGTTAGAGAAAATAATGGCTATTGCAACTGCTAAAGATTTAGGCGCTTAATATGAACAAGGGATAATGTTTTTAATATTATTAGTGGTAAGTGTTTTGATGTATGTGCTTATAACATATTTAAAACCTAAATATCAAAAGAGAGCTATCACACAATATAAAAATAACATATATGGTCATATATTAGATAAAAACATAGCTAGTTTTAATAAACATAATACTTCTACATATATCTCAGCATTAACTAACGATGTTAAAAAAATAGAAGAAGATTATTTATTTTCAGCTTTTGATTTGATAACAAACATTACATTATTTGTATGTACTGTAGTTATAATGCTTATTTATAGTCCATTATTAACTTTATCGGGAATTATTTTATCATTACTTCCTTTTATAGGAGCTATTATAGTAGGTGGTAAACTTGCTTTTCATGAAAAAGAAATCAGTGACCAAAATGCAAGCTTTATGCATTTTATAAAAGATAATTTAATTGGTTTTTCAACTGTAAAAGTATTTAAATCAGAAAAAAAGATTAAAGAATTATTTATTAAAAATAATAATGTATTAGAAAATAAAAAAGCTAGTAAGACAAAAACACTAGCGTTAATGGAAATGGTTCAAACAGTATTGAGCCTTGTATCTCAATTTGGTGTATTCTTTATTGGTGCTTATATTTCTATAAAAACAGGGGATATTGCACCATCTGTAATATTACTATTTGTTCAATTGATGAATTATATTATTAATCCACTTATGCAAATCCCAACTTCATTATCAAAAAGATTAGCTTGTAAGCCTATTTTTACAAAGATTAGTGAGATAATCCAAACAGAAAGCGATAATAATCAAGGTGAATCAATTGATAATATTAACGAAATAACAATTTCAAACCTTAAATTTATGTATGATGATAAAGTTATATTAAATGATATAACTCATAAATTTGAAAGAAATAAATCTTATGCAATTGTTGGAACTAGTGGTTCAGGTAAGACTACGTTAATTAACTTACTGTTAGGAAAATATAATAATTATTCTGGTAATATACATTATAACAATATTGAATTAAAAGAAATATCTATAGATTATTTGTTTGAAATATCATCATTTGTAGAACAAAATGTATTTGTTTTTGATGATTCAATTATCAACAATATTACAATGTATTCGAGTGTTGATGAAGAATTATTAAATGAAGCAATTAATAAATCAGGTTTAGCTACTTTAATTGAAGAAAAAGGATCAGATTATCGTTGTGGAGAAAACGGATGTAATCTAAGTGGTGGTGAAAAACAAAGAATAAGTATTGCTAGAGCATTAGTTAAGAAATCTCAACTATTATTACTAGATGAAGCAACTAGTGCTCTAGATAATGAAACTTCTTCATCTATAACTAATAATTTATTAGAAATAGATAATACAACAAAAATAATGATTACTCATAGACTTGATGAAGAAATATTATCTAAATTTGATGAAATAATTGTTATGAAAAATGGAAATATTGTTGAGTATGGAAGTTATAAAGAGTTAATAGATAATAACGCAACGTTTAAGTCTTTAGTTGAACTAGGTTAATTTCTTAGTATTATTAACAAGATCGATAGAAATATCGGTCTTTTTTCTTGTTTTAAATTCATACTACAAAAATTTCTTATTTTATGATACAATTAACACGTTATGATTATTTAAAAAAACAAAATGAAAATTAATTAATCGAGGTGTTAGTTTATGAAAAATAAAATTTTGTTCGTATTATTTTTTTTAATAAGTGTATTTTCTTTATTTTCTTGTGCACATGAACACAAATTTGGAGAATGGGGATTAATTACTGAAGCAAAGTGTGAAGAAGCTGGTTCTAAGGTTAGAACGTGTAAATGTGGAGAAGTTGAAACACAAAAAATAGAACCTTTAGGACATAGTATTGATTCTAGTAGATTTGTTTTTGTTTCTTGTGAAGAAAGTTATATAGAAAACACATGTGGTAGATGTTATTCTGTAATAATAGAGCAACAACCTCCAAGAGAACATAACTTTAATTCATGGTATATTCAAACACCAGCCACTTGCGAAACAAATGGTAAAGAAGCTAGAATGTGTTCAACTTGTATGAAATATGAATATAGAGATATTGAAGCTAAAGGACATTCAACAATTACACTTAATGCAGTTGCACCTACATGTACTGAACAAGGTTATACAGAAGGTAAGATGTGTGGTGTATGTAATAAAACAATAGTTTCCCAACAAGTGATAGTTGCGCGTGGTCATAATTATGAAACAGATGTTGTGGAACCTACATATCACAATAAAGGATATACAAATCATGTTTGTATTAATTGTGGAGATTCTTACAAAACTAATGAGGTTGATAAATTAAAATGTAAAATCATTTGGAAAAACTGGGATGGAACAACATTAAAAAGTGACAATGTAGCTTACGGAACAAAACCAAGTTATACAGGTTCGACACCAACAAAACCAGCAACTGTAGAATATAAGTATGAATTTGATGGATGGGATAAGACTATTGCAAATGCAACAGGTGATGTAACTTATACAGCTAAGTTCAAGAGTATTAAAAACAAATATACAGTAACATGGAAAAACTGGGATGGTACAACATTAAAAACTGATAGTGTTGAATATGGAACAAAGCCAAGTTATACTGGCTCAACACCAACAAAACCAGCAACTTCAGAATGTCAATATGAATTTAAAGGTTGGGATAAGACAGTTACAACTGTAACAGGCGATGTTACTTATACAGCCGAATTCGAGAGTGTTATCTTCAATTATACAGTAACATGGAAAAATTGGGATGGTACTATTCTTGAAGTGGATGAAAATGTAGTTCCGGGAACTGTTCCAACTTATAATGGAGATGCTCCAACAAAAGATCAAGATGCCAACACTTTATATAAATGGGAAGGTGAATGGTCATCACCATTAGCCCCTGTATACTCAGATATGACGTTTACTGCAGTATTTAAAGCGACAGAAGTTACAAAAATTGATATGTCTAACTGGAGAAATTATTTCGAAGTTAATTTATATTTGACATATCAACGTTCTGAATATGACTCACAATACTATAGCCATGTTATTGCTAGTGGACAAGCCACAAATATCAACTCTAATTATGAATATATAGATGTTAAAGTTACGGTTAGGGTTACAATTCAATTCTATGAAAGAGTTGATGGTGAAAAGTATTATAGAGAATCAACAAAGGAATATACATTTACAATTAATGAAGTTGGAAATGGAACGTATTCATTTGAAATATGGGATGTGTATGGAATGGCACATGGAATAAATTCTAGTTCAAAAGCTCTTGTAGATATCTCAGGATATGCTGTAGAAAAATAATAGGAATTAAGATCACCTTAGGGTGGTCTTTTGTTCTTGGTCACTATAACCTAATTTTGACTGGCAAAAAGACTTGAAATGTAGTATAATAAATGAAATGTATATAAACTGGAGGTTATTATGGAAAGTCAAAAGTTAGTTTTGGATGTTCACGAAAGTCCTAAAAAAGTATCAAGTTTAATTTTATTTGCTATTCAACATATATTAGCTGTATTAGTAGCAACAATCACAGTTCCTTTATTGGTTCCTGGTATGCCTATTGCTGCAACAATGGTAGCGGCTGGTATTGGTACGTTATTTTATATTTGGGTAACAAATGGTAAATCACCAGTGTTCTTGAGTTCAAGTTTTGCATATATTTCACCTATGTGTTCTGCTGTATCTATAGGATTAATAGGAGATGCTGTTGGTTTTAATTATTTAGCTTTAATATTAGGTATGGTAATGGTTGGGGGTATTTATGTTACTGTTGCCTTATTGATTAAGAAGTTTGGTTCAGGGTGGTTAAATAAAATTTTACCTCCTGTTGTTGCTGGTCCTGTTATTATGGTTATTGGTTTATCTTTAGCAGGTAGTGCTATTAATAATTTAACTAATGTTAACGGTGGAGCTGCTAATTATAATTTAATTCATATTGTTTGTGGTTTTGTTGCTTTAGGTGCAACTGCAGCTTCTGCACATTATGGTAGAAAGAATATGTTTGGTTTGATTCCGTTTGTTATCGGTATGGCATCTGGATATTTACTAGCAATTTTATTTACAGTTTTTGGTTCTATCATTGGTGGTAATGATTATTTTGCGGTAGTTAATTTCGCTCCTATTATAGAAAATTTTAAAAACTTTAGTTTTAATTCTATTTTTAATTATAAAATGTTTGTTCCTAATAATGGAGAATCATTTATTATTTTAAGATGGGAAGAAATTAGTAAATTTGATTGGGCACAAATTGGACAAGTTATTTTATTATTTGTACCAGTAAGTTTTGTTACTATATGTGAACACATTGGAGATCACAAAAATTTAAGTAATATTATAGGAAAAGATTTATTATTTGATGAACCAGGTATTTCTAAAACATTAATTGGTGATGGTGTTGCAACAGCTATTTCTGGTATGTTATGTGGTGCTGCTAATACGACTTATGGTGAAAGTGTTGCGGTTGTTGGGACAACAAAAGTTGCATCAGTTAAAGTTTTAAAATTAGCTGCTATATTAATGGTGTTCTTTGGGTTATTTACACCATTTACTACTTTACTTCAAACAATACCTGCTTGTGTAACTGGTGGTATTAGTATTGTATTATATGGCTTTATCGCTTCAAGTGGTGTAAAAATGTTGATAAATGAAAAAGTTGATTTAAATGATACTAAGAATTTATTTATTGCAGCTACAATTCTTGTTTTAGGTATTGGTGGATTATCATTAAAATTTGGTGATCCATTAGCACCTGTAATTCAAATCACATCTACAGCTGTAGCTATGATAGTAGGTATTATTTTAAATTTTGTTTTAAAATCGCCTAAGGAAGAAAATAAAGAATAATAGAGTTATAAGATCACAATTAATTTTGTGGTCTTTTTTGTTATATAATTAATGAACTAAGAACGCATAGTCATTCGATTTATTGCGTAAACATTAAAAAAAAGTTATAATTATGCATATAATGAAGTGATAAAAATAAAAAATAGGAGGGAAAAGATATGAAAAGAATTTTATTTTTGGTATTAATTTCGGTTTTTGGCATTTTTATAGCTTCAGGGTGTACACCTAGCGAAGAGGTTGCAACATCAAACAGTTATGTAAGTGTTGAAATTAATCCTGCCGTAGAGTTTGTTGTAGATGAAAATGGTAATGTAATAGCAGCAAATGGTACAAACGATGATGGAAAAACATTAATTATTAATGTTTCATTTGAAGGTAAATCATTAGATGAAGCTTTAAATATAGTATTAGCTGAAGCAGAAGAATCTGGTTATTTATTAAGTGCTACTTATAATAGTGATTTAGTAAGTAGAGAAATAAGCGTTTCTATTGATTCTGAAAGTGACAAAATAGCAGAAAATATCAATGATACAGTTTCTTCTACAATTGATAAATTTATTGAAGATAATAATTTAGCTGCTACATATGAACAGTTAGAAGCTAAAGGTAGAGAGTATTTTGAAGCAATTGTAAAAAAATATAATCCAATGATTACTGATGAAGAATTAGCTGCTTTAACTTATAAAGATTTATTGGAAATGGTTGAATTAGCTACTATCGAAAAATCTCAAATGGCAAGTATAGCATTAGAAGAATATTATTTAGCATTTAAAGAAAGTGAATTTAAGTTTGCTTATAAAGAAGCAATTGCAGAAAAATTAAATCCACTTGTTGCTGTTGCATATAATTTTGCATTAGACGCTCTTAGAACTGCTGTTAATACTCTTAATGAGCTTGAATATAATCTTTATATTTCTGAAGATTCTCAATATTTAAAATTATTAGAACAATTAAACGGTTATAAAGATGAAGTAATTAAATTAAATGCACAAGTTGCAATTAATGAAAATGTTACAGATATTACTGCAGAAATTAAAGCTAAAGAAGATTTAATTAATCAAGTTACTGCACAAATAGAAAGCGTTATGGCTTCAGTAAGAAGTGGCATTGAAAGTGCTAGAAAAGTGGTTGATGAAGCATATAAGGCTATTGAAGAATTAGAAAAGAAATTTGCTGATATTGATTTTGCTGTTGTTTTAACAAGCGTAGAAAATGAAATCAATAACGCAAAGACTGGTTTATGTGAATCATTTGAAGGTGAATTCGCTGATGATATTGAACAAATTAAAGCAAGCGTTGAAGCAAGAAAACGATCATTAGAAGGCACGCCAGAATAAAATAACAACATGGTCCTAAAATAATTTAGGACCTTTTTGTTTTAGAAAATAAAAAAGAATAGAGCTGGCTCTATTCTCCTTTGATAATTTTATTTGATATTTTATCGTATAGTGTATATCCATTATATAACATATTAATATTATCAAATGTTACTTCATATAAATTATATTGACCATTTTGATAATTAAAATCTAGACCATTATCCTGATAATGAATGTATGAACCTTTTTCACCGTAGCATTCAAAGACAATTTCATTTGGATTTTCAATGTTAGTAGAAGTATATGTTGGGATGATTGAATTGTATTTAACAAACATAGGTAATGTATCAATTGGTGCATCTACTATGTAATAGTTATTTCCTTCATATATTTTTGAAGTGTTATAACAAATCCATTTTCCTTCAGGTAAATAAACTAATTTTTTAGTTTTACCTTGTTCAACCACAGGTGAAACTAGTATACTTTCACCTAACATAAATTCATCATTTAAATTGAATGTGTTAGGATCATTAGGATATTCTAATACTAATGGTCTTATTATTGGTAAACCAGTTGTTTGATGATTATAGAATAAATCATAAATATAAGGAATTAATTTATATCTTAAATTAACGAACTTACGGTAAATATCTATGGTCGTTTCATCAAAACGATAAGGTTCTTGGTTTTTAGTTCCTGCAGCTGAATGATTACGACAAAGTGGAGAAAATATACCAACTTGAATCCATCTAGTTATCAATTCTTGAGTAGTATGTCCCCCAAAACCACCAATATCAGTTCCTATAAAAGGCATCCCACTTAATCCTAAATTACATTGTTGAGGTATAGCCATTTGAATATGTGACCATAATGATTGATTGTCACCAGTCCATCCAGAACTATATTTTTGGCTTCCTGCATAACAAGCTCTAGTTATAACAAAAGGTCTTAGGTTGGTGTTTTTTAATAAACCATTATAAGTGGCTTCTGCCATTAAGTGACCATAAATATTATGAACTTCCTTATGATACATTTTCTTACCATCATTATCAAATTCAACATCTAAAGGAAGAGGTCCTTTAAATGATGCCGGTTCATTCATATCATTCCAAATGCCTATTACGCCTAAGTCTGTTAAATGTTTCGTTAAATCTCCCCACCACTGTCTAACTTTAGAGCTTGTGAATTGTGGGAATACAGAATCTCCTGGCCATACAGCATTATGGTATACTTTATTATCTTTAGTTGCAAAGTAATTGTTTTTAATACCTTCATCGTATACAAAATAACCTTCTTCAGCCTTAGTACCTGGATCAATAATTGTAATAATTTTTATTCCTTGGTTTTTTAAGTCTTGGATTATTTCTTTCATGTTAGGGAATCTTTCATTTGAGGTAGTAAATACTTTATAATTATCCATATAGTCAATATCTAAATGGATAATATCAAGAGGGATATTATGTTTTTTAAAATTATTTACTACATCATATACCTCATCTTTATTTTTGTAGCTCCATCTACATTGATGATATCCTAATACTTGTCTTTGAGGTAATGGGTATCTTCCTGTTAGTTTTGTATAATTTTTAATAATTTCTTTCATAGAACCGAAGAAGAAGTAATAATTAAGTAGACCGTCAGTAGAACCTATGAATAATTTATTCGGTTGATTTTGACCAAAATTAAAAATTGATTTATAAGTATTATCCAAAAAAATACCATAGTCTAATTCGTTGTGAACAATAAAAAATGGGATAGATTTATATAATGCAGGATATAACTCATTATGAGCAGAAGGATCATCTGTATTCCAGTTTATATATTCATATGAGTTTTTATTTAAAAAGCCAGGTTTATCACCTAAACCTAAAATAACATCGTTTGGTTTTAATTCTTTTCCTATAATAAATGAATATGTGTCGTTATCACTTACTTTATGGCCTTCTAATTCTAACAATTCGTTTTTCTCAACAGTATTAATAAAAGTATTATCAATGTCTTTAGATAATAATTTATCATCTTGATATATTTCAAATTTATAGTCATCACGTATTATTATTTTTTTATTATTAAATAAAATCTGATTATCACTAACAGTGATATTAACTTCTTCGAAAAAATCTTGGGCAGCATAAGAGTTATAATTTATTGCCTCTAATTCACCAATTCTAATAACATCACTTGATAAAATCTTTATAAAATATTTATTGTTTATCAATAATGTTTGATTGTTTAGGATTATATTTACTGATTTTTCCATTTTTAAAACCTCCTAAAAACAGTATAATTTGAAATGGATATATACTTAAATTTTGTTAAATTAATAACTTTATAAAAAGTTATTATTTGTTGATATCTATTATAACACAATTTTTAAATCTAATCATTTTTTATTTATACAATTATGATTAATCTTTATATAAAAGTAAATAAAATTAAAAATAATAGATAAATTTTGGGCAATAAAAAATCGAAAATATCAATATAGTTTAGAATTTTTGTTTGAAATATGTGAAAATAAATTAATTAAATTCTAAAATAGATTTATTTTGTAATATATGTTATAATTCTTTTGTTTAATAGAAATGGGTGAAAAAATGAAGAACATGAATAAAATTAAAAAGTTTATATTTTTACTTATAATTTTTGTATTAGGTATTTTTGTTATGTATGCCAGTTATAATGGTAATAAATATCAAAGTATTTTTAATATAGTGGATACAGCTATTAAAGAAGAAAAATATGAAGAGGTAGCCAAAACATTTGGTGGTTGTTTTGATACCACATCAATTGTAAATCATAAAAACGAAAATGCAGATGTTATAGTTTACAATGGTACTTCAATTGTAGATTTAACATACGGTGAAGAAAGATCATATAGTTATGAACCAACATACTATATTTACATTTTCAATGTTAAATATGAATATGATAACTATGAAGGCGTGTCAAATGATTCTGCAATTATTTTTAAGGGTGAAAATGGACAAACTTATAAATGTTAAACCACGTAATGATTTAAGAATGGGTCAATCAATTAAATTAGCATTTGATATGGAAAAATGTCATTTATTTGATGTTGAAACTGAAAAATGTTTAACTAGCAAATTATAATTTTATAAGTGGGCTTTTGTGCCCACTTTTTATTTACATAACAAGTTGAAAAAACATATGATGTAGAGTAAAATTTATATAAGAGAGAAATATTTAGTCAGAAAAAACTGTAGTTAGATTAAGAACATTATTGTTTTAAGGAGTGAATTTTATGGCAGATATAAGAGATTATGATACAAGAATGATTATTATGAAAATTGATAATGGATATATTAAAGAGTTTAGTGGTATTATCAAATATAAAATCGTTGGAGATTGTATTAATGATTTTTATGGTAGAATTTTATATAAAATTGATGGTGAATGGATTAAAAATTTTAATGGAGTAAAATTATTAAAGATTTCTGATGGAGCTATAAAAGATTTTTATGGTAGAATATTAGGTTTTTATGATGGTGATTATTTAAAGAGAGTAGATAGATTTATCACACATATTATTGATGGTTATTTATCTAAAAATGAACTAATGGCTTTACTTACAATATTGTATTTAGAAGATTTGAATTAAGACCGGCAACGGTCTTTTTTTTATTGTCTAAATTCGTTGAAGACTGTCAATATAAATGGTATAATTGATTGAAGAGAAGTCAAGGTATTTTTAAATATTTTTTTGAAATATATTTCTTTTCTTTTAACCAAGACAAAAAATCCTCATTTTATGATTTTTTAAAAAGAGGA
>JBGVLG010000058.1:0-3152 GCA_045124155.1 Anaeroplasma sp.
GGATTTGCCCCATTTAGTAGAACCATTCATTTTTTCTTCCACAATAGTAATAACAACACCTTTATCTATTTGTCTTTCAACTCCATAATTTACTCCTGCACCTTTTCTACAATTTAATTCATTAGTTGTACATCTAGCTAAATATGGTTTAAATTCACTTGGTTGTTCTATTACTTTTCCTTTACATTGTTCTATAAACCAATTCCAAGTAAAGCCAAAATGTCCACTTCTTAGCCAAGTTGGACAATCTTTTTTAGTCCAATTGTAATGTTGTTTAACTTGATTAATATTGAATCCATGATAAGCCATTAATATTTTTACTAATTCTATAGCATTTAAATACGCTTGTCTTTGTTTTTCTTTATCATTATACATACATATTTCTATACCTATTGAAGTTGCATTTCCAGTTGAACATCCAGCATGATAACATTTATAATTAGTTGATTGTGCTTGATATATCTCATCCCATCCACAAGTAAAATGCCAACTTGCAATTCTATCACCATTTTTATTACAATTTTTCATATAATTATGATTATTTTTAGCAGGAGCTCCTATATTACCTGTATTATGAATAGTGATAGAAGTAGGTGTTATTTTAGTATTTGGAATACATTTCCCTTTTGGTAAAATATCAACTATAACTTTTGCTGTTCCTATAGTGGTTTCATTTAATCTATTATTTTTCATTTATATCATCTCCATATTTAAACTCATTATAATATTCTAAAATAATTCTTTGATTTCTTATTTTTCAACATAATCTTTTAATTTTTCATTACTTGATAATATAAGTCTCATTTTATCAAGTGCCATATCAACCATTACACTAAACTGTTCAAATGTTATCATTAACGCTAAAAATTTAAATTTTTCAATAAACATATCATATACATATCTTAATTTTATTTGTCCTGTCCCTCCACCTAATTTTTTCTCAGCCTCAACAACGGCTAATAGTAGCCATTCTTTTACTATTTCTAATTGTTTGTCTTTTTCTAATTTTATAAATTGATATATTCCAAACCCAATTACTCCTATAACACAACATATTCCTATAATAACAGCTATATTTTCCATCATCATCAACATCTCCTTTTATTGTTCTTTATTATTTTTTTCTTTCAATTTTTTTACTAAATCTTCCATTTCTTTAATATACTGAGGGTCTATATAATCATCTTCGTCGTCAGGTATGCCGTCATCATCTATATCGGTAGATTTTATCTTAGTTTTTTTAATACTAGCTAACATCCATAATTCACCTGTACAAAATGCAAAGAAACATGTTATTAATGTGCTAGATAATTCTACTTGAGTTACAAATTGAAGATAAATAGCTAACCCTGTAAAACTAAATAGCGATAATATTACAAATGGAACTATTAGTTTACTCATATGAAATTTCTTTTTTTTCATTTTATCACCATCCCTTTGAATTATTAGAGAGGAAATTAATCCTCTCCATATTAGATTATACTATTTTAATTATTAATTTGTTCCTATATTTCTATTATTGTTTAGCGTTATACATTTTAAATTATGTGTAGGTCTTTACTTTATTAAATTATTGTTCGTTATTCTACAATAAATTGTATAACACTCGGAACTTTTCTTCCTGTACTGCCCTCATATATTGGATTTAATTGTCTTTTTCCTAATACTGTTTCTGCACTTCCTCCACCATCAAGTGAGTATGCGAATTTAACTCCTTTATCTATAAATATTTGAGCCAACTCTTCATAAGATAAACCTGCTTCATTTTGAACATTACCTCTACTCATATCAACTGTACAAATGCAATAGTCACCATTTTGATATTGTCCTATAGATTGTCTTATATATTTACCAGGATGAACTATTTCATTATTAATATCCTCTGTACATATTTGGAAATTATCCACAAGTTTTCCCCAACCTGTCACAGCATATTTAATTCCATCTTGTATCATTTGAGTTGTATCTGCATTTCTAGGATAAGTAGTTAAATTACCATTTGCATCAATAGCTAACGGATAACATTCATTATCGTGTATAGGTGTTCCATTATCATCAGCCATTGGAGTATTTACTAAACTAACACCGTCTACTATAAATTGTCCAACTGGTTGAAGGTTGCTCATATTAAATAATCCTGCATTTAATGTAAAAATACAATTATTATCCTTCGCATAATCTAAAGTTGAACGCTTAGCTCCTTCTATAGTACCATCAGATGAAGTAAGTGCTACTTTAGGTTTGATTTGAATACCATTGTTTATATACTTAGGTATTCTTACAAACACATATGAAGCTCCTTTAATACGACCATACTCAACTAATATGGAGTTTATAGCCATATTAGTTTCTATAACATCTTGTAAAACTGCTGTCTGTGTATTTACTTGTGTTTTTACTGAAAATCCGTTAGTAACATCGTTTGTTAAATCAGTAAAATCTCTATTATCTTTATAAGCTAACACAAGTCTAAAATATCCATCAATAGGTATTTCAAAGTCGTCATATCGCCAACCGTAATCAACGCCGTTATATATTCCTGCTTCATCATATAAATTTATTCCGAATTTGAATACTGAAGAATCCAATTTAAAACAAATTACATCGCCTTTTTTTGCTTGGTATTTTTCTTTAAATCTTGCTCTGTTATTCATACCTACGTTTGTTCCAGATGTTATCCCACCTAATTCCCAAAGCTCGGGTTGTAAAATTTTCTCTTTTACCGTACTTATACTAGCCATCACTTCATCAATACTAGCATTTGTAGCGAAATCACTATCATTTGTTAATTGACTAGTTTTAGTAGGTATATCTGATTTATCAGCTTTTCCACTTATATCTTGATGTTCAGTTATAAATCCGCTATCATTAGTTAATTCTGATGTTTTAGTAGGTAAATCTGTTTTCTTTGCATATGATGATAAATCTATATTTCCTCCATCTATGTTAACATCGTTTTCTTTTTCCCAACCTATACCTTTACTATTTTTAGATATTTTCATCTATATCACCCCCTTAATTTAAACCTAAAAATTTAACAGTGCTTCCTTCTTCAACCACTATTATTGATTTAACTACTAAATCTTCTAAACTTAATATTTCATTTACATCAATTGGAATTCGAGTTCCACCATTAATTATTACATTTATTT
>JBGVLG010000059.1:0-1884 GCA_045124155.1 Anaeroplasma sp.
TTTTATGCCTTTGTTTTAATTGTTGATTTAACTTTTATATTATATTATACTATTTTAATTGTTTGTTTATTCCTAATCTTGAGAAATAATTTTATAATCACTTAACCATAATTCATATTCTCCTGTTTCAATCCATTTACCATCCATTTTAGTTTTCTTAGGTTTTTCATCTATACCATATACAATTATCATATCACCAATTTCTAATGGTTGATTTTTAAATACTTTTTTGCTAATCTTAACATTTTCAGTATTCCCTGTTAATGGATTTAAGAATTTAAGTTTTGGTGAATATTTTGTATCGACTCCTATAACGATAAGAGTACCTTCTTCTAAGTCATCATTTCTATAATTTGACACACCTGTATATTCTAATTCAGCTTTAATTATTTCTTTTATAGCTATATCTTCATTAGGCAAGTTAGATTCTAAATGTTTTATTAAGCCTATCATATCTATGCCTTTAAATATCTTATCTGTTTCAGTTGTTGCGTATTGTCTCACTAATTCTTCTTTACAAATTAATTTATCTTTTTTAATTTGTTTTTTACCATATAATTGATTAAATATATTAACAACCTCAAGTAATTTAGCTCTTTTACCAAATTCTTGGAAGAAATCTAATCTTACTAAAATATCCAATTGTCTAGTATTGCAACTAGTTTTCTCTTTTATATCTATCAATAAATCTGTAAATGTAGAATATTGATTATCTCTTAATTCATATAATTGTTCTGCCACAATATTATTCATATATTTTATTGAACCAATACCTTTATAAATAATATTATTTTCTTTATCCATAAAATATTCAGATTTTGAATATCTAAATTTAGGCGATTTAAGTGATATACCTATATTTTTCATATACTCTAATGCCTTACTAGATTTTTCTGCATTATCTTTGTTTATATTTAAAAATACCGTAAAGAATTCAAGTGGATAGTAATAACGTAAATAACCACATATATACCCTATATAACTATATGGAAGAGAATGGTTTAAACTAAATAGATAGGAGCTTGCATCTTGAATTACTTGTATAAAAGATTCAACTATTTTTTCAGATTCTTTTTCATTTGTGTTATATTTTTCTTTCATTGTTTTTATAAAACCTTCTTTTATTCTTGGTATATATTGTTCTGTTCCTAATTTCTTAGCAAACCCTCTACGAACTATATCGGCTTCTCCCATTGTATATCCACAGAATTCATGCAAGAAAGATAGTATTTGTTCTTGATATACTAAGTAACCTAATGTTGAAGATAACAATTTATTTAATTCATTATTACCATTATCTCTAAATATACCATGAGACAATTCGTCTCTATAACTAGCTCCTGCTGGTCTTATAGCACCATTACCAACTGACATTAAATCTATAAATTTAAAATCAGGAT
This sequence comes from Anaeroplasma sp., assembly GCA_045124155.1. Classification (GTDB taxonomy): domain Bacteria; phylum Bacillota_I; class Bacilli_A; order Acholeplasmatales; family Anaeroplasmataceae; genus Anaeroplasma. The sequence goes on from JBGVLG010000059.1 coordinate 1,401, forward strand.
TTTGTTTTTTTATTTTATCTATTGTATCATCAGAGAATAAATCTTTTATATAATGTTCTCCTGTACCTTCCCATTGAAAAATACCTGTTGTATCTTCTCTTATTGACATCCATACTTTCTCGTCATTATCATCTATATTTTGAGGTGTTAATCTTTCTATGTTTGCAAGTTTGCAAGTTTCGTTTATTAATTGGATATTATCTAATCCAAGAACGTCTAATTTTACATAATTTAAAGAATCTATTTCTTTCATATTTAACATTGTTACAGGATTTTCGCAAGTGCTTAAACTTAATAATCCCATATTTTCATCAAGTGGAATAGGTGAACAACAAATACCACAAGGATGAGTTCCTATTGATACAATTGTTCCATTTATTATGTCTACATACTCAAATAAATCTTCGTATTTTTCTCTATAGTATTCCTCTTTTTCTTCAATATTTTTACATATTTCATCTACTAAATCTAAAGGATATTCCAA
>JBGVLG010000060.1:0-2384 GCA_045124155.1 Anaeroplasma sp.
TAAATTAAATGAATAATCATTAACTATAGTTACATTACTATAATCTAATTCTTTACCCATTAAAGCTTTGGAATAAATAATATCTAAATTAGTTAAAGAATCTAAATTAGTTAATAATATATCTGATTCAGCAGAAACCAATAACGTTAAATTCTTTAATATTACTTCTATTTCTTTTTTCTCTTTATTTATATAACTATCAATTTGATTAGCTGTTTCAATAGTAGCTTCAGGTTCAATATAACATGTAGTATTAGATGAAGATATATCATGAATAATACCCTTAAAAGTATTTTTATATTCAATCTTCACAGGTAAACACATACGGTTATTACGCATAACAATTAAACTATCAGTAAGCATTGAAGCTCTTGACGTCATTAATTCATTTAATTTAGATTTTAATCTATTATTTAAAGAGCTAATAGTACGTCTTATAGTAAATAACTCTCTTGATGCGTTATCATTAACCTTACCATCAGGATTAATAGCTAATGTAATATTAGTTTTTAATGTAGGTAAATTAACTAACTTATCTACATATTTATTTAAACATGGTGTATTTAATTTTATAGATTCTAATGATTTAAAATATCTTGTAACATTCATAGAACAATCTAATAAATAAACTATATTTAATAATTCATTAGGGTCTAAAATACCACCTATTTGACTTCTTCTAATACTAGGATTTACATTATATAATCCACCTAATGGAATATCACCTTGTCTAACTACAGCTAAATAAGCTTCATTAGTTTCATTATTTAATTCTAATACTTCTTCAAAATTACTATTTGGAGTTAGTTTTGATATTAATACTTTAGCATAATCTGTTTTAGCATAATTTGATAACTTATCTAATACTTGATCAAATTCTAATGCATCTAAATGATACTTCATTTATAACTCCTTCTTTCTTTTAATATATATTAAGCTTTATATATTTTATTTACATCTTCTAATCTAGTAGGAATATCGATTCTTTGTGGACATTGTTCTACACAAGCACCACATTTAACACATACATCTAATTCTACTGGATTATTCTTAAGTGCCGCATTAAAACGGTTAATATCCTTATTAATTCCATAAACATTATAGATTGCAAATGTTCTTGGAATATTTATTCCCATAGGACATGGCATACAATATTTACAACCTGTACAAGGTACAAAATTATTACCTAAAATAGCTTTTTTTGCCTTTTCAATTGTTAACTTATCATTTTCATTTAATTCTTCATAATTAGTAAATGTGTTGATATTATCTTGTAATTGTTCTAAATTTGACATACCAGATAAAATAACTTTTACATTAGGAAAACTAGCACAATATCTTAATGCCCAAGAAGCTACACTCATATTAGGACGAGCATTATTAAATAAATCTTTTGCCTCATCACATACATTTGCTAGCATTCCACCTCTAACAGGTTCCATTATTACTACTGAAATATTATTCTCAGTTAATAATTCATATTGTTTTTTAGCATCTTGCATATCATAATCTAAATAATTGAATTGAATTTGTGCAAAATCCCAATCAGCTTGTTCTATTACTGGAAGAATATTTTGAGCTGCATCATGAAATGAAAAACCTAAATTTTTAATTTTACCTTGTTTTTTCATTTCAATTAAGAAATTAAAAGCATCATATTGCTTATATTCTTCTACTCTTTCTAAATTCATCGCATGACATAAATAAAAATCAAAATATTCTACTTTACATTTTTCTAATTGCTCATTAAAGATTCTTACAACATCTTCTTTACTCTTACAATTCCATATAGGCATTTTATCAGCTAAATAAAATGATTCTCTAGGATATTTAGATAAAATATTACCAACAACTGTTTCACTCTTACCCATATGATATGGATAGGCTGTATCAAAATAATTAATCCCTGATTTATATGCTAAATCAATCATTTTTTCTGTTTGAACTAAATCAATATCTTCGGTACCTTCAATTAAAGGGAATCTCATACATCCCATACCTAATAATGAAACATTGTAATCATTAATAAATCTTTTTTTCATACAAATCACCTATAATTTGATTAAATCAAAATCTTCCTCTAATTGTTTATAAGTAATAATTTTAGCTCCATAAATATCAGTTGTAGGATCAACAAATATCATTTCACACTCATTTATAACTTTTAATAAGGCTCTTGAATTTGGATAAATAATAAATAACTTATGAATTTCTTTTCCATTATTTTTAACATCCATACGCATTAATTGCTCAACGCCTTCAACAAATCTAAAGCCTTTTTCATGTAACCCATTTCTTAATTGCCATTTAATAGCGTTATTAACGCATATTTCTTGATTATTTGGATTATTAATTAATTTAATAAAATATCTATGATTATCATT
>JBGVLG010000061.1:0-12789 GCA_045124155.1 Anaeroplasma sp.
GCTCGAGAACTTTGCTAGCCCCTTCCTTCACCCATAACATTACTGTTAACGGCTTGGGGTTTGCTACACTTGGCGGTAAATACCCGTGACTGGACTTTCACCAGTAAGATTAGTGCCATGCCCGGCACACTATAAAAAATATTGTAGTCTATTAAACTACAATATTTAGTAAAATTATTTTCTTGAAACACCAGTTTTAATTGCAGCTTCCATAACTGCTTTACTAACCGAATCAACCACTCTCTTATCAAAAGCAGAAGGTACAATATAATCGCATCTTAATTCTTCATCTTTGATAATAGAAGAAATAGCATATGCAGCAGCAAGTTTCATTTCTTCATTAATCTTTTTTGCTCTAACTGCAAGAGCACCCTTAAATATACCAGGGAAAGCTAAAACATTATTAATTTGATTTGGATAATCACTTCTACCAGAACCAACTATATAAGCTCCAGCCTCAACAGCATCATCATATGTTATTTCTGGATTAGGGTTTGCCATTGCAAATATAATAGGCTTTTCATTCATTGATTTAACCATTTCCTTTGATACAAGGTTAGGTGCTGAAACACCAACAAATGCATCTGCTCCTTTAATTATACTAGCTAGTGTATTATCATGAGCATCTGGAGTATCAAAAATACCCTCATCAATTAATTCTTTAATTAAGAAATCATAGGAATCATATTTATTTTTATCTACAACACCAGTTATATTATAAGCATAGATTTTTCCTACACCAATTTTTTTAAGCATTTTTGCAACCATAGAACCTGCAGCACCAGTACCAGATAAAACTACTGTCATATCACCAAGTTTTCTTTTTGTAAATCTTTCAATATTTAAAAATGCAGCTGCTACAATAATAGAAGTACCATGTTGGTCATCATGGAAAACTGGAATATCCATTTCTTCAATTAATCTTCTTTCAATCGTAACACATCTAGGAGCTGAGATATCTTCAAGATTTATAGCTCCTAGTGTTGGTTCTAAAGCTTTACAAATACTAATAATTTCTTCAACATTCTGAGTCTTTAGACATAATGGAATAGAATCTACTCCAGCAAGCTCCTTTAATAGAATTGATTTACCTTCCATAACTGGAATAGCTCCATAGGGGCCTATATTACCTAATCCTAATACGGCACTACCATCAGTAATAACTGCTACCATATTATTTTTTGATGTGTAATCATACGCTAATTCTTTATCATGTTCAATTTCTTTACATACAAAAGCTACACCTGGAGTGTATGCTAAAGATAGATCATCTTGATTTTCAATTCTAACCTTTGATTTAATTTCAAGTTTTCCTTTATTTTCTTTATGCATTTTTAATGCATCATCTTTTAAACTCATTTTTTACCTCCAAAAATATTGTTTCCATAATAATCTATTGAACAAATCATTTTAAATCCCTCTACTTTCAATTCTTTAATTGATTCAGGTCCTAAATCAAAGAATGCAATTTCTTTAGCCTCCTTGACTGACTTAGCAAGCAAAGCACCACATCCTCCTGTAGTAATAAAATATAAAATTTTATTATCTATATAATATTTCGTACATTCATCACTTCTTGGACCTTTACCAATAGTAGCTTTAACATTAAGTTTTTTCATCATATCACAAAAGGGATCCATTCTAGATGAAGTTGTTGGTCCAATAGAACCAATTATACGCCCTGGCATAGTAGGAGTAGGTCCTGCATAATAAATAAAAGAATTAGTGAAATTTACAGGTAATTCTTCATTGTTTTCAATCATTTTTTTAATTCTCATATGTGCAGCATCTCTTGCAGTATATATAGTACCACTAAATTCAATGACATCACCTACATGGATTTCATTTAACTTTTCTAAATCAACTGGATACTCAATTATCATAGTACCACCACCTTATGTCTTGAAGCATGGCATTGAATATTAATCGCAACAGGAAGTGATGCAATATGGCAAGGATATAAATTTACTTTAACTTTAAAAGCAGTTGTATTTCCTCCTAAGCCCATAGGCCCAATATTAGTAGAATTTATTTTATTCAATAAATCGTCTTCTAATCTTTTTGCATCATTATCATTACTTGAATCATTAATGTCTCTTAATAATGCTTCTTTGGCTAATAATGCACATTTTTCTAAATCTCCACCAATACCTACACCAACAATTAATGGGGGACAGGCTCTGCCTCCAGCTTCTTTGATAGTATTTACTACAAAATCTTCTATACCTTTTATTCCATCGGCAGGAAGAAGCATTTTAACCTTGCTCATATTTTCACTTCCGGCACCCTTAGGACATACTGTAATTTTTAAATTATTACCAACCACAAGCTTTACATGAATAATTGCAGGAGTATTATCCTTAGTATTAATTCTATTAATAGGTGATGCTACTACACTTTTTCGTAAATATCCTTCAGAATAACCAAGCTTAACTCCTTCATTAATTGCTTTATTGATATCACCATCAATAAAAACCTGGTTTCCTAATTCTACAAATACAACTGTAATACCAGTATCTTGACATAAGGGAATGTTTTCATTTTTAGCTAATTCATCATTTTCGATGATTTGTTCTAAAATGCTTTTAGCAAGACCACATTCATTTTTACTTGCTTTTCTTATTTCTGTTAAAACATCATCTTCAATAATATTTGCAGCTTCAATACAAAGCTTTTTAACTACATTTGTTATTTCTGTTGTCTTTATTATTTTCATATAGTACCTCAATAGATGATTATACAATGAATAGACATTTTTTTAAAGAAAAAATGAAAATATATTTATTTATTTTCAATAATATCATATAATAAACATAAACCATATTAAAGCAATTATGTTCATGGTGGAGTTTTTATTGTGGATAGCAAATAAGAACATGATTTTAATAAAAATATTTATATCTAAAGATTAAATTAAATATTTATATTAAAAAAGTAATAGATAAGTTAAATGTTTTTTTATTATTTCTTTAAATAAAATAAAATTTGCCTAGATTTGAAGCAATTTTATTAATAGATTATGATATTTCTAATAAGATAAAATTTTATAAGCATTATTATCCTTTGATGTAATAAAAAATATAATATTACAAATATCTTATCAAAAAAATATTTAATTCTAAAGAATAAAAAATATGTAACTTCATCCAAGAATAGAATATAATCTTATCATATGTTCCAATTCTTCAATTTCAGGATATATAAAATTAATAATAAATTCTTTAGTGATGTATTTATTATCGTAAATATAGATGTAGAAGAAAATTAAATTATAAGAGGTAAGAGTTATGAAAGTAGAGTATTATAAGGAATTTAGTCATATCTTAAATAGACATATGGAATTTAAGGTTTTTGGTCATCAGGGAAAACCATGCATCTTTTTTCCGAGTCAAAATGGAAGATTTTTTGATTATGAAAATCAAGGGATTATAAAATCAATTGAATGGTATATAGAACAAGGTAAAATTCAAGTGTTTTGTGTTGATAGCTTCGATTTAGAATCTTGGAGTGCTGATTGGATGAATCCTAGTGATAGAATCTATCATCAGGAACAGTATTATCGTTATATTGTTGAAGAATTTGTTAAGCGTGTATATGAAATTAATCCTAGTAATAATTCAGGTATTATGACATATGGATGTTCTATGGGAGCTTATCATGCAGTTAATTTTTTAGTTAGAAGACCAGATATTTTTGATGCGGTACTTGCATTATCTGGAATCTATCATTCTAGCTTTTTTATTAAGAATTTTTCTAATGAATTAACATTCTTAAATTCACCAATTGATTCATTAAGACACATTTCCCCTAATCATTATTATATTGATTTATATAAAAAATGTAGGATTATTATTTGTGTTGGACATGGTAATTGGGAAGAAGATTGCCTAAATGATACAAAGGCTATTGATTATGAGCTTAAGCGTTTAGGTATACCTGCATGGGTTGATTATTGGGGCTATGAGCATCCACATGATTGGCCTAGCTGGCTTCAACAAACACCACATTTTATGTATCATATTTTAGATTAATTAATGATGACAATTTCTAGTTATAGAGATTGTCTTTTTTTGTCTTAAATAAAATTATTTTTTTAAAATAAATCTATTGATTATTTGAAAATATATTATATAATATGATACGTTTAAAGTTATGATTCTTTAAACACTTTGGGGAGTTATAGTTAAATATTAACAGTTACAAGCCAAGAAAAAAATAACTATATTTTTTTGGAAAGGAAAAAAATGAGAAAGAATATTTATTCTTTCTGATTCGGTAAACAGCGTTGGCAAAACCACTTATCGAATTGCACAACATAGTAAAATACTATGGTGACAATTGTGTAGTAGATGGTTTGAATTTAACCATTTACGAAAATGAGTTTGTAACTCTTTTAGGACCTTCTGGGTGTGGTAAAACTACTACACTTAGAATGATCGGAGGATTTGAATATCCTAGCTCTGGGGAAATCATTGTTAATGGAAAAATAATTAATGATCTTCCTGCTTATGCAAGACCAATTAATACGGTATTCCAAAGATATGCATTATTTCCACACTTAAATGTCTTTGAAAATGTAGCCTTTGGTCTTAAAAATCGTGGTAGAAAATTTATTATCAATTTTTTTGGTGGAATCGAAAAAATCACTCAAGAAGCAATTGAGGATAAGATTAGAAGAGGAGCTAAAAAAGATACTAAGACTGCAAATTATTTTGATATATCAAGAGTATTAAAGGCTCATATCAAAGATGCAGTTGAAGAAGCCCTAAAGATGGTAAATCTTTCAGGATTTGAAAAAAGAAGCATTGATAAAATGTCTGGTGGACAGATGCAAAGAGTCGCAATCGCAAGAGCGATTATCCTAAAACCCCAAATTTTACTTCTAGACGAACCATTATCTGCTCTAGATTTAAAATTAAGACAAAATATGCAATATGAATTAAAGGAAATGCAAAGAAATTTAGGTATTACCTTTATATTCGTTACTCATGATCAAGAAGAAGCTATGGTTATGAGTGATAGAATCGTAGTAATGAAAGATGGAATTATACAACAATTAGGCTCACCAAAGGATATATATAATGAGCCTGTAAATAGATATGTTGCTAATTTTATAGGTGAATCCAATATCATGAATGGTGTTTATATAGCTAAAAACATTGTTCATTTCTTGGGACAGGATTTTCCTGTATTAGGCTATGAATTTGATATTGATGAACATGTTGATGTAGTAATTAGACCAGAAGACTGGGATGTAGTTCCTCTAGATAAGGCTAAGGTTGTAGGTTATGTTACATCTTCAATATTTAAAGGAGTTCATTATGAGCTATGTGTAGATATTGAAGGTGTTGAATATGTTGTACATACATATGAGGATGTAAAGACAGGAGAGCATGTTGGCTTGACTGTAGACCCATATGAAATTTGTTTGATGAAGGTAGACGGCTCATGCAAAAAAATAGTACCAATAGACTAGTAAAGCCTGTATACCAAAATGCTCATCGTCTTGATAGACTAGCAAAACCATATTTGATTTGGTTATATATTTTTGCAGTATTACCAATGATAATAATGATATTCCTAATGTTTGTAGATACAGAAGGAATTAGATTTGATGGGATGAGCTTTTCAATTTCAAATTTTTCAATATTAACAGAAACATCAACTATTATTGCATTTTTTAATTCATTAAAATATTCATTCATAACTACAATAATATGTATATTTTTTGGATATTTAGTAGCTTATTCATTATATAAATCAAAATTTAAAAATAAATACTTAATATTATTATTATTAATTCTTCCAATGTGGACTAATTTTCTATTAAGAATTAATGCCTTAGCTTCGATGTTTAAGGAGAATAATATTATTACTTCAATTTTAGGAATAAAAGGAATAAATATAATTGGTACAGATTTTGCAATAATATTAGGTATGGTATTTACCTATTTACCTTTTATTGTATTACCAATATATACTTCTTTAGAAAAAATAGATCCATTATTACATGAAGCTTCACTTGATTTAGGCTGTACAGAATTTAAAAGATTTTGGAAGGTTATTGTTCCTATGTCAAGTAAGGGTATTATTTCAGGATCAATAATGGTTTTATTACCCTGTCTTTCAGGTTTTGCAATACCAAAGGTATTAGGTGATGGTAACATTATTTTAATTGGAAATATTATTGAACAAAGCTTTGTTAATATGTCATATAATATGGGTTCTGTACTAGCAGTAGCTATATTAATAATTATTTTAGGCTCAATTATTATTGTTAATAAGGTTGATAAGGAAGGAGAAACATTATTATGATGAATGAAGTAACCTCTTATAATCCAAATAATTATGAAAGAGCTAAAGTAGAAGAATATGGTTTTAAAGAACATAAATTCTTAAAACTATTCTGGAAGATTACTAATAAATTATTATTAGTATTTTCAGTATTTATGCTATATTTTGCAGTAATTGTTATTGCTATACAATCCTTTAATTCATCTGATTCTACAACTCAATTTGAAGTATTTACATTTAATAATTATATTCATATGTTTGATAAAAGAACTTTGAATAATTCTATTATTAATACTTTTCAAACAAGTATTTTAGCAACCCTAATTGCGACAGTTATTGGTACATTTTTCGCAATAGGAGCCTTCTTTTTACCTCCTAAGGTAAAATCAAAATTAACTTTATTAAATAATATACCATTATTAAATGCTGATATTGTTACTGGTATATCTTTAATGCTAGTATTTTCAATATTATTACCTATTAATAAGCATTTATTTGGTTTTTGGACAATATTAATAGCTCATATATATTTTATTCTGCCATATATCTTCTTATCAGTTTTACCTAAAATGAAAGAAATAGATCCTAATATGCTAGAAGCCTCAATGGATTTAGGTATTAAACCCTTTAAATCTTTAATTAAGGTTATTATTCCTGCAATTAAGGGTGGTATATTTTCTGGAATGATTTTAGCATTTACTATTTCTTTTGAAGATTTCGTTGTTGGATATTTTACAACTGGTAATGGTTATAATACTTTATCAATTTGGATTTATTCATCAATTGGTAAAAAATCATTATTCCCTGGTGTTTATGCATTTTCAACTGCATTAACGGTATTAATGATTGTGGGAATAATTTTATATAATATTGTGAAAGGAAGAATAGATTATGTTAAAAAAAATAAGTAGTTTTTTCTTATTATTTATTTTAATCTTTTCATTATCATCATGTAGTGGAAGAGCGCAATTATTGTTCTTAAACTGGGGCGAATATATCGATGAAGAATTATTGACAGTATTTGAGAATAAATATAATTGTGACGTAGTTATGGATTTAGGGGATAGTAATGAAATATTCTATTCTAAGCTACGAGCTGGTACTACAGTTTATGATGTAATGTGTCCTAGTGATTATATGGTTGAAAAAATGTATCGTAATGATATGTTACTTAAAATTGATTTTGATAAATATAATTTAGAAGCTTATAAAACTCAAGAATTTATTACTCCTGTAAAGGCTATATTTGATGAAATGCATGAAAATACTAAAGATGTAGATAAAGATGGCGAAACTATCTATGATTATGCAATGCCTTATTTATGTGGTACATGGGGTATAATGTATTCTACAAATGTTTTAGGATTAGAAGATGCAGTAAAGAATAATGACAATAGCTGGAGTATTCTATTTGATAGAACAAAATCTCCAAGTGGTACTAAAATAGCAATGTATGATTCTAGTATTCATGCTTATTTTGCAGCATGTAAATATTTAGAAAATGAGGGTTATGATTTTAATACTCATGAAGAATTAGCTTCATCTAAGCTAAATCAAATTAAAGATTTAGTAAGAACAATGAATTTTGATGCTTGGGGTACTGATAATATAAAGAAAGATATTGTTGCAGGAAATATCGATGTTGGTTTTATGTGGACAGGAGATTTCTTATATTATTATTGTGAAAATACAGCAGATAGAGTAATAGAGATATTTCAAAATAATGATGCGACTATTGAAGAGCTTATTGATGTTACTGATGAGCTTTTAATGCCTAATGGTATTTATAAAAAGAACTCTAGAGAATATAAAATAGGTTTTGATTTATATATTCCAGATGATACAATAGCATTTTCAGATAATTTAGTTATTCCTAAGGATTCTAGTAATCCTGAGCTTGCTCATAAATTTATTGATTTTATGATTTCTAATTCAGTTATTGTAGATAATGTTGAATATAATCCAGCATTCAGTAATACCTATTATGTAGATTATAATGCTCCATATGTAAAGGTATATGATGATTTAGTTAATTTAAAATATACTGATATAGATTCTAAAACTATTTTGTCTTTTACAAAAGAAGATGAAGAATTATTTAAAGAAGAATTAAATAGTGGCTTATTTATTAGTAAAACTACTTTATATTCTCAAATTTATGATTATGCAACAAGTATATCATTTACTAAGTATTATGATAAAAATACTGTTAAGGGTAGTATTTTAGCGTCATTCCCAAGAACATATATTAATAATATTAATACAACATTTAATAATGCTCGTGCATAGCTTATACTCAGTTCAATGAACTGAGTTTTTCTTTTACAATTATTGAATGTACTAAGGATTTATTTTATAATAAAAAAAATGCTATTTATATATAAAGGAGAATTTTTATGACTAGACTAGATCAAAGAATACAAAAATGTGCAGTTTGTGGAACTGAAAATAAAGTAATAGATATTTTGAGTACGAGTACATTTGGCTCAATGGATTTAGATACTAGACCTCCAATGATGGCAAGAAGTACCTTAGTACATCAAATTCAATATTGTGAAAATTGTCATTATTCAAATGATAGTATTAATAATAAAATAAGAGGCTTTAATAAAGTTATGCTAGAATCTAAAGAATATTTAGATGTAGTAAATAAAGATATAAATAGAACTGCTAAAGCTTTTATATTATCTGGTCAATTAAAATCAAATGTTCATGACTATAAAGATGCAGGATTTCAATATTTAAAGGCTGCATGGGTTTTTGATGACATTTGTGATCATAAAAATGCAAAGGATGCAAGAAAAAAATCTTTAGAATATTTTAATTTATATTTAAAAGATAACTATGATCAAAATCTATCTATTATGTGTGTTGATATGTATAGACGTATTAGTGATTTTAAAAATGCTATAAGCTTAGCTAATAATATACTGTCAAAAGGAGTAGAAGAATTTTTAGGAAAGATTCTGAACTTTCAAATTGAATTATGTAACAACAAGGATTTTAAATGTCACAATATTTCTGAAATTCAATAAATAAAATAAATAATGATAATTCATAGGCTATAATTATTATCTAAACTACAGTATAGCCTATTTTTTTATTTTATATTTTTCTTTTCTTTTTAAATTAAATATCATATAATGATATACAAGAGGTATCTAATTATGATAATAGATTTGAAGAATGAAAATATATCCCTAAATGATGCCTTAAAAAAGGCCTCCTCTAATGATATTATTTGTTTAGATAATAAGGATTATTTTGAAAAAGTATATGTTAATATTCCTAATTTAACTATCAAGGGAAGAGAAAATTCTAGAATTATTTTTAATGCTAATAATGGTAGTATTATTCCAGAATATTTAGGTGGAAATGGAATAAAAAAATATGGTACTAGTGGTAGTGCTACATTAACAATAACAGAAGAAGCTTCAAATTTTTCATTAATAGATATAGTAGTAGAAAATTCCTATATATCACTAACAGGTGATAAAATGGGAAGACAAGCAGTAGCCTTTAAATGTGAGGCTTCTGGATTAAGAGTAAATAATTGTAGATTCATTGGTAATCAAGATACCTTCTATGTTGATTATGGAAGCAATAATATTGTACTCAATTCATATATTGAGGGTGATGTTGATTTTATCTTTGGTTCAGCAGACTGTTTATTTATTAATTGTGATATATTTGCAAAAGGAACATTTAGATCATATTATACTGCTCCAAATACCTATTGTTATAATAAAAATGGTTTAGTATTTTATAAATCTAGATTCAATAAAGTAAGTACTACTACTACATTTTTAGGTAGATGGTGGTTTCCAAGTGTATTTAGAGCTAAAATTATTCCTAAGGTTTCCTTTATTGCTTGTGAATTTTCTGGAGATATTAATCTAGATGTAATTCAAATGCATAAAGAGGATTTAGAAAGTGGAGAATATTCTATTTATAATTCATTTATTAATGGATTAAGAATTGTAAATATAAATGAATCATTATATTTAGAAATTATTAAAAATGTAGGTGATATTCTTGATAAATTTTCATAAATATAGCTTTTTGGATGTTAGACATTTAAAAAGATTAATAAATGATAATAATTATTGGCTTTGTCAATTAGATCCCATCTATTTATTTATTTGGAGTGATCTATATAGGCCTGAAATATGCTTTAGTGAGGATTATTGCTATATAAGATTATTTATTCCTGAAGTAGGTGTTTCTTATTATCCACCTATAGGAAATGGTAATTTTAAAATGGCTTTATTTAATATTGAAGAGGATGCATGGAATAATGGTATTGATTTTAAGCTTGTAGGTATTGATGAAGCATCAATAAATAAATATAAATTTACGGTTATTTCAAATGAGAATTATAATAATTATATTTATACAATAGATTCTTTAGCATTGTTTAATACTAATAATTTAAAAAAATATAAACAAAATTATCAAAAATATATGAAAAATAATCCTAATACTTATTTTAAATTAGCTAAAAAGGAAGATTTTACAAGAATATTAGAATTTATTAGTATTTGGCAAAATGAGGATATTAATAGAGTAAAGGACCCCTATTTTTATCCATCATTGAATATGCTAAAAAAAGTTATGGAGCATTTATATGAATTAGAATTAAACTGTTTAATTATTCAAAATGATTTAGGTGAAATATTTGCAATAAGTATATTTCATATAAATAATAATATGAGCTATATTCATAATTTATTATGCTTAAATAAAGAGGGATTATTAGAAGTAGCTATTAGCTTGACTGCTAAGGCTATAAATAATAAAGCAAAATATATTAATTTTGAATGTGATTTAGGTAATATAGATAAAAGAAATTTATATATTTCATTAAATCCTATTAAAATTGAAAAATATTATACTAATACAGGAGGTGTTTTAGGTGAAAAAGAAGAAAAGTAAATCAAGATTTTTATTTTATATTATTGCAATATCATGCTTAGTTGTTTTTGTATTAATTATGCTATCATCTATAATTGATATGGGTGAAAAACTTAGAAATATTTCTATTTATTTAGAAATTGGGTTTTATATCTTAGTTGCATTAATAGTAATAGTTGGAATCATTTGGCCAATTATCGCAATATTAAAAAGCCCATCTTTATCTATTGTTACCTCAGTTGATGATAGAAGTAGTGAAGCTATTAGAGCCTATAAAAAGGTTGCAAAAGTAATTGTAAAAAATAATGATTTACCTGAAGAAGAAACATTAATGCTTGTAAATTACAAAAATCCAGAAGAATTATTATTTAATATAAATTATGTATTTGAGCATTGTATAAAGAAGCAATTAAATGGTATAATAATATCAAATGCGAAAACAGTAATGATATCTACTGCAATTTGTCAAAATGGTAGATTTGATATGTTAACTGTTTTTGCAATTAATTTAAGGATGATTAAACAACTAGTAGAAAGATGTGGATTCCGTCCTTCAATGGCGAATCTATCAAAGCTTACAATTAATATATTCAGTACAGCACTAATTGCAGATGGACTTGAAAACCTTAAACTTGAAGATATTATTCCAAAATCAGCAATGTCTGCAATGGGGGAAATACCTATGCTTGGTAAGATGGTAGAGTCAATGCTCGATGGTGCTGCAAATGCGCTATTAACTATTAGAATTGGCTGTGTAGCTAGAAGATATTTATATAGTGATGGGGCTTTTGTTACTAAGGATTCAATAAGAAGTGGTGCCTATAAGGAAGCATTACTTATTATCCCTCAGGTAATAGCTGATACGTTAGCTTTCTTTCCGAGAAAGATAGTTCGTTTCTTCTCATCAAATAAAGAAAAAGAGGTAAAAGCAGATGCAAAATAATCAAAATCAAGTTCCAGAAAGTATTTGGGCTGATGGTGTTCCTGCAAATATTGAGGAAAAAGATAAAATTAATCAAAAAGAATTATTAACTATGGCAATAAATTATATAGTTGAAAATTGTATTGTACCAAAGGGATTTAAAATTGAGAAGGGTTATCCTCAATTGAATTATCCTAATGTAGTAATGAAAAGAGATGGATTATTATATGCTGTTGCAGTTATTCCATCAGTATTTCCTAATTATGTAGTACCATCAAATGATTTTAGGATTCAATATGTTAAGCAATCTAAAGATCAGAATATCACTCCGTTATTCGCTCCAATAGGATATAGGTCTATTGATGAAGAAAGAGCTAAAGCTAGCTTAGTATTAAAGGGTGATGTATTTCAAACAATGTTTCCAGGATTTATCATTTTAAATGATGAGGAACAGTTTGATTATAATGTAAAACCAGAAAACTTATTTAGACCATAAGAAAAGGCACATTCATTTGTGCCTTTTTTATAGTGTGCCGGGCATGGCACTAATCTTACTGGTGAAAGTCCAGTCACGGGTATTTACCGCCAAGTGTAGCAAACCCCAAGCCGTTAACAGTAATGTTATGGGTGAAGGAAGGGGCTAGCAAAGTTCTCGAGCC
>JBGVLG010000062.1:0-3375 GCA_045124155.1 Anaeroplasma sp.
CATAGTAAATGAAATAGTAAAAGAATATGATTGCATAATAAGTGAAAAATTAAATACAAAGGGAATGAGTCAAAATCATAAATTAGCCAAATCAATAATAGATGCCAGTTTTAATAAAATATGCCAGTTATTAAAATGGAAAACAAAAATACTTGGAAAATATTATTATCAAGTAGATACATATTATCCAAGTAGTAAAACATGTAGTCATTGTGACTATAAAACCAATATAACAAATAATCTAAATATAAGAAACTGGGAATGTCCAAAATGTGGCAATTTAAACGATAGAGATATAAATGCAAGTATAAACATATTAAATGAAGGGCTAAGATTAATGAGGCTGGAACAACCTTAAAAGCTTGTGAATGCTTAGTACAATGGTGCTATCGAACAAGAATCTCCCACTTCTATAAGTGGTGAGAAGTTCAAAAAATTGGCAATATTTTCTATACAACATCATATATTATAACATAAAGATAATTAAACAGGAGTTGATAATATATGATACTATACAGATGTGGGCATTTCACAGATGAAAATTTATCCAAGGGGAATTACTGGAGCAACTATATTACACAATGCAAACCTTATTTTCAAGGCAAGATTAGTGTAATAGAAATACAATTAGATGAAAAGAAACATAAAAGGTATATGCTATCTAAGGAATTAAAAACACTAGGAAAGCACGATGGATGGGGGGAATGGTTAAGAGTTTATTCACAATATGATGAAGCATATGATCAAAAATACTATTACATCAGCAAAGAATATTTAGAAAAACATTCAAAGGTTATATGT
Source organism: Anaeroplasma sp. (assembly GCA_045124155.1). Lineage (GTDB taxonomy): Bacteria > Bacillota_I > Bacilli_A > Acholeplasmatales > Anaeroplasmataceae > Anaeroplasma. The sequence continues at coordinate 802 of JBGVLG010000062.1, forward strand.
GAATATACTGGAGAAGAAAGTTTAAGTTATTTAAATAAAATGTTAAAAGAAGAATCTAAAATAATTAAAAAATATTGTTAGGAGATATATTATGAGTATATTTTGGAGTTTGATAGAAGGGTTGAATAGTATTTTGGTTAATTCAATGTCTTGTGAATCAGGTACACATGAAAACATAAAAGAAAGTTCAAGAGAAGATGAATGGTATAAACAATTGCATTACAGTACTGATGATGAAATAAATAGATATTTAGAAAGAAATGGATTATATTACAGCATAGAACATGATGGAAGGTATAAATGTGAAAAGATATTAATAGATTATTTTGTAGATAGTAATATAGATGTATATAAAATATAAAGGGCCTAAATTAATAGGCCCTTATTTTTATTCTGTTAATTTCATATTAAATCACCTAACTTGCTCATTTTGTGTTATTTCGTATTTTAAATCAATTACATCATAATTTTAACTATAATAGTTCAACTTTATATTTATTTAAATAAGGTAAAAGTGAAACTTTTACACGAACGTTGTTGCCACTACAATCAATTGTTAAATCATTATATATATTTCCATTATCTTTACTAAAATTTATTGTAGCATTATCAGTTTTTAAAAAATTCAAAATATACTCATTGTAATATCTCATTGAATTTGAAGGTGTAATCGTGTTAATTGTTGCTGGATATGAACTAAAATCTAAATGAACATTAGCATATAAGTCAGCAAAACTTATAGTATTAGTGTTTATAGTTATTTCATCATATGATTTATTTATTATACCTGAACATTTTGTATTTAACCCTCTACAATTTACAGTTGCTTTTAATGATATAGAGTCTAAGATTAATTCATTTGCTGAGTAATCGCTTGTTATCCAGTTTTCTGCTTTGCTTGTATTGTGTGGTGTATAAGTTCCACCAACAATAGTTGCTTTTCCAATAGCACTAATTCTTAAAAGTTCTCTCATATTTTCATAATAACAATTTATAAATGTAGGATTTAAACTTCTTTCAAATTTTAAACTTCTTGGGCAATTTCCAAAATAACATTGAACAAAACTATTTGAACCACCTCCATTATCGCCTTCTATAGCACCGTTAACTCTCTTTCTTCTAAATATAGCAGATGCATTTTCTAAATCAGTTAATGAACATGAAGTATCGACTCCTGAGAAAGTACATCTATTAAATAAATTTTGTTCAACTTGTCCTTCCACAAGTAAAGGAATATAGTCAATACTTGCAAGGTTATTTACCCATATATTAACTTTTTCAAAAATATTTAATTGAATAGGTAAATTTGAATTACTACCACTTCCAATTAACCTAATCCCAATTCCATTCCATGAATTGTTACCGTCAGTTAAATAAATATTTTTAATTGTAGAATCCCACAAGCCACCATGTAACCCAGCGTCATCAAGTTTAGCAGTTATATCGATACCAATTTGACCATTATTAGGTGTGTTTTTTATTTTAAAATTTTCTAATCTAATATTGTTTACAGGCCCTTTTACTATAGATATAAACGCTTCTTCACTAGATGTATTTGGTTTGAGGTAAGTATTACTCTCACTTTCGCCAATAATTATATTCCTTGCATTTAGTTTTAAATATTTAAGTAAATAAGTTCCTTTAGGAAAATATAATGGTTCTCCACTAGCTAATGCATTATGAATTATTTCTGTACAATCTTTACTACCATCATTTTTTACACCTAAAGATAAGACATTAGTTAAATGTTTATTTCTTAATATATCGTTCGCCTTAGTATCCATTTGCGAATTAAGTTCATTAATAGCTCCTACAACTTCCTTGCTTGTTGTGGCTAAATTATTATCAGTTTTAGATTGTAAGTTACTTATATCTTGATGACTTGTTAAATAACCCTTAGCATTTAACTCTGTTTCAGTAACGTATTCTGAAGGAATAGAACTTATATAATTCTTATCATTAGCTAAATCTGATACCTTAGTAGGAACTGTAGGTAAGTCATCTGAAGTGATAAAAGAACTTACATCTGGTATCTCACTCTTAAGAGCCAAATTACTTATATCTTGATGTTCTGTTAAATAACCTTTAGCAGTTAACTCTGTTTCTGTAATATACTCTGAAGGAACACTAGATAAATATCCTTTGTCGTTGGTTAATTGAGATACTTTTTTAGGTATATCTGAAGTCTTAGCGTATCCAGTTAAATCAACCTTAACATTTTTTACTGTTTGAGTTACATATGCCTTATCAGCATAATTCTTATCAGTTAATTCTGTTTCTGTTATATACTCATCTGGAACTTTAGTAAGATATTGGTCATGTGTATGAGTTAAATCAGCCTTAAGGTTAAGAGCATCTACAGTAGCATAACCACTTAAATCTACTTCTTTACCATCTAATTGAGCATTAGCTATAGCATTAGTTACAAAAGCTTCTGTAGCAGAACTATTAATTTTTGTAACTAACTCGTTAGTTAAATCATTAGTAGATAATCCCTTACCTACTTCTTTATTTACCTTCTTATCTAACTCTGTAGATAGTTTTGTATCAGTTACATATCCCGCAGGAACTTCT
>JBGVLG010000063.1:0-19677 GCA_045124155.1 Anaeroplasma sp.
TATATTCTTAATGTTAATAAAGCTATCCTAAAGGATATCTTGCCTATCGGCCTTTAAATAGCCTTCGGCATAATTGGCTTCGCCATTTTGGTGTGGCCTACAATTGCCGAGATACCTGGCAGGGATTATCCGAAATAGACAGATTCACCTTCTTTAATGAATTAAATGATAATCAAAATAAAATAAAAAGCTACAAAATATTTGAATCTTATATTGATAATAATAATACTAATTATATTTATTATATAGTTGACTTTAATGAAAAACTTATAATGAATTTATACGATATATTATTATCTCAATTTTCAGATAAAGCAGATTTATCTACATCCATAGAAATTACAAATGATATCTCATTAAAAATGGAAATGGAGGATAGTATATGAAAAAATTTACTAGATATCTAAGAATATTTGGTGTAATATTACTTTTCATTACTACATTTTCATTAACCTATGCTTGGTATGTTAATAATAATGAAAAGAAAATTGATGTTAATACTAGTGTCAGTGGAGGATATTTTGCCGGTGGTGATGGCACAAAGGAAAATCCATATTTATTAAAAAATAAAAATCACTTATATAACCTAGCTTGGCTTCAATATTTTGGAAAATTTCAAAATAGAAAGTATTATTTTGAAATGAAAAATGATATTGATATGAATGGAATGGTATTACCACCAATAGGTACTGATAATTATCCATTTATTGGAGAATTCATTGGAAATAATTATACTATTTCAAATTTTTCAGCAACTAATGATTATAATTATCTAACAAATAAACCTAATTCAATAAATAATATATCATCTTCATATGTTGGAATGTTTGGAATAATAGGAATCTTAGATACCACTTATGATAGTACAACTATTCCATATCTCAGTAGCTTTTATATAGATAATTATCAAACAATAGTATCAGATAATACAAAATCATTAAGTGGTATTCTTGCAGGATTCATTAATGGAAAAGCTGAAAGCATTGGTATTCATTATGCCAAAATAAACTATCAAGCAAAAATTACACCACTTGATGGTTATAATGTATTAAGTAAGTATACATTATTTGGTGACTATAATAAAAATTCCATTATATGGAAGGATGATACAGGTAGTGAAGGATTAGGGTATGGTAGTAGCTTTGATGTGCAAAATCTTGCTAAAAGATTATCTCTAATATATAATAACAAAAAAAGTTCTAATCCTTCTCCATATTTACCAAATATGTCAAGTGAAACTACTCTTGGTTCATTACAAATAGCTCCATTAACTGTTAATCCAAATTCGGTTATAGAAGCTAATTATGAAGGTTCTTCTGCTAAAGAAGATATTTCTAATGAAAATATTGGTTTTTTATTAGGAAATCAAATAAAAATAAATACAAAAGGATTAACATTTTCATCTAAATTAACAGCTCAAAAGAATAATAATGGGGAAACTGATCCTAATAAAGACTATCTTAATAGTGAAAATAAAACTCCAAAAGAATCTAAGAAGGTTCCACTTCAATTTTTTGAAATGATAGGTTCTAATGGTAACTATCATTCAAATAATATTAGGCCTATTTCAGAAGAAACTTTTAATGAATTACCCGAAAATATTAAAGAATTATTACCAACTAATTCAGGGGATAAAGTTAATTACTCATTCTTAAGATTTAGTCAAAGATGGCCAGGAAGCATAAATATTGTTACTAATAGCGATCAAAATGATGCCTGGAGTAATCATGGTACAATAGAATATTTTGGAAAAGAATATGATAATGTCATTCTTCCAAACAATGGTATTTGGTTTAAACCAAAGGTTTCGGGAAAAATCAGATTCATTGTTTTTTCAGGAAATGATAGTGATAATAATTCATTTAATTTAATAAAAATTACAAGAAATAGTGCAACTAAAGATAATCCATTTATTTGTTATAATGATGATAATGAAAAAACAATAGAAGGAAAGGTAATTACAGAATCAAATAATAAACCTTTTATAACTAATAATCTACCACAATATTTATTATTATATTATGAATATGAAATAACTGAAGATGAAATAAATAATGGAAATACAGAATATTTATTAATTTCAGGAGATTCAACTGGTGCATACTTCTTATACCTTGATATAGGTACTAATGGTGGTAGCACTACTAATACTAATGTAATAGAAAACATTGATTTTGTTTATAAAATAAATGATGTCTATTCAGCATTTTCTGATAAGAGTAATGTAACATTCTCAATAACAAATAGTAATGAAGTTATATTTTATTTTAAAAGAATATTAGATAATAATGAAAAAATAGTATATTACTATGTAAATCCATCTAATAATGGTAACATTTCAAAATCAGGAAATGGTAATAGTAAAGAAGAAAATAAACCAGATTTTAATTAAGCAACAATTATGTTGCTTTTTTATATATATTGATCATAATTATTCATATAATAAATAGAATGGATGATTTTTATGTATAACTTAGAATATCATAAATATTTAGATAGATCACATATTCTTCCTAATCTATTAAATGGAGCTATTCAAGGTGTAATAGCTCAATTTTTATCAGATTTAATAATAACATTTTTATTAGAGGAGGGAGAAATTTTAATTAATGATGTTAATATTTCTAATATTAGTCAATATTATGCTTCGGTTGCAAGTGGTATGGTAGCTGCAGTATTATTAATTTTTTTAGATCCCTTTGCTGTAGTTTTATTCTCTACTATTACCTATAATTATGTATATTTATTAGTTGAAAATGATTTTAATATAAACTTTGAAATTGATACTGAAGAAATAATAGAAGATAGTATCGAAACAATACTTCTATTATTTATGTTTGATCCCGTAGCTAAAAGTCAATATTTAAGATATACAGAAAAAAGGCATAATGTAGAGCCTGATATTCCAAGAAGAGATAGAACAACTATTCAATTAATATTCTTTGTAATATTAACAAATACCTATAATTTTTTTACGGAAGCTAATAATTAATATAACTAGGGGCTGTAAAAAAACTTAGATTTTGAAAATAATCAAATTCTAGTTTTTTTTATTTTAGCGTCTCATTTTATACGCATACGCTTTAAATTGTAATTCTACTTGGCTTCTTGACCATTTGTTTTTATATGTTTGTTCAACATACCATAACATTTCTTTATGAGAATGTCATTTAGCAATAATATTAATTATTGTTCTCCAGGGAATTTGGGCACCAAGCTGGTGCCTAATCTCATATTCAGAAAACTCTTTTACAAATTGACTCATATATTTTAGATTTCTAAAAGAATAACTATTGGATAATTCAGTTATCGAGGAATACTCGGTTACTGCGTCTGATGGTAAAAAATATAAGACAAAAATTTACAATTTGGATATGATTATTTCTGTTGGTTATAGAGTAAAATCCAAAAGAGGTATATTATTTAGAAAATGGGCTAACTCTATTCTTAAACAATATTTATTAAATGGCTATACTATAAATAATGATAGAATATTAGCTTATCAATCTAATATTCTTCAGTTAGAAGCTAATTATATTAATATCGAAAACAGAATAAAAAATATTGAACAAACTATATATGCTGATAATAATCTAATAGTATTTGAAGGTGAAATATTAAAGCCATATTCATTTTTAATAAAGTTATTCTTTCTAGCTAAAGAAAAAATTGTAATAATAGACAATTATGCAGATGAGTTTTTACTTGATATGCTAACTAATATTATTGTTCCAGTTTATATATATACATCTTCATCATCATATTTAAATAAATGTGAATTAAAGAACAATATATCCATAATTCATACTGATGTATTCCATGATAGATATATAATTATTGATAATATTACCTAAACTATGGGAACATCATTTAATAGTATTGGAAAGAAAAGATTTACTATTTCTAAATTAGAAGATATAAAAGCTGAAATGTTATTAAAAAATATAAAATAAATTTTTATAAATTTGCTCCATTAACATATTTTTTTCATTAATAAATATATTAATATTAAATGAATAATTGTGAAACGTCCATCTTGTAAATCTAAGAATTTCTTAAAGAACTCAAAATCTAGATAGCTTTAACCTACCATTTCTTTCTCAAAATGTTATTCTTTAAAAATTCTTTAGCAATTTCTATTTCATTAACTTTTATGCTAGAAATTTTATAAATTAAAAAAAATGATCTGAAACATATCAAATCATTTCTAAGAATTTAATTATATTAAATATAATTAATTATTGTCGACTTATTTCGTTTACTTCTTCAACACCAACTGGCATACACACTCAACGGGTAAACGACCCCTTCAGTCTAACTGCATAATTATTGTTTATGAAATAATAAATTCTATTAATCGTAAACATTTTATAGAAAATGTGATTTTTTAAACCAAAGAGGAAATGTCAGGTATAACAATTTCATCACTAAATTCAGTATTTTTTTTGATGAACATTATCATATAAATCGGAACATAAATTCTTTCATTTTTAATACTTATATTATCATTGTTAAACACATAAGCTTTCTTTACATTAAAATCCTCTATCAAATTATTAAGTGCTGAATGACGTTTATAATCCTTACCACTTTTTATTTCTAAAGGTATTACCCTACCATCTTCTTCAATCAAAAAATCAATCTCACCACGTTTTTTATTATTACTAAAAAATAACTCATGTCCATGGGCAATTAATTCTTGTGCAACAACATTCTCATATATTGCACCAAAATTTAAATTCACATCTCCATTCAAAATTTTAATTTGGTTTCCATTTAATAGTTTGTTAGAAAGCAATCCAACATCACATAAAAATAGTTTAAATAGAGTTCTTTCTTTACTTGCTAGTAAAGGATAAACTGGATTATCTACATTATAAGTAAAAAGACCAACACCACTATTAAGTAACCATATAAATGATTCTTCATATTGATAAAATCTAGCTTTTTCATTCAAATTTTTCAATATCATTCTTTTATTTTGCTGATTTAATTCACTAGGAATTAAATTGTAGATATCCTCAATTAATAGTTTTTCTTCGTTATCATACTTTGTTATATCCTTTAAATAACCTTGATCAATGTCATTATGCTCTATACTTACTTTTTTTAAATTATGAGTAGTAACATATGCATTGACTGCCCCAGGCATGCCACCTACTATCAAATATAAATTGAATAGTTTCATCATTTGTTCATGTACTATTGAATCTATATTTTTTCTATTTATAAAGCAATCATGTAAATAATCTATTGTTTTCTTAGATACACCATTAGCAGTACAAAATTCCTCAAAATCCATTGGATACATTTTATGAATAGTGATATATCCAACTCCAATAGACTGGATATTTTTCATTTTAACCCCCAAAAGTGAACCAGAAAAAACAAATTTATAACTACTACTATCAATTAAAAATTTTATAGGTGTTATTGCATCATCAGCCTCTTGAATCTCATCAATAAAAAAAACCATACCATCTTCTACATTTTTGTCCGCTAAAGCTATTATCTTTACCAATAGTTCCTTCGTATCTTTTGATGTATTAAAAGCTTCTAGAGCAGACTGATTATCATGTAAATTTATTTCCACAAACATAATGTTATTTTCTTCAAAAAAGCTTCTAATTAATGTTGTTTTACCAACTTGCCTTGCCCCATCAATAAGCAAAGCTTTTTCACTATTAAAATACCATTCTTTTATAATCTCATAAGATTTTCTATATAACATCTTCATCACCATATGTATTATAACACATATTTTGCACTTTTCCAACCATTAAATGTTAGTTTTTTTGCACTTTTCCAACCTCATGATATCGCAACATTAACATTTATCAATACTTTATAATTAGTTTGATTAGTTGATTTATTTCATTCGGCCGAAAAATTAACTTGTGAACTTTTTCAACGATTGGAGTATCTCGCCCGGGGAGGATAAAACATTTTGAAAAAATTACTTATATTTTCTAGTTTATCTAATAAATTGCAAGGATTTCTTTAATCTTATTATTCTTTTAAAATACTAAAATGTATTAATGCTTCATCTATTAATGGTATTTTATCTTTAGGACATGTTTTATCAAATTCTAATTGAATAATGATATCATCATTAAGCCAAGGTCCGATATAAATTGTCCCCAAGCCAATAATCCATCTACTAAATCTGATTTTATAGAATGTAATAAAATTGTTCCAAAGAAATTTAATTTATGTTTTAAAAATTATAGATAACTGCTCAAAGAATTTAGCGGTTCTTTTCCAATAGAATAAGAATTTCTTACAAATATTTCAAAAAAATAGAGAGGTGTTTAAAATTTGGAGTCATTTTATTGACTTCATTATTAATTTCTATAATTTCATTTATCCATCACCTAAAAAAATAGTACTAGAAGAATTATCTCCTAGTACTAAAATAAATTAACTTTCTCCGATATCCTTACCACGAGCGATTCTTTCAAGAAGCTCCTCTGGAGTTTCTTCATAATCGTCATCTAAAGTCATATCCTGATCTTTAAATAATGCTTCACTATCCTCAAGTGATGATACATCATCAAGTAATACTTTATATTGATGTTTTTCAAGATATTCTGCAAAGGCCTCTTGACTCATAGGCTTTGCAAAATAATAACCTTGTCCATAGAATACATTTTGTTCTTTAACATACTTAGTAACTTCTGCAGTTTCAATACCCTCACAAATTAATTGGCGGTTATTATCCATTGCGTATTTAACAAGAATTTGTAAGAATCTTTCCTTCATAAAGTTATTTTCGATATCCTTAAGGAATCCTCTACCAAGTTTAATAACATCGATAGGAGATCTTTGAATGTTTTGTACTGATTGTCCATCAAGTTCAAATCCGTCTACTGCAATTTTAAATCCAAAGTCTCTTAGCTTATAAATATTAGTCTTAATAACTGCAATACGCTCAACCATCATAAAGTCAGAAATTTCTAACATATATTGTTCTGGCTTAGCATTATTTTTATTCATAATATCAATAAACTTTGTAGCTAGGGTTGAGTCTAATAGCTGCTTAGTTGATAAGTTAAGTGAAAATCTCATTGGAATAGTTGGGAATCTCTCAGCCATTTGATTATGCATACGAATCATTGATTCAATACCCCATTCACCAACCCATTTGATATCTCCTGATTGTTCTAGAACCTTTAAGAAGGTTGATGGAGCTTGTACACCTTTTGTAGGGTGATTCCAACGCATTAGGGCTTCCGCACCCTCCATAGTTTTATCCTTTAAGTTAACAATAGGTTGGAAATATAATACGAATTCCTTATTAAGAATAGCATTCTTGATTTCTTGGAAATAAATCATATTATCAGTTTCTTCTTCCTTGATTGAAGCATAGAAGTTAGTAAATTTGTTTCCACCATCTCTTTTTGATACATAAGTGGTTAATTCCAAATTAGAATATAATTCTTCAAAAGTAGCTCCTGCTTGTGGGTAAGTAACCATACCAATTGAAGCAGTTAAGGTTAACGATTCACCAACTAAAACCTGATATGGAGAATTAATTATTTCATTAATTTGAGATGCAATTTTTTCTATTCTTCCTTTATTATCTTCATCTTTAATAAATACTAAAAATTCATCATTTTTATATCTACATAAGGAAGCCTTATATGGCAGAACACGTAAGATTCTTGCGGCAATTTCTTTTAATATTTGATCACAAGCTTCAGCACCAAATACATCATTTAAATCACCAAAACCATCTATATCAATATAATATAATGTCAACGCACCAAAACGATCTACTTTTTTAATATACTGTTTTATTGAATCTACCATTGCTCTTTGAGTAATAGCATTTTCAACAATAACATCATGCTCTTCTCTTTCTTTTATTATGTTTCTTTTAATTAGGAAAAAAATTAATACTCCTAAGCCTATAGTAACTAAAACAGCGATTAACATAATTACTATAGCCAAGCCATCATTTATATTTTCTAAAAACATATCATAGCCTCCTACTTACTGTTATGATTATATTTCTCTAATAAAGCTAATGTCTCCTCATAAGGCATTGCTTTACCAATTAAATATCCTTGAATAACTCTACATCCATACTTTTTAACCATATTCGATTGTTCCTCTGATTCTACTCCTTCACAAACAATATCTAAATCTAATGAGTTAGCTAAATTACATATTGTTTTAACAATGTTTTCAGAGATTTTATCACTTACAATATTTTTAGTAAATTCTTTATCAATTTTTAATGCATCAACTGGTAAATCTTTTAAATACAATAATGACGAATAGCCTGTACAGAAGTCATCAAGATGTATATGAAATCCTAAATCACGTAATAAATGAAGCTTTTCATTCATCAAATGAAAATTATCCATCAAGAAAGTTTCAGTTATTTCTATAGCTATAGAACCTTTTTTTAACTTCAATGAATTAAATTCATCAATAATATTTTGAACAAAACCTGCTTGTAAAAGTTGAATAGGTGAAACATTTACTGAAATATGAATATTATAAGGCTCAAGCTTTTTAGCTAGCTTAAATGATTCAGAAATAACAAATCTACCAATATCAAGCATATGTCCTCTTTCTTCTGCGAGTTCAATAAAAGCTTGTGGAGATTGTCTGCTATATTTTGGATTCATCCAACGAATTAATGCCTCAAAGCCATCAATACGATTGCTGATGATATCAAATTGAGGCTGAAGATACATTTTAAATTCATTATTTATTAAGCATTGTTCTAGATCCTTTTCCATTTCTTCTTTTGCTATTAATATGCCATCCATTGCTGGATCATATAGAATATAATCTTTACCGTTATAATCAACTATATTCTTGTAAGCAAGCTCTAGCTTATCCATAATTTTATCAAGAGTAATATCTACGAAATCCTCCCTTTTAAGATTATAAACTACACTTTTAACATTTATGCTAACATTATGCATTTCAACATGAATAGGACGCTTAAAATCTTCTAAGGTTTTCTTTACTTTCTCTAATGAATCATCAATATTTAAATTAGGACAAATAACAATGAATTGATTATCATTCATTTGAAATATTGCTAAATTTTCAAATTTTTCTCTTAGTTTTGTTAAAAATTCATTTTGAACTATTGCATAATTTTTTCTACCAAAGACTTTAATTACATCATCATATCTAGTAATAGTATATTGAATAAATGCTAAATCAGTAGAATCATTATTAGCAATAATAGTTCTAAATTGATTAGTTAAAGTAAATGCATTATCACAACGAGTATTTTCATTTTTACCACTCATTTCTTCTAAGTGCTTTCTTCTTTCATAATCAATAGTAATTTCAGTACCCATAAGATAATATGAATTAGAAATATATAAAGGAGATAAATGAAGATAATGAACAACACCATCATCTGTAACTAAAGAACATTCAAAGGCTTGATTTTTCTTAACTGTATTTAATATTGGTTCTTCAGTTAAAACATCAATAAATTCATCAACATTATTTAACTTTGTTGTTAATCCATACATTTGTTTAAAGGTTCTATTAGTAAAAATTACCTTGCCTTCTGGGTTAATTCTAATAACCATAGCCTTGGTTTTTTCTGTTGATCTTCTATCAACACGTAATAATACAGAAGCCTTTCTACAACCAAATATTAATATTATTAACATTAATATACAAACAATAATACCAGCAGAATAGAAAATTATTGCTTGAGTCAATACCCATGAAATGCCTAATAATGCATCATTAGTTGAAATAAAAAAAGCTAAATAAATATTTGAAGATAAAGTTTTATTACCAGATAAAACACCTCTACCTATATCTCCTGGCATATTTAAGACTTCATTAAAATATCCATTTTCATTTGCTTCATTTGTAGAAGATTCTCCAATTAAACTAGATAAACTCTTTGATAAAATACTAGTTTTATCATTAATATTAGTATCAATCATCCTATCTGCATTATCATGTAAAGATAATACTATCCACATATCATTTCCAAACGAAATATCTAATATATCTTTTAATAAAATTCTTGATATCTTATTAGTTGTTCTATTAGGATTATAAAAATAAACATAATAATTATTATCTTGTTCAAGACCAGTTAGTATATCAGCCTCAAAGCTACTTGCTTGAGCAATAATTACTTTAGGCTCTCCTTCTAAAATATTTGAAAATGATTCCTCACTTGCTTGAGTTGCTAGAGGCTTAAAAACACTATTTTCTCCGCTAATATCTGCTTGATAAATTCTATCATAGCTCTTAATTGTTTCATTAAATAGCTCTACAGATGCAGTAGATTTTTCAAGTCCCAATTCCTTCATAGAGGCTTCTACCTTACCACTGCTTATAGACAAATAAAAGCTTACAGCTATTGCAGCATAAGAAACAATTAAAATTAGGCAAAATAATATATGAAATCTTAAGTCTTTTAATCTCATTAGATATCCTCTTTTCTTGAAAAATCTATATTAAAACAAAAAAGTTGTCATTAAGGATCCTCCTCAAAATGACAACTGGCTACCATTTAAGGCCCTATAGCTTTGCGTCACTAGGTTTCCCTAGTTTTGCCATTATTACAAATTGAATACCTCTTCATTTATTATAAAATAATAAATAAAGGGTGTCAAGAATTAGAGCCAAAGTATTTAATACAAACATTGTAAAATTAATATATATTATAAGTGAATTATGTTATTTTATGCTCCTAAAGACTTTCCAGTAATAGTCAAAGACAAATTATTTACTTTTATTTTTGTACCCTTTGTTACATAAACTCCAACATAAATATTTTTATTATCAATTTTAGTTAAATCAAAATCATAAAAATCACTATGATATTTATTATCATTAATGATAAAATCACAAGATATTCTTTGTCCTAATCGTTCTATTCTAGCATAACATTTATCGTTAGTTTTATATCTAGAATTATATACGTTACATCCTTTATTAAGTTCAGAATATCCTGTTCTTGAAAAAATTGCATATGAAGTTAATTGCTGACCTAATAATCCTGATGATATATAATTAGATAAATGAAGTTCTTTTTCTTTTTTTTGATTTAAATAACAATCATCTCTTACCATCAATCCAAAGCTATCATCCTTTGTATCCAATGCTTCTATAATATCAATATTAGCTTCTAAAATAAAGTTATCATCAATTGATAATTTTTTAAATAAGAAAGAAAATCCTTCCATTGATAGACAAATTCTTCCATGAGGATCACCTTCTTGTCCCATAATAAAAGAATCATTTAAATCTTCAAAAATAAATCCAGCTTTATCTAATGAAGTACCAATATCTCCAAAAATTGTATAATACCAATCCTTATATTTATAATTTATTTCATTTAAATTAGGAATAGTATATTCTATGTATTTATATTCAGGGTTCATTTTTAAATCTAAATCTTTATTAGGAGCATTAAAATTATTAAAATATGGTTTTAATGTGGTTGAAGTTGATACTATATAATAAGCATAATATGAAGCTCCTAATATATTTATATGAGTCTTATCTACACTTGAATAATCACATACTAACTTGTTATTATCCATTTTTCCTATTGGAACTGAATGAAAAGACAAAGCTTCTTCTTTTAATTCATTATATAAATTTATAGAATATTTAGTTAAATCAATAACCTCAACATTTTCAAGCTTACCTAAATCTATAATGGCTTCTCTATAGTCGCCATCCTTAGTTTTATGACAATAAATGCTATAATTATTATTAGTGTTATATCTAGTAATTGGAGTACATAATATTGGAATTGCTCCTTTTGATTTTGCTAATGATATATATTCATTTAGATGATATTTAAATGAATTAGAATAATCAAGTTCTAAATTTGCACTAGTAAATCTAATTGGATCATCATATTTTTCATCATTATGACCAAATCCTATTAATAAATAATCTCCTGTTGATAAAGAATTAATTAATATTTGATAGTTTTTTTCTAATTTGAAGCTTTTAGAGCTTCTACCAGATAGTGCTAAATTTACCACTTCTAAATTATTTAAATATTTTTGTAATTGTGTTCCATAACCATATCTAGGATAATAATAAGTACTATCATTAAAGCTAGACACAGTAGAATCTCCTATAACAAATAATTTGCTCATAGTTCACCTTTAAATTTTTGTATATTCTTTTAATATCTCTAAATACATTTTTGTAATATCCTTCATTGGTTTATCAGGATTATATACATATACTAAATCCATAACCTCATCTGTATTTAATGGAATAGATATAATATTATCTCCATCTAATGAATTAGAAATCATACCTGAGGATATTGTATATCCATTTAATCCGATTAATATATTAAATAGAGTAGCTCTATCCGATACTACAATTGATTTTTTTACAGCCTCTAATGCGTGTGGCTCTTCTGAATAATAGAAGGAATTATTTATGCCTTGATCATAGCTTAATCTTGGATAATTCTCTAAATCAGAAAGACTTAATGCTTTTTTCTCAGAAAGTGGGTGATTTTTACTCAATAATACATGAGGCTTTGCTTCAAATAAAAATTCATATTTTAAATTATTATTAGAAATAAATTTTTTTATTATTTCATTATTAAATTTAGATAAATATACTACTCCTAATTCACTTCTTCCATCCTTTACATCATTAATAACCTCAAAGGTTTTACATTCTCTTAAGGAAAATTCATATTTATCCTTACCTAATATTGAAACAAGCTTTACAAAGGCATTAACTACAAAGCCATAATGCTGTGATGAGATAGCAAATATTCTTTTTAAGCCTTCTTTATTCTTATAGGTTTCCTCTAATAAATCTACTTGTTCTAATACTTGTCTTGCGTACGATAGAAATTTTAGACCTTCATCAGTTAATAAAACACCTTTATTAGTTCTATTAAAAATAATTATTTCTAATTCCTCTTCTAAATCCTTAATTGCCTTTGATAAATTAGGCTGTGTAATAAATAAAGATTCTGCAGCTGTATGCATACTTCCAGTATTAGCTATTGTAATAACATATCTTAATTGTTGAAGTGTCATAATAATCACCACAATACATTATAAATTTTTTTTATAACAAAAACAATAATATAAATAAAAATACTCAAAAAAAAATCCAAAGGAATTAACCTTTGGAATTATATATTACTTTATTAAACTTCTTAAATCAATTTGTGATGAAGAATCACAAGTGATAACACCATTATATGTAGTGTTTACAAATGTTGATGTTTCAGTAGATAATAATGCATCAGTTAAAACATCAATCTTTGCCTTATAAGAAGCATTATTTAAATAATCAGCCTTTCTTACTGCTAAAACATTTGCTTTTAATGATACTTGTTCTGGATCATCTTCTACTAATAAACGTTCAGTTGCTGAAACATTACCAGTTAATGCTGTATTACAAGGTAAGCATGCTAAATCATAATCAGTTCTTGAAGAAACTAATAGATTTTCAGCGATTAATGTAACTGTGATTCCTTCTTTTGATGTCCAGCTACTTCCTTCAAATGTTAATGCGTCATCCTTAACAGGAATCTCACTTAAAATACCCTTTGCCTTTAATAATTCAAAAGCACGAATTGCATTTGATACATCATCACAAACCTCAATTGATTTTACATTATCTAATGAAGCATTAGCTTTTCCTTTATAAATTCCTAGTGGCTCATAATGAACCTTACAAGTAGCTACAAGCTCAGTAGTTCCTGTATAAGTTTCTAAATATGGTACATGTTGGAAATAATTTGCATCATAATCTCCATTTGCTACCGCATCATTTTGAGTAGTCCAATCTAATACTGTTACATTTAATGTATAACCCTTTGATTCTACATATGATTTTACAGAACCATTTAAAATCTCTGCATGTGGTACATCTGATGCACATACAGTGATATTTTTATCATTTCCATTATTTCCGCAGCTAGCTAAAGCTAATACTAATGCTGCACTTCCTAAAATATATTTTAAACCTTTCATTTTAATGATCTCCTCTTATCTAATTTTTTTGAAATATAAAGTCCAATCTCTTGAATTAATTGAACTACAACTACTACTACAATTATTAGTGCCCAGAAATACCAACTTGACATAAAATCACCAGTATGTTTAGTAAAATAACTATAAATAGTTGATATTAATCCACCAGCACCAATATTATAAGCAAATGACGTATAACCTAATAAGGTTACAGCTGTAACAGCTATTCCTGAAATTAATGATGATCTAGATTCAGGTAATAATACTGTTGTTATTATTTGGAAATCTGAAGCACCTAGTGATCTAAAAGCTTCAATCTCTCCAACTGGTACCTCTCTTAATGATTGTTCTACCATTCTTGCCGCAAATCCAAATGCGGTTACTGTTAATGGTATTAATATAGTATACCAAGCTCCTGTTCCTTTTATGAACCATGCTCTTGTCCATGGCATACAAATTACTACTAAGATTAAACAAGGTATACTTCTTAAAATATTAACAATTAAGCCTAGAATAAAATTAATATTCTTATGAGGTTTTAATCCATTTTTTGATGTTATATTTAATAACACACCTACAGGTATACCCAATAAATATGCTAAAAATGTCGATATTAATGTTTGAAGTATTGTTTCTATTACTGATTGACCTAAAACTTCCCATTGACTAGGGGTAAAGAAAATACAAGATAATGTAATAAATCCAGCTATTGCAATAATTAATAATAGTATAATAATTATATGCTTTAGCTTAATTTTTTCTGATAATTTCATTATCTAGCACCTCCTCAAATTGATATTGCTTTAATTCTAAATAGGTTTTTAGCTTTAGAATATCCTTCTCATAATAAGGAAGCTTAATGATTATTTGACCATAAATCTTTCCATCTATGGTTTTTGAATCAGCATATACTATAGAAACTAGTATGCTACAATCTTGAATTATATTGGCAATAATAGGGGTATCTACTTCTCCATTAAAGATAATCTTTATTAGCTTATGCTCATCAAGCTTAGTATTAACATGTCCTGAATATACAAGCTTTTTAGCAATATCTGTTTTTGGAGATAAAAATACATCATATAGTTTTCCATTTTCAACTATTTCTGCTTTGTCTATTATTGCAACCTTATTACAAATTGCCTCAATAACTGACATTTGATGAGAAATAATAATTATTGTAAGGTTTAACTCTTTATTTAATTCCTTTAAAAGCTCTAAAATTGATTGAGTAGTATCAGGGTCAAGTGCTGAGGTTGCCTCATCACATAACAAAACATTAGGATTAGTCATTAATGCACGAGCAATCGCCACTCTTTGTTGTTGTCCACCTGATAATTGAGAAGGATAACAATTAAGCTTCTCTTCAAGTCCTACTCTTTTTAGTAATTCTATTGCTTTATTTTTATAATCTGACATTCCAATCAATTGACCTGCTAGCTCAACATTCTTTAGAACTGTTCTTTGTTGAAGTAAATTAAAACCTTGGAAAATCATTGCTACTTGTCTTTTATAAAATCTATCAAATACTACTGGATTTCCATTATATAGTATTTCGCCACTATCAAATTTTTCAAGTCCATTTATGCAGCGAACAAGTGTGGATTTACCGGCGCCAGATAAACCTAAAACACCATAAATGTCTCCTTTATTTACTGTAAGATTAATATTTTTTAATACTACATTATTTCCAAAATGTTTGGAAATATTCTTTAAAACAAGTATTTCTTCTTCCATATCTTCACTTCCTCAAAAAAAAATCCTTAAGCTACATTTGCTTAAGGACGAATTAATCGTGGTACCACCTTACTTCACAAATACCTCACAGTATTTGCCTTTTCGAGTACAAACATACTCTATCGCTTTAAAGGGCGAATCCCTCATCATTTAGCAGTAGCCTTAAGATGAAGCTCCAGGACCATGTTCATTAATCTATGCTAGCCTATTTCACCAAACTAGACCTCTCTATAAGCCTTTGATTAACTACTCTTCCTATCAACGCTATATTTACTTATCTTTAAGACAACTACATTATATCAAAAGTAAATATCTTTGTATAATCTTTTATATTTATCATTTGCGATAAAAATAATTTATAGCAAAATATTATAATACTAATAGGTTTCTTATGTTACTAATAAGATAAAATGGATGTTTTTTAAGCATCCATTTTTAGTATATTATTTATTTTGATTATTTTGTTCTCTTATTTTTTTTAATTCTTCTTCAAGAATTTGCATTCTTAATTCTTCTTTAAGTTTTTCTTTTTCTATTTCTATATCCTTCTTTAGCTTCTCATTTTTTCTAGTTATTAAGATAGAAACAGCTTGCATAATAATCATAATAATAAAGATACAGAATATAATAATAAAAATAAAATTTTGAGATATTCCACCACTAAATATGGACATAAAGCCTAAAGTCATAACATATTTACCATACACCATATCTGGTGTAATCCTTTCACTATCTGGTATTAAGTTATTATCACCCTTTGTGATTAGATAATCCTCATTCTTTTCAATTACTCTATGAATTATATATATTCCTTGTTCTTTACTTTTATATACAATTATATCTTGTTCGTTAACTGAATCAAAATCAGTACCAACAAACATAACATAATCATTAGTCATTATTGCAGGCTCCATTGAACCAGTTGGAGTATATGATACACTGATATTAAATATTCTTGGAGGTCTACCATCAATGTTAGCTCTTATTACTTCAATAGAGATATAAAGGCAAAGAAATAAACAAATAAACCCAATAGAGTATTCTATTATTGATTTAATTAATCCTTTTTTCACTAATTATTATCTCCATCAAATAAACCATTTGCATTCATTAATGCTTCTAATTCATCATCTGATAAATCATCTAAATCTTTAGAAGAATCTGAATAATCAGAATCATCTAATAGTACATCATCAATGCTCGTAGAATTAGAATCGTTTAAAGTATCATCATTAGAAACATTATTAGGAGTATTATCTAAATCACTAGCTACAAATGGATTAATATCATCATTAGTATCTTCAAGATTATTTTCATTCATCAATGTTTCTAATTCTTCATCTGACAAATCATCTAGGTTAGTAATTGGAGCTTTAGGCTCTTCTTTAGTGACCTCTTTTATAGGCTCTTCTGTTTTATCATCTTCAGGAGCTTTCATAATTCTATCAGTTTTTGGTTTTGAACGCTTTATTGTTGCTTTTTGAGCTTCAGTCTTTTCTGGTTTATTATCATCTAAATTATCAAAATCATTTGGATTAGATTCACTTAATATCTTTGATAATTCTGAATCTGATATGCCTTCATCTTTTTTAGGTTCTTCATTTTTAGGTTTTGCCTTTTTTGAACCCTTTGTTATTTTAGCATTTTCAGCTGGGGTATTTAATGGCTTATTCTCATCTAGCTTATCGATATCTGCTAAAGAATTACTATTCATTAAAGCTTCTAGCTCTTCATCTGATAAATCATCTAAATTATCTATAGAATCATCTTCAGATTCTTCATCAACAATATTATCAACATCATCGATTGAAGAATCATTAATTATTGAATCAATTTCATCTAATTGATTAGCATTTAATAAAGCCTCTAATTCTTCATCAGTCATTTCCTCAATTGGCTTATCCTCTATAGGCTTAATAGGAGCTTTCTTCTTTTGAGGAGCCTTCTTTTTCTTAGGAGCTGGCTTTTCTTCCTTAGGCTCTTCTACTTGAGTAGGAATTTCTTCTAATAATTCATTTTCTGCCATCAATGCTTCTAGTTCTGTATTAGATAAATCATCATATTCATCGATATGTCTAATTGGAATAGGTAATTCATTAGTATTAACTGGTTTTTTCAAATCACGTTCTCTTAAAGCCTTCATTGAAGATATTCTTTCATCAATAAATGGTTTAAGAATAGCATTCTTTCTATCACGCTCTTGATTCTTTTCAAGCATAGCCTCTTCATTAAGTAATGCTTCCTTATCAAGTTTCTTTTGTTTTTCAATTGCTTCTTTCTCAAGCTTACGCTTTTTCTCTTCTAGAGCTCTTTCTCGTTCAAGCTTATTAATTCTTTCTTGTTCATCACGAATACGCTCACGTTCAAGTCTTTCACGCTCTTTTTGTTCTTGAAGCTTAATTTTATCTTCAAGCTTAGTAATTAGCTTTTCTATTCTTTTTTCTTCTTTTGCCATACGAGCAATATTCATTTGCTTAGCTTGTCTTACAATTTTAAATATCATCATACGACGTCTAGCATATTCTAGCTGTTCGTAATAGCTTTTTGAATCTAATTCATCATCTGATACACCAAAAGCTTTAGGATAAATTTGATCTAACATATCAAGCATTTGTCTATATACAACACGAATTGATTCATTATAGGTATTACCTGTTTCTTTCATTCCTTCAAAGGATGCTTCAAAGTATTTTGCAGTTTGAGATAATAGAATTTCATTCATTGTATAATCTTCAAGCTTTTTATTATCAGCCTCTAAATTTAGTTCAAGTTCTAAATTATCATTTCTAATAGGCTTAGGAGCTTTTTGTTGAGAAAGCTTTTTTGATGCATGAATATCTTCAATATTTCTATTTTTAATAAATGATGTTACAGCAAGTGCCATACAAGAATTAATATCCTTATCAAAGGCAGTACTATATTTTAAAGTTCTTTCAGAAACATCAATATTTGTTGAAATTCCATCTACTCTATCTAGATATAACCATAAACCATAACAAAGCTTAAAATCTGGATTATGCATCAATATATTTGTTTTCATAATAGGTGGTACTACATCACGAGCTTTTGCTAGAGCTCTCATAAAATCAGTACCCTTTAATGATTGAATTAAATCTCTAATGTATAATAGTCTATTATATTGTTCTTTAGTTGTTTCAACATTAACTGTTAAATCATTTTTAATTTGAATATCTAAAGATACTGAAACCTTTTGACCAGACATAAGGAATTCATTTTGAACATTTAATCTTTCAGTTTCAAAGGATTCTAATGAAACCTTCATTACCTCATATCTTCTTTCAAGAAACATTTCAATACGTTTTACTAAAGATTTAATAAAACGATTTTCATAAATTGCTAGCTCTTCTTCAGCAAAGGTTGTTTGAACCTTAGAAGGAATAACATCTCCTTCTTTAGTTATTTCCTTAATTAACTGGGTATGACTAGATAAGTGACGCACTGTATCAGAATTTACTTTTTTGGCTTTTTCAACAGCAACAACCTCTTGTTCATAACGAATAGATTTTTTAGGATATCTCATTATTTTAGTTATTGCTGGATAAACACTCTCAATCATATCCAAAAATGACATATCGAAATTACGTATTTCTGATTGTGTTTTATTTAAAATAGTTTTTTGGCCACCTTTAACTCTCGATAAAACATATGCACCATATGGATCATTTATAGAAGCATTATCAATTTCTTCATAAACCTTTGTATAATAGTTTACTAATTCTTCATCCTTATATTTATCCTTAGCCAATCTAATCACCACCATCTAATATTTTAATCCTCTATTATAGGTCTAAAATCTTAGGCAATAGGGT
The DNA here is from genome assembly GCA_045124155.1 of Anaeroplasma sp. Classification (GTDB taxonomy): domain Bacteria; phylum Bacillota_I; class Bacilli_A; order Acholeplasmatales; family Anaeroplasmataceae; genus Anaeroplasma. Next base: position 19,547 of record JBGVLG010000063.1, read on the forward strand.
AGAGGAAAGAAAATAATTCTTTGCCCCTCCCATTGCACCGTACGTACGGGTCTCGTATACGGCGCTACATTTATATTGAACACAAACTACCTAAGATAGTAAGCCAAAGGGTTGACCAGTCCCGGTCTTCC
>JBGVLG010000064.1:0-21611 GCA_045124155.1 Anaeroplasma sp.
AATAGAGTAGAGGCATTTTATACAAGTAAAATAGGATATGAAAAATATTCGAAAGAAAGAAAAATGACAATACATCAAGCAGCAAGCTTCGTAATAGCTAGAAGATATCAAGGTTTTAAGGAGAATTAAAACAAGCAATTCTTTTAAGGCACTAATAATACCAAGTGATATTATTAGTGTTACTTAAAGGGATAAAAATAATTAATATTGTAGTATTTTATGTATCCCCCTTATACTTAGTAATCTATTTATAAGGAGAATAGAATATCTATGATATTAATATAATAGCCTAACCGTAAGGGCTGAAGTATGGTGATTTCTATAGTTTACTATACTTTTTGTTACGGTAACCTCAATTGATGATTATGCATTCAGAAACTGTGTGTCTCTTAAATCAATAAACCTTCCTAATAGTATTGTTAAAATTAGTGAAAAGGCATTTATCGGATGTTATGCTATTGATTATGTAATCTATAATAATGCTAGATTTTTAGCAGTTGATTCAAACCCTTATGCTATATTGGTAAATATAATAGACACATCAATCACTTCATTTGAAATACCTGAAAGCACACAAATTATTTCTAACTATGCATTCAAAGATTGTAATTTACTTACAAGTGTTGAAATAAAATCTGAATTGTCCATAATTGGTGATGGTGCGTTTAAGAACTGTGTTTCACTTTCAAATATCACAATACCAAATAGTGTAACAACAATTGGTAGTTATGCGTTTGAAAATTGTGGTTTTACAAGCATAGTTTTACCAAATAGCTTAAATAGCATTGAGAATGGTTTATTTTATAGTTGTAAAAATCTTCAAAGTGTATCATTACATGATGATATAAAATATATTGGTGAATCAGCATTCCAAGGATGTAGCTCGTTATCAGGTATTACTTTCCCTGATGGCTTAACTGAAATCAAAAAAAATACATTCAGAGATTGTAGTTCTCTTACAACAGTAATGGTACATAATGGTATTACTTCAATTGATGATGGTGCATTTAATAATTGTACTGGTCTAAAAAAAGTAGAGATTCTTGATGGTGTAACAACAATTGGTAGTTATGCGTTTGAAAATTGTGTATCACTTACTAATGTTACATTGCCTAAAAACTTATATTCGATCAGCAAATATTTGTTCCAAGGATGTTTATCACTTTCTAGTATTACAATACCAAATAGTGTAGAATCAATTGGTGATTATGCATTTTCTGGATGCAATGGGCTTTTAAGTATAGAAATACCTGATGGTGTAACATCAATTGGCAAATATGCCTTCCAAAATTGTGATGAACTTAAGAGTGTAAAAATAGCTGGTAGCGTAACAAATATAGGAAATAATGTCTTCGATAATTGCCAATCGATTACCGATGTAATTATTTCTGAAGGTTTAACAAATATCGGAAACTATATGTTTTACCAATGCTATTCACTAAAAAATGTAACACTTCCTGAAAGCTTAACAACAATCAGAGATTATGCATTTAGAGAATGTTACTCACTTGAATCTATTACAATTCCAGCTAATGTAAATAAGATTGAAACTTATGCATTTTATAATTGTTATAAATTGGTAGAAGTATATAACTATTCTAAACTCGATATTATTAAGAAAGATTACAATAATGGATATGTGGCATTTAATGCTTTAGTTGTTTATACATCTTCAAATGAGACAAGCAAGCTTTCAACTGAAAATAACTACGTTTTCTATACTGAAAGTGATTCTGAAGGTGATAAAATTACGCTTGTAGGCTACATCGGTACTGACACTGCACTTACTCTTCCTACTCTTGCTGATGATAAGACTTATACTATTAATGATAATGCGTTCTATCGTTGTGCTGGAATTGAAAGCGTAAAAATTCCAAATTGTGTTACTAGTATTGGACAAAGGTCTTTTATGGATTGTTTGTCACTTAAGAGTGTTGTCTTGCCATCGGGCATCACGGAAATTAAGTCTTACACCTTCCAAGGATGTACATCTCTTACAAGCATCACGATTCCAGATAATGTAAAAAGCATAGGGTATGCTGCTTTTGATGGATGTATTAACTTAAGAAGCATAGCCCTTAGTAATAATTTAGAGACAATCAGTATTGTTGCGTTCAAAAATTGTGTAACTCTTACAAGTATCACCATCCCACAAAAAGTAAATTATATCTCCAGTTCTGCTTTTTTTAACTGCTATAATCTAATTGAAATATATAACTTGTCAAAACTTACAATAACTGCAGGAAGTGATAAAAATGGTGGAATTGCTTTATACGCTAAAGACGTCTATACATCTTTAACAGAAGCTAGTAAGATCTCAAAAGTAGATGACTATCTATTCTATAATGAAGGAGAAAATTGCTATCTTGTATCTTATTTAGGTGATGAAGAGGTACTTACATTACCAACACTTAGCGGTAAGTCATACGATATATATCAATATGCATTCAGTAATTGTGAGTTCCTTGAAAGTGTAACAATCCCTGATTGTGTAAGCTCAATTGGCGATTATGCTTTCCAAAACTGTACAAATCTTAACAGTATCACATTAGGAAATCAAGTTAAGTCAATTGGAAACTATGCATTTGATAATTGTAGTTCCCTTGAAAATGTAACCTTCCTTAATTGTGTAAGCTCAATTGGCGATTGCGCTTTCCAAAACTGTACAAATCTTAATAGTATTACACTAGGAAATCAAGTTGAGTCAATTGGAAACTATGCATTTAATAATTGTAGTTTCCTTGAAAATGTAACCTTCCCTAATTCTTTAAGCTCAATTGGCGATTATGCCTTCCAAGGATGTAGTTCTTTTACAAGCATAGTAATATCTGAAAATGTAACCTCAATTGGTGCTCATGCCTTCGAAGGTTGTAGTTCATTAACAAACGCAACTATTGGTTGTAGTATAATTGGTAATTATGCATTCTATAAATGTAGCGCTCTTACGAAATTAGAAATATTAGATGGTGTGACATCGATTGGTGAATATGCTTTCGCTTATTGTAGCTTTATGAGTTTTAATATTCCAAGTAGCGTAACTACAATTGGTAGTGTTGCATTTTCACATTGTGATTACCTAATAAATGCAGAGATACCATCTACTGTAACCTCTATAGGCACTTCTATATTCTCAGAGTGTCAGTCTCTTAGAAATGTAGTCATAAATTCCCAAATTACCTCCCATATGTTTATGCATTGTTATGCTTTAGAAAATGTTACTATTGGTGAAAGTGTAACTTCAATCACACAGTATGCTTTTATTGGTTGTGAAAGCCTGGTAAACATAACAATACCTAATAGTGTAACAAAGATAGAACAATTTGCATTTCGTGATTGTGACAACTTGGTAAATGTAACGCTTGGCAATGGTTTAAATTCAATTGAGTATAAGGCCTTCTATAATTGCAGCAGTATTATGAATATAACAATACCAGATAGTTTATCAACAATTGGTGATTATGCGTTTGAAAATTGTGTTTGCTTGACAAAAGTGACTCTAGGTAGTGGTGTTAATAAAATAAATAACTATGCCTTTAAAGATTGTGATAGCTTGACTTACATTTATTATAAAGGTACAAAAGAAAAATTTAGTAATATAAGTATTGGAAAATATAACGAAAGTATAATCAACGCAACCAGATATTATTATTCTGAAACTGAACCTAGCTTAAATGAAGAAGGTACAGCATATGATGATAATTATTGGCATTATGTTGATGGAAAAATTGTTGTTTGGACAAAAACAGAAATATAATATTATATTAATAAAATTCAAGTCTATTATTTATTAATAGAGATATAAATATATAAGGGTTCTTGCCAAACTGAGGTAGTTTGGTAGGTAACTAAGATTTTAAGATGATTAAAAAATGATTATATAACTTTACTTATTTTTTAAGGAGAGTATATAATCATTTTTATTTTTAAGAATTTGTTGATATTGTTTTTGAATATTTTCTAAATAATATATAAATAATATTAAACAGGTGTTGAATACTTTTTATTGAAAAATAGATATGAATAATATATAATTAACTTACGAATAAGTGGTGAGATTATGCCGGGAAAAAAAGATAAAAATAAAGAATTATTCGATGAAAATACAAAAAAAGAAATAATTGATAAGCTATCCACTGATGAAATAACCCTAGAGAGTCTAAAGGAAATAATGGAATTAATGGAAAAAAATATAGATAAGAAAAAATTATTTATATATAGAATTATTTCAAAGATTAAAGAGCTATCATTTTATTTATTAGTTCACTTAATATCTAATTTATTACTTATGGCTTTATTTGTTAATGATTTAGTACTAGATAATAGATTTATGCTATTTCCTATTGTGGGAATATTAACAATAATATTTACATTTGGTGATTATATATGTAGTATTTTTAGAATAAATACTAATCTAAAAAAATTTATAATTGTATTTACATATATTACTGTTATGATTTTATTAGGAATAAGCTTAAATAATTATTTTTCTATTTTTAGATTTGAATCTATTTGGTTTTTTTATGTATCAATAGAATTATTTTTAGTTTTATTTATTGCTTTTGTAATAGATAGAATATACCGTAGAATAAGAGGTATAAAAAATGAATGATTTTGTTTATGTTGATGAATTTGCTAAAGAAAATAATTTAGAGCTTTTAGCAGGAGAAGAAGGATTAAAAAGTAAAATTACCTCTGATATGATTTCAAGACCAGGATTAGAATTTGCTGGTTATTTTGATTATTTTGATAGTAATAGATTATTATTAGTCGGTTCAAAGGATCATAGTTTTTTAAATTTACAATCACAAGAATCAATAAAAAGGAATGTTGAAGAAATATTTAAAAGAAAGCCTCCTTGTATTGTATTTTCTAAGAATGTAAATATTAATCCAGTATTCTTTGAATTGGCAAAGAAATATGAAATTTGTGTATTTAGATCTAATTTAAGAACTACACCTACTTCATCAAAAATATATACATACCTGCAGGATAGACTTGCTGAAAGAATATCAGTTCATGGTACATTAATGGATATTAATGGTATGGGTACTTTAATTATTGGTAAAAGTGGTATTGGTAAATCAGAAACAGCTCTAGAATTAATTAAAAGAGGACATCAATTAATAGCTGATGATTTAGTAGAAATCATTGAAAAGGAACCAGGAAATCTTATAGGTACTAGTCCTGATATCTTAAAAAGATATATGGAAATAAGAGGTATTGGTATTGTTGATGTTGTTAATATGTTTGGTGCTGGTGCTTATAGAGAAAGAAAGAATATTAGATTAGTTGTTGAGCTTGAAGCATGGGATCATAACAAATATTATGATAGATTAGGTCTTGATAATAATTATTCTAAATATTTTAATACAGAAATAACTAAGGTTACAATTCCAGTTTTACCAGGAAGAAACGTATCTTTGTTAGTTGAATCTGCCGCAATGAATGAGAAATTAAAATATTTAGGTTATTTTGCTGCTGAGAAGTTTATTAATAGTGTTGATAAAAAGGCTTCTACTGTAGAAGAGGAGGAATAATATTAATGGATTTTTTATTTTGGATTAAGCCTTCCTTTAATATTGGTAATTTAACAATTACTTGGTATGCTATATTTATATTAACAGGTGTTATTTTAGCACTAATTATGGGAATAAAAGAAGGAAAAAAATTAGGAATAGCTCCTGATTATATTTATACTGGTTTAATAATAGTATTGCCTATTGCGATTATAGGTGCTAGATTATGGTATGTTTTGTTTAATATATCTTCCTTTAATAATTTTTTTGAGGTATTAGGCTTTAGAAATGGTCAATTTATAGGATTATCTGGTCTTGCAATACAAGGTGGTGTTATTGCTGCCTTAATTGCAGTATATGTTTATTGTAGAAAAAGAAATTTAAAGATATATCGAATTTTAGATTTAGTAGCCCCTGGCTTTTTAATTGGTCAAATTTTAGGTAGATGGGGAAATTTCTGTAATCATGAATTATATGGACCATTGATTCAAACAGAATGGTATCGTAATTTTATTTATAATATTCCTTTAATTGGAGAGAATATGTGCTTTACTGTTAATGGTGGAAGTGTCGTTCAATCCTCGAATATTATTAATTTAAGACATCCTACATTTTTATATGAATCTTTATTAAATTTAGTAGGATTAATTATTATGCTTGTAGCTAGAAGAAAATTTAATAAGTTAAATAGTGGTGATTTAATAGGCTTTTATCTAGTTTGGTATGGTATAGTAAGAATATTTACTGAATCCTTACGTTCTATGTCTGGTGCTAATGAAATATTAATGCTAGGTCCAATTCCTGTTTCTATCGCAATAAGTATAGTATTTATTATTTGTGGAATTGCTTTTTTAGTGTTAAAAAGATTCTTTGGACCTAAGGATAATTATCAAGCTATTATTGAAATGGTAGCAGAAAATAAAATTGATACTGTATTATTTGATTTAGATGGAACATTATTAAATACAAAGCCATTAATTGATAAGAGTTTTATACATACCTTTGAGCATTTTAGACCTGATTATGTCTTATCTGATGAAGAATTAGATAGCTTCTTTGGTCCTACTTTATATCAATCCTTTTCTAGATATTCAAGTGATGAGAAGGAAATTGAAGAAATGATTCAATATTATCGTGATTTTAATATCCCAAATCATGATGAAATGGTTACTCCATTTCCTGGGGCAGTAGATACCATTAAGAATTTACATAAAAAAGGGATTAAAGTTGGAGTTGTTTCTAGTAAAAAGACTGATTTAGTTAAACATGGTTTAGAATTATTTGGAATTTTAGAATATATGGATATTGTTATTGGAGCTGATGAGGTTAGTAATCATAAGCCTGCTCCAGATGGTATTTTACTCGCTAAAGAAAAATTAAATAGTAAAAATGTATTATATGTTGGTGATACTAAGGGTGATATTCTAGCTGGAAAGAATGCAAATGTAAAAACTTGTGGAGTTTTATATATTAAGCATCCAGAGATTATGCTTGAGGTAGCTCCTGATTATGTTATTAATAAATTAAACGAAATTAATAATATTTGTGGAGTGTAATATGAGCTTTAATTTTAATGTTAAAGAAGATTTGATTCAAAACTATAGTGATAATGAAAAATCTAATAAGCTTGAAATTGAAGCAATATTAAGATTATCTAGTGAAATAGTATTTTCACGACCAATGAAGCTTGAGGTTACTCTAAGTACAATGGGTATTATGAGACATTTTTTATCTTTATGTAAAAAGTATTATAAAATTGAAACTGAAGTAGCCTCTAGAGTTATTAATCGTTTTGATAATCGAACCACATTTACTTGTTCTATAAATAATGGAGCAGAAGAAATAATTGAGGATTTAAATTTATTTGGTTCTTCATCAGAATATCGTAAAAATGAACTTAAAGATGATGAAGGAATTTGTTATTTAAAGGGAGCCTTTTTAGCTCGTGGCAGTGTTAATGATCCTATGGCTAAAAACAGTCATTTTGAGATTTCTACAACTAATGAAGCAGAAATATTGTTTTTACAAAAATTATTGAATGATTTTGATCTAAATGCTAGAATATCTAAAAGAAAGAATATGCTTATAGTATATATAAAAGCTAAAGACTCTATAGGAGAAATTCTTTATCGATTAGGAGCTTCAAGCTCTATGTCATATTATGAAGATACAGTTATTACAAAAGAAATTAGAGCTACTGCTCATAGAGCGGTAAATTTAGATATAGCTAATCAAGATAAAACTCTTAAGGCTGCAATAGAACAACTAGAAATAATAGAATATTTAGAATATAATTATCCTTTAGAAAAACTAGATCCTAAACTACTAATGGTAATGAAGGTTAGAAAGGATTATAAGGAACATTCCTTAAATCAATTACTTGAAATAATTCATGAAAAATATGACCCTAGCTTAACTAAATCCGGATTAAATCATCGTTTTAGAAAATTAAAGGAATTATATTTAGAGTTAAAAAAACTAAAGGAGAATTATGATAGTCATTTTATTTGACTATCTTTTCTTTTTATAGTTATATTTTTTTTATATTTTGCATAACATCTATTGAAATGGATGGATGGAAAATGAAAAAAATATTAACTTATGTATTATTTGTAATTGGTGTTATCTTTACATTATCAAGCTGTAATAAAAATAGTGAGCCTAAGGATGTAATAAAATCCTATTTAGATTCTATTGAGTCATATTCAATTGATGGAGAAATGACACTTTATAAAAATGAAAAAGAAATAAAATCTAATGTAAAGGTTGATTATCTGAAGCCAAATTATTATAAGGTTACATTTTCTCGTAATGGTGGAAATGAACAAATCATTTTAAAAAATAAAGAAGGAGTATTTGTTTTAACACCAGCATTAAATAAAGAATTTAAATTTAATTCAGAATGGCCTGATAATGATATTCATTGTTATTTAGTAGATGTTTTATGGAAAAGAATAAAATCAGATTCTAATACTAAATATCAAGAAAAGAATGGAAAAATTATAATTAGCCTTGAGCTTGAGGAATCAAAATATACAAAGCTAGAAATGATATATGATTCAAATTCAAAAGCTATTGAAGAAATTAATTTATATAAAGATACTAATATAAAAGCTAAATATGATATTAATAATATTACTTTAAATTCAAAATTAACAGAAAATGATTTTAATGCTAGCTTAATAATGAATATGAATACTATCGCAAGTGATAGTGATATTAATAGTAAAAGATTTAGTATTGAAGCTACTATTTCTTTAGATGATGTTGTTCTTTCTTCATCAAAGGTTACTGAAACAGAATCTATATTATGCTATAGTGGAGCTAAAAACTATACTATTATTGCAAAAAGAGCATCACTTAATGGTGAAGAATGTTATACAACTTTCTCTGATTATAGTGTAGTAGAATGTGGATTAATGTTATATTCAAAAAATGTATCATTATTATATTATAATGATTTAGAGATTATGATATATTCAAATTCCTTATCATTAGATGAACTTGAGGAAATTAGTGCCAATATCGTAATTAACGAATAAATTAAGAAAAAATTAATGTTGTAAGAGTAATAAAAGTATGGTAAAATAATTAGGAACTTTTATAAAAAATAAAGAATTATATATAATATAAATGTATGACTTAAAGGAGTGAATTATTTTGGCACGTGTAGTACGTAAAGTATCAAATAAATCAGCTAGATCTCAGAAAAAGGATTTAGATAAAAAACAAAAAACAATCATTGGATCTATTGTTGGTGGTATAATTGTTGTAGTAGCAGTAGTACTTACAATTGTATTAATTTTAGTTAATAATAATACTACAGAAGAATTCCATGATTACTTATCTGATACACAAACTGTTATATTAGATAGTACAACAACTGAGGAAACTACTGTTAATTTTACAAAAATGAGTTATTCAGGTGTTCTATATCATCACAATAATAGTAATTCAAATACAAATTATAGAGATAATGAATATGTAAAATTTGTATTTGTATATGCTCAAGATTTCCATAATTTTTATCCAGATGAGTCAGATGAAGATAATTTTAATCAATCAGATAAGGATTTATTAGCTCGTCTTGCAAGATTCCAAGCTCGTGTAGATGAATATAATAAGACAGCTAGTGATGAAGATCAAGCAGTATTCTATTTAGTTGATACATATTATGATTATAATCAGGGTATTTTTGATGATGAATATGTTGGTACTTCTGGTGATGTTACTATTACATCCATGTTCTGTTTATTAGCAGGTGAAGGCTGTGATGGAAATAAGAGTGGGTTATTAAAATATTCATTTGATTGTAATGTAGAGGGAGAAACTAAGAAACTTACTATGTTTGAGGCTAATAATGGTTTTTCTACTGATAGAGGAAATCAAGCATATAATTTATTAAAATCTGGATTTGACAATTACGAAAAGGGATATATTAGTGAAGATAAATAAGAGACCAGTGGTCTCTTATTTTTTATAGGAGGAAATATGAACGAAATTATTATAGAAAAAACAGCACAAGAATTAGGGATTAAAGAAGCTCAGGTTACTCAAGTACTTGAAATGCTTAGTGATGATAAAACTGTAGCCTTTATTGCAAGATATCGTAAGGAAGCAACAGGTGGTTTGGATGAGGATGCAATTCGTAAGATTGAAGAGGTTTATACTTATGGTGTTAATCTTATGAAAAGAAAAGAGGATGTTATTAGATTAATTGAAGAAAAGGGTCTAATGACTGAAGAATTAAAAGAACAGATCTTAAATGCTTCAAAGCTTATTGATGTTGAGGATTTATATAGACCATATAAAGAAAAGAAAAAAACTAAGGCTACGGAAGCTATTCAATATGGACTTGAGCCACTAGCAGATGCGATGATGAAATTGTGGAGTAAAGGTGATAGAATTCAAATCGCATCTCAATTCTTATCAGATAAGGTTACAACTCCAGAAGATGCATTACAATATGCTAGATATATTGTTGCTGAAAGAATCAGTGATAATGCTGAATATCGTAAGCATATTAGAGATGCTGCTTTAAAATATGGTTCTATTGCAACTAAAAAGAAAAATAATGATAAGGATACTGAAGAAAAATATAAAAATTATTATGAATGTAAAGAATTTTTAAGTAGAATAAAACCTCATAGAGTCTTAGCTATTAATAGAGCCGAGGATGAGGATGTAATTAGTGTTTCTATTGAGCTTCAGCCTGAAAGAGATGTTGATTATTTAGCATATAAGACTATGCATAATAGAGAAACAATTTTTAAAGAGGATATTATTCTTGCAGTAAATGATGCATATAAGAGATTGATTGCTCCATCAATCGGAAGAGAAATTAGAAGCATTTTATCTGAAAATGCTGAAAATCAAGCTATTTCTATTTTCTCATTAAATTTAAAGAATTTATTATTACAAGCGCCAATGAAGGGAAAAACTGTATTAGGTGTTGACCCGGCCTTTAGAACTGGCTGTAAGCTTGCAGTAATATCTCCTGAAAGTAAAGTATTAGAAATAGGCGTAATTTATCCAAATGAAAAGGCTAAAGATAAAACAGTAGATCCTAAGCTAGTTAATGAATCAAAAAAGACTATAGTCAATCTTGTAAATAAATATAAGATTGATATTATAGCTATTGGTAATGGTACTGCAAGTAGAGAAACAGAAAGCTTTATTGCTGAGGTTATTAAGGAAAATAAATTAAATGCTAAATATGTAATTGTTAGTGAGGCAGGTGCTTCTGTATATTCTGCATCAGAGCTTGCTATAGAGGAATTTCCTGATTTGACTGTTGAAAAGCGTTCAGCTATTTCTATTGCTAGAAGAATTCAAGATCCACTTGCAGAATTAGTTAAAATTGATCCAAAATCTATTGGTGTAGGACAATATCAACATGATGTTACAGAAAGTAAATTAAGTAAATCCTTAGATGAGGTAGTTGAGGATGCTGTAAATAGAGTAGGGGTTAATTTAAATACTGCATCTATTTCTTTATTACAATATGTATCAGGTTTATCAAAATCAGTTTCTAAAAATATAATTGCTTATAGAGAGGAAAATGGTAGATTTGATTCTCGTGATGAGCTTAAGAAGGTAAGTAAGCTTGGACCTAAAACATATGAACAATGTGTAGGATTTTTAAGAATTATTGATGGCACTAATCCATTTGATATGACATCTATCCATCCTGAAAGCTATGATAGGGCTTTAAAACTATTAAATTTAATGAATTTAGAGCCTAAGGACATTGGAACCGATAAGATTAGAGAAGAAGTAAAAAAACTTGATAAAACTGAAATTTTGAAGGCTATTGATATTGATATTTATACCTTAAATGATATTATTGATTCATTTAGTGCTCCTTTAAGAGATATAAGAGAAGATTATCAAGGTTTAATATTAAGAGATGATATTGTTCATTTTGAGGATATTAAAATTGGAGATGAACTAGATGGTACTGTTAGAAATGTAGTTGATTTTGGAGCATTTGTTGATTGTGGTGTTAAATATGATGGTTTAGTTCATATTTCTAAAATGTCACCTCAAAAGATAAAGCATCCTTCTGATGTTTTGAGTGTTGGTGATCAAGTTCATGTTTATGTTATTGGAATTGATTATAATAGACATAAGCTAGAATTAGCATTATATAAAATGTAAATATTTTATTTGGCTATGTATTTATTGATACATAGCTTTTTTTATATAATAAAAAAAATCCTATCTAGAACTAGTCTAAATAGGATTTGAGTATTATGTATTAATTGTTTTTTGGAGCATCTGGTCTAGTCCAAGTATAAGTACCATTTACCCAATCAAGGTAAATTGAATCACTTTCATAGCTTGTTACTACATTTGCATAATAAGTCTTTTCAGCATTAATAACATTTTGATATTCAGTTGATTGAATATTTAAAATTTCTAATAATAAATAATTTTGGAAATTAGAATTTTTATACATTGAAATTACATCTGAATACATTGAAGATAATAATGATGAAATATCTGAATCTAATGTTGATGAAACGCCAGTGATATTTTGGATATAATAGATAAAGAATTGATTGAAGTTAACTTCATCAGCCTTATCATTATAGGAATTCTCAATAACAACATAAATATTGTCATCATCTGTTTCCTTATCCTTTTCATCTAATAGAAGTTTGATATCCTTTTGATATTCTTCTGAGTCATCAGAGCTAGTGTACTTTGTAGATTCTGGCTTATCATATGAATTTAATACTAGTAGGTGGTATCCATATACAGTTTTACATAAAGTATTCTTTGTGATTAATGGAGCCTTTTCTGCATCATCTAATAATGATGAATTTTTTGAATTATCATCGTATACGATGAATGCGCCATCATCATAATCACTTTCAATTGTAGTATCATTTAATGCTGTTTTATAGATATTCTTTACATAATCAGCAAATGGTACAACGTAGTTAGATACTGATGATTGATCTATATCTCCTAAGCTTTCTACTGTTAATAGGAAGTTATATTTTGTATATGCAGGATCACTCCATGATTTTGATGGATCACTATGAAGAGTATTTCCTTCTTCAAATTGACCTTTAATATATGTAAGAATGTCTTTCATTGAAGTATTGTATTGTTCATAAATATAAATTGCTTCTTTATAAATTTCTTGCGCTAATACTTCAACATTATTTTCAAAATCAAGCTTTTTAGTTTGATCATTACTTAAGAATTGGTCTGGATCATCTGGAGTACCATCTCCATTTGCATCAATGTTGATTAAAATATGGTCTAGGTTAAGTTTTAATAGTTTATTATAGTTTTTATTACCTGTCTGCAATAAATTATAAATAATACCAGATTCATTTAAACCATCTACTACTTTATGATCTTCAGTTGACCATTCATTGAAGATATATTTAGAATTATAATCTGAAAGGATTGCCTTTGCATCATAATAATATTTAATTACATCTTCTTTTGTTTTATATCCATAAGCATTAATTAAATATGTTTCTAATCCAATATTAGATGGATAAGTAGAATTTTCATTTTTGTTGAATGTTGAAATTGCAGAATCTAAAGCTTCAACATTTGAATCATGAGTTTCTTTATTATCTTCATCGTCAAAATATGAATAGAAGTAGTTATAAACGTATTCTTGTTCAAAATATGTTGTTAGAATAGATGCAGCATTTTCATTTTTAGCTTGGTTATAGAAATCAGCTACTGAATATGTATATTCATTTCCATTTAAAGTGAATTTAAATATTAAATCATTATTGAATTTTCCACTAGGATTATAGATAGTTGGATAAGAATTTTCAAATTTAAATTCAAATACTGGATCATATATTTCTAAATCTGTTATTTGATTTTTCAATATATTTTTGAAATTATCAGTAATATAACCAGAGGCATTAGCTAGTACAAGTCTATCTTTAATTAAATCATTATATTCTTCCTTTTCTGAATCAGATAAATCAGAATATTCTATTTGTTCATTTGAATCACTCACATCGTAAGTAGTAGAAATACGATAGGCCATTACATATTTATCTGCAATATTTCTAGGTTGTTTTAGATATTCACCATCATCTAATGTTTCTGTAACTAATGTTTTAACATCAGAAGATAAATTATCTAAATCACTTTCATATTCAGAAATATTATATAAGAAACTTGAATCTGCTATATCGTAGATTGAATCCTTGTAGCTATAATATGTGTTGTAAAGCTTTAAATAATATTCTTTAGCAGTTAAATCATTTAAAGTTGGAATTGTTTGTTCAACCTTTTTGATTGTTTCTGTTGCTTCTCTTTTTGAATTAAACTGAATAAGGATAATATTGTATTCTCCGAATGTTTTATATGATGTATTATAAGAGTTTTCTAATGCAGAATCCTTAAATAAATAATTTGTATTATTTATTATTTTATTATCTTCATCATCAACTTCAGGATCATATTCAGGGTTTTCTATTTCTTCTAGATGAGCAATTTGATATAAAGCTCTTCTAGCATTTAGAGTTTCTGCTTGAGTTAGAAGTGTAGAATCTAATACTCCTAAATCTACTAAATATTTATAATTTGTGAAATAAGGTACACTCTTACTTAATAAGTCTGAATCAATAGAAGAGTTATTTTCATCGATATAAATAAAGTCAAGCTTATTACTATCAACAAGAATGCCTTTTCTAGCCATTGAATCAATATATTGTGCTTTAAGTTTATTTAAATCTTTATCACTTTTACTCTTTAATGATGAAATAGAAGAAGTACCATAAATATTAGAAGCTAATGTTGAATTTATTTTTTCTAATAAGTTAGATCTTAAATATTTATATTTTTTTTCAGTTAAATTAATAGTTACAGTTGAATCATTTTCGGTATATGAATATGATAAAGCCTCTTTAATCTCATTTGATAATGTTGAAAAGTTTGATGATGGTGTATTAATCATTGTCTTAATAACTTCTAAATCCTTACTATATATGGATGATTTTAAAGCAGAATTAAATACATCATATGATTTATATCTTAATTGAGTATAAAATTGATCATTAGTCATTGAAAGCTTTCCATTATAGGCTGTAGCAAC
The DNA here is from genome assembly GCA_045124155.1 of Anaeroplasma sp. GTDB lineage: Bacteria > Bacillota_I > Bacilli_A > Acholeplasmatales > Anaeroplasmataceae > Anaeroplasma. The sequence continues at coordinate 15,103 of JBGVLG010000064.1, forward strand.
TGTAGCATTTAGATCTAAAGAGCCTGTTGGAGTCTGTGTATTACGAGCTTCACTTTCACCACCACAAGATGATAATGCTAGTCCTGTTGCAATTGCAAGTGCGCCTAAATAAATCTTTTTAAGCTTCATATTAGTTATCCTCCTTAATTAAGAAAGATGCAATTTTTTCTTCTAATTTTGTCCACCAATTTTCATATGCATCAACTGTATTAGAATTATCTAAATCTTTATAGTATAATGTATAGTTATCTGCAGAATTTTGGTTAATAACAATTAATTTAGCAAATATTCCATCAGCACCATTATAAGATTGGTTTGCAAAAGAAACAATATCATATAATTCTTTTGAACTATATTCAGCTTTTCCCTCATTATTAACTAAGAATGCCTTCATAAATGATAGAAGAACTATTCTTTGAGTTTCAGAACTTGTGAAACGTGTTAAAACAGGGCTTAGGAATGTTGATAATGCTGAAGAAGTATCTGCTGGAGATAGAGTAGAGCTATTGTTACTCATGTAGTCTAATACATAAAGCTTAATTTGATCAGATGTAAGTTTATCTCCTTCATTATATACATTATCTATTTTATAATATTGCTCATTAAATTTAACGATAATGTCTTCTAAGATCTTATCAGTATTATCCTCTTCAGTCCATTTAGCTGAAGCTGGAGCAGTGCCTTCAGTTACTAATAATAAATTAAATCCATCTTTTGATTTAACAATCTTATCATTATTTTGAGTAATATCATCTTTAGTTATTGTTTCTATATATGCACTAGGTGCAGTACTATTAATATAATATTGATATGATTCATTTGTTGCGTATTCATATAAACGATTTTTAATTTTCCAGTCGATATCTGTACTTGAGTTTGTTGCGGTAATATCTTCAGTTTTAACATTTAAGCCTAATTTCTTATATTTAGCCCATACATTTTCTGGAGCTATTAAATTATGAGAATATTCAGCCTTCGCAGATTCATTAATCTCAGTTACAAGACTTGTAAGCTTATCTGTATGAGCACTACTTGAAGCACTTATTTTGTTATAAACTTCATAAGCTAGTGATTTAGCTACAATTGACATAGGTACATTATCAACGCCTTCAAAAGTAACTAGTTTATTTGCCCATGTATCAACATCGTCTGCTTCTCCATCATCATCACCATCATAATATACTATTAATCTAGTAGCAGTTAATGAGAAGTATTTATCATAAGCATCATCTGTATACTCTTTAAAGAATGAAATTAATTCATCATTTGAATAATCGGTTAATAATTTTGCAGATGCATATTGTACTCTATAGTAATTGTTTACAATATCATTAATGCTTGCAGTATGGAAGTAAAGCATTAAGAAGTTATATTTACCAATTGATGCAGGATATCCATTTGATGCATATCCACCATTAGCAAATAGGAATAAAATATAATTGATATAATCTTTATATTCTTTTATCTTCTCATCAGTACCTGTTTCTTCATATGCTTTAGTTTGCTTAATCATTTTCTTTGTTAATAGATCGATTGCAGTAGTAGAACCATTTGTTTTTTCTAAATAATCATATGCTCCGAATGCGGTATCTGTACCTGGAATATTGATTGTATTTTCATCTTCTGCATCACTAATAACATTTAAATTATATGTTTTTCCATCATATTCGATTGTAGCTAATACATTATTATTTGGAGCTGAACCAAGTGCTTTTGAATAATCAGAATTATTAGTTGAATATTGAATTTCTAATGCTTCATTATATATTTTAACATTTATATCCTTAGATGCTTCAGTTAAATATGAAGAAATATTAGAATCAGTAAGCTTTCCAATGATTAACTCTTCTCTAATTTCTAATGCTAATGACTCATTTCCTTCTTGATGGATATAATCATATATATCACTATTAGATCTATCAGAATTATACCATTTTGCATATTCTGATGTTGTATCTTTATCCTTATCACTACCAAATTTATATGCCATATAGCAACCTGATGAAGCACTTTGGCTTGAGGTTGTATAAGCTTTTTTATCTGAATCTGTTATGTCTTCTGATAATGTTTCATATAAATATGTAGCAAATGATGAAGTTAATCCATTAATATATGTGGAATTAAATATAACATCTTCACCAGAAGTAGATAATAAGGTATTTACTGTATCGTCATATTTTAATGTTGATGTTTTTGTTATTTCTAATGTGATTTTTCTTAAATCTTCAATACTTGTATCTTTTGTTACTCCATTATGGAAATTAGAATCTAGTTTATCTTTTGTTACATATTCTCCATAAACATAATTATAGATTTGAACAAAGATTTCAAGAATTATAGCAGGGTCACTATTTTCTAAATCTATTACATCTTCATTAACTCTTGTTAGATCACTATTGCTGAAATCATCATAGTATTTGCAATAATCGTCATATGTTTTTTCTTGTGTATCAGAAGATGCACCAATATAATAAAGCTTTTTATTATAGAATTTTAAACCAAATGCTCTTAAGGTGTCATTATATTCATCAGTAGAAGCAAAATGAATTAATACTAGATTAAGATCATAGTTATTAGTATAAAGCTTTTTGAATTTTGATGCATAATCAGATTCAGCAAAATATTGAGAATCTTCTTCACCATTAGCATATTTTTCATCCTTTTCATCTGCTTCTTCAGTAATCTTATCGATTGCTAGAAGTTCTTTAGCATATAAAGGATAATATTTTTCAGAAACCTTTTTTGCGACATTTAAAAGGCTCTTGCTTGCTTCAATTTGAGAATCTTCATCATCTTTATTTGCGATGATTGCTTCTCTTATTGATGCAAGTTCATCTTTTGAAATAGGAGAAACAAAATAATTAGAATATATTACATCAATATATTTTAATTCATTGAATCCTGCTTTTTCATTACCTAAATTAACAAGATTTGAAAAGTAATGAGAATTATTATAGTTAAAGCTATAAATATCCTGAATTACATAATCTACTAATCTAGTTTCATAAGTATTTTTCATTTTAATGAAATCTGCTTCTTCCTTATCAGTTAATCCTAGAAGTTCTTTATCACTATCATTTAAATCATTAAAGCTATTAGTATTAACAGTTTTAGTGATTTTTTCAATATAGTTATTTAAAACTACATTAGTGATTTGAGTTTCAAGAACATCTTTAGTGTTCCATTTTAGTTCTTCCCATAATTCACCTTTAGTAATTGAGGAATCTCCACAAGAAGCATATATTTGACTTGCCATTTCATCCTTAATTGAATTATTAGAGCCTGAACATGATGATAAGGATATCATTAACACGGTTGCCATTGTCGCAGTTAATAGCTTGCGTGATACTTTTTTAGTGTTATTCTTATTCATATTAACAACAAAACCCCTTCTCTATAAAATTTACATATAGCACATAATATCATAACATTAATGATAATAAAAAGCAATTAAAAAATTTTTTTTGAAGATTTTATTTTTCATATAATGAAATTAATTAGTTAATTTATAATTAAAATATTAGATTTCTATTATCTCAAATTTATTTTTTTCCATATTGTTGGGCTTTATACTTATTTTTATTTATTGATATTTCATAAAATAAGGTGAAGGTGGAAGGAGGTGTAGAGTATGGGCCAATCTAGTGGTGGATGTGGAGAATATGGATATGCTCTTATCCTTGTATTATTTATTTTGTTAGTTATTATTGGTACCTCCTGGTTAGTTTAGCTTTTTGCCTTCTTAAGAAGGCTTTTTTCTTTACTTATTTTTATTTTATTGATATAATGACTTCGTTGTGAGGTCATTATGAAGGTTAAGGTTTTTTCTAGTGGTTCATCAGGTAACTGTACCATTTTAAGATTTGATAATTTGAATATATTAATTGATTGTGGAATTACTAAAAAGGAAATTGATAGTAATTTATTTAATATGGGTTTATCTATAAAGGATATTAATGCTTTATTTATTACTCATGAACATATAGATCATATTAAATCATTAAACTCCTTTTTAAATAATAATATTAAAATTTATATGTCTTTAGGAACTTTTGAGGCTATTAGAGAAAATTATATGTCTCATAAAAAAGAAAATTTAGCTTATTTATTAGACGAAAAATTAAATACTAATTATATATATATAATAAATAGGTTAGAAAATTCATTATATTATGAGCATTTTATCTTAAATAATTGTGATATTATTCCGCTTCCATTATTTCACGATGCTAAAGAAACAATAGGCTTTTCTTTTAATTTTGATAATAAAAGATTTGTATATATTACAGATACAGGTTATGTTCATCAGGATATTTATCCATATATTTCTAATGCTTGTGGCTATATATTAGAAAGTAATCATGATCCTGAAATATTAATGCATTCAGCAAGACCCTATCCCCTTAAAATAAGAATATTATCTGACCATGGTCATTTATCTAATGTGGATTCTATGGTTACATTAGCTCATATAATGGGGCCTGATACGAAGCTTGTTATGCATGCTCATATATCACAGGAGTGTAATTTATCTCAAATTGTAGAATTTACTAGAATTAAGGTTTTAGAAGAATACGGAATAATTACTGAGGGAGTGAATTTTGTTATATTAGCTCCTAGACCATCTTTGGAGTATGAAATATGAAAATAAGTATTATTAGTGTTGGGAATATTAAAGAAAAATATTTAAAGGATGCTATAAATGAATATAGCAAAAGAATTTCTAAATTCAGTAAGGTTGAATTTGTTAGTGTAGAGGATGAAAGTATTGTTAACAATCCTAGTGATAAAGAAATAGAAATGGTAAAAGCTAAGGAAGGAGCTAAGCTTTTAAAGGTAATTCCTAATAATTCCTATAAAATAGTATTAGATTTAAAGGGAGAAATGGTTTCTAGTGAAGGTTTAGCTAAAAAAATGTTGGATATTTTTAGTTATCATAATGCTAATATTTCTTTTATTATTGGTGGTTCGTTAGGTTTAGATAAAGAAGTATTAAATAATGCTGATTATCATTTATGCTTTTCTAAAATGACTTTTCCACATCAATTAATGCAGGTTATTTTATTAGAACAAGTTTATAGAGCTTTTAAAATTAATAATAATGAAAGCTATCATAAATAAAAGGGAGAAGTCCCTTTTATTTGTTTTCATATAATATTTATTGTATAATTTATAAATGAGGTTAATGGTATGAAGAAATTATTTAGTATGGATATGTATTTTAATAGTGATTATTATAAAATTATTTATTTTGATTATTTAATAAAATTATCTGGATATACTAAAGAAGCTATTTTATCTGAATTAGACATTCCTTATATGTCATATTCTAGAGCTAAGGATAATTCTACTAAGGGAAGTAGAATTGTTGTTGATAAATTAAATAAATATTTTTCAATAAATGATGTAGATTCATCTAAAAAGAAGGAATATGAAGAAATATTAAATTCTATAATTTATAAATTTTATTATAGAAATTCTAATCTTTTAGAATTTGAATCTATATTAATTGACTACATTAATGAAAACAATTATTTAAATCCATTATTTAGATTATTATTGTTTCTTGTAAGAACAATAAAAGAGCAATCTCCAAAAAAATTTATCGATGAAAATATAGATGAATATTCATATTTATTACAATTTAAAAAGAATTATTTCATATCTCCATTTTATGAATTATTTACTATTATTGAGATTTTATATAGTGACGTAATTTTATATGAATATGATAAAGATTATTCATTTTCAGAAAATATGCAAGGTTTAATTTATTATGCTTATACTTCTAATGCTTATTTATCTAATAAATATGATTTATGCTTATATTATGCAAGAGAATGTAAGGATTATCTATTAAAAGATTGTAATTATGAAAGAATTTTAGCTATTGATTTAACTTATTTTGCTTGTTTAAATATGATTGGTGAATATAAAAAATGTATGAGAGAATCTTATTTTCAGCTATTACATTTAATTGAAACTGATAAAGCTCCTGATATGATTCGTTCTACTAAAATTCAATATTTAGTAGCTTGTTTAGGAGCTAAGGAATATAAAGAGGTTATAGATTCAATTGAGAATTTTAATACATTTTCTTCTACTGAATATGATTATTTATTTTGTGCTTCATATGCATATGATAGAAAATTATTTAATAATTATTTAGAAAAATTTGAAAATGAAAAGAATAGATTTTCCAATATAGATCTTGAATATAATTATTTAACTATTGATTATATTACTAGAAAAAATAAAGGGAATTTAAAAAATGAAATATTAGAAAAAAAGTATAATATTGGTTTTAAAAGTGTATTATTGAAGTTTTTTTAAATAATTTTTATGATAAGCTTAGGATATTTTCTAAGCTTTTTTATAGTGTGCCGGGCATGGCACTAATCTTACTGGTGAAAGTCCAGTCACGGGTATTTACCGCCAAGTGTAGCAAACCCCAAGCCGTTAACAGTAATGTTATGGGTGAAGGAAGGGGCTAGCAAAGTTCTCGAGCC
>JBGVLG010000065.1:0-2523 GCA_045124155.1 Anaeroplasma sp.
TGTAGTATTTTATGTATCCCCCTTATACTTAGTAATCTATTTATGAGGAGAATAGAATATCTATGATATTAATATAATAGCCTAACCGTAAGGGCTGAAGTATGGTGATTTCTATAGTTTACTATACTTTTTGTTACGGTATTTATTTCATTAATTGTTGTTAACTGTATTATTTTAGGTAGAGCAGAAGCATTTGCCTCTAAAAATGGTCCTTTTGCTTCTTTTATGGACGCAATTGGAAGTGGCTTAGGTTTTACAATGGCAATTTGTATTATTGCCTTCTTTAGAGAAATAATTGGTACTGGTGCTATTTCATTTGGAGTTTATTTTCCAATTGGGGTAGAATTAAAATTCCATATTTTCCCAGAACAATATGCAATTAGCTTATTTACTCTTCCTGCTGGTGGTTTCTTAACTTTAGGCCTAGTTTTAGCATTTATGGCATGGAGAAAGAATAAAAGTGAGGCTAAAAAACAAGCCTTAGAAAAGGCTCGTATTGAGGAATTAAAGAAAAAGAAGGCTTTAGAGCTTGAAAAGAAAAAACAAGAGGAAGCCTTAGCTAAGGCTAATACTACAGTAAAGGAGGCAGCATAATATGGGATGGTTAGTTACCTTTTTACTAGCAATTGTAAATGCAATGCTAATTAATAATGTTACATTATCAAGATTTTATGGTATTTGTCCTTTCCTAGGTGTATCAAAGAAAACCTCAGGTGCTCTAGGTATGGGTGCTGCAGTAACTGTATTAATAATTATTGCTGCAGCGGTATGCTGGCCAATTTATAATTTTATATTAGTTCCAGCAGGCATTCCTTTTATGGATACAATCACTTATATTTTAGTAATTGCTTCATTAGTTCAATTGCTTGAGATGATTATAAAAAAATATTCACCAAGCTTATATAAGACATTAGGTGTTTATCTTCCATTAATTACTACAAATTGTGCTGTATTAGGTGTGGCACAAGGTAATACAGATTCAGTATTAGACTTTGGATCTTCAATGGCAAATGCGATTGGTACAGGCTTAGGCTTCGCACTTGTAATATTTGTATTCTCAACAATTCGTTATCGTCTTGATGCTCTTAACGCACCAAAGGCATTTAAGGGTATTCCTATTGCTTTAGCTACTGCTGCAATTATGGCATTAGCATTCTTAGGATTTACAGGAATGATTAAATAATGACTATTTATCATTTTCTAGCAATAGGAATTATAGTATTACTTATTGCAGTATTTTTTATAACTTATTTATTAAATAAAAAAACTCCTCTTCCAAAGGGATGTGAGGATTTAAAGATTAGTGAAGAAAGTTGCAGTAAATGTAATAATACTATGTGTGATTTTAAAAATAAAATCGATTTTGAGAAAATAGAAGAAGATATTAAGGAGGATAAATAAAATGATTATCTTATGGTCAATATTAGTTCTTGCTGGATTTGGAATAATCTTTGGTCTAGGTTTAGCAGTTGCTTCAAAAATCTTTCATGTTGAGGTTGATACAAGAGTTGAAGATATTACTAAAATATTACCTAATGCTAATTGCGGTGCTTGTGGTTTTCCGGGATGTAGTGGTTTTGCAGAAGCAATAGTTGAGGGTGTTGCTGAAAACTTAAGTCAATGTAAGCCTGGTTCTAAATCTGGTAAACCAGAAGAAATTAGAAAGTATTTGGATGAGCATCCTAATCCAGATGGTTCTATTAATCCAATAAAAATAAAATAAAAATTATTGATTCCAAGATTATTAATAGTCTTGGAATTTTTAAATTATATAATTTTTTATTAAATTTTATCTTTAGGCTAGTGTATTGCTAGTCTTTTTTTTCATTTTTAGACAAAATGAAAAAAAATAAAAAAATTCCAAAAATTTTTGAAAAATCTTACTATTATTATATTAGAAGTATTTTAAAAAGATACTTCTTTTTTGTGATGTTTATGCATTAACATAATTAAATAATTAATGCAAATTTCAGTAGTAGGAGGTGAAAAAAATGGACTACAAGCTAAAGATGAAGGAAATGCTTAGAAAATCAGGTCATAGTGATATTAATGATGAAGTTATTAATAATTTTAATTATAATCTTACTAATGATTCTCTATTTAAGGATTATTTTAGCGAACCTAAAAATCTTGCATTATTTTTTAAGATCTACTTTAATATGGATGTAAATCCAGATAATATAGTTTATTTAAATAATGAAGCTATTGGACATCCTAAAATGAAGAAGACTATTTGCGATTTGAAATTCAAAATTGATGGTGAAGATACCATTTTTGATATTGAAATGCAAAATAGTGGAAATGAAGCTATTCAAAAAAGAATAAGAGCTTATTTTTCTTCATTATCAGTAGAATCTATCAAAAAAGGTAATGATTATGATTCTAATAATGTATTTCTAATTTGGGTATTTAATACCAAGACTCCTCTTTATGTAGATACTAGATATTCAGTTGAGGTTAGAGTATATTCTGATTTTGATAATATATTTGAGAAAAATATATTAAAGGATAAAATAATCTTTT
>JBGVLG010000066.1:0-13793 GCA_045124155.1 Anaeroplasma sp.
TAATGAATTAATTAAGAAGGAGGCTAAGAAAATGAAGGATTATTTGGAATCAAATGAGAGCTTTAGAATAGCTTTAGAAACCTTAAAAAGTGAATTAGATTATAATAGTGCTATAAAGAGTGCCAAGGAAGAAGGACTTGAACAAGGCAGAGAAGAAGGTAGAGTAGAAGGACTTGAACAAGGTATTAATCAAAAACAAGAAGAGGTAATATTAAATCTTCAACAAATGGGGTTATCACTTGATATGATAGCTAAAGCAGTTAATTTATCAATTGATGAGGTAAGAAAGATTCTTTGTAAATAGAAAGTTATTTTGAAAAGAAGTTAAAATTAATACTAGGTTATTTTCTAGTTAATAACTTATAATGATGAGGAGAAAAAATATTTTCTCTTCATTTTTTATAATGATTTTAATATAATAATTATTCTTAAATAATTGCGACATTTTTGAAAATGATTTTACATAGATACGATTATTCTTGTTGTAGATAATAAAATATAGTATAATAATCGCATACAAGAGGTGTAATATGAGAATTAAGAAAATTCATCCGTATATATATATAATTATGACCTTTGTAATAGTAATACTAACTGGAACATTATTTTTGATGCTTCCTATTTCTTCACAAACAGGTAAGTCATTTGGTTTTGTTGATTCATTTTTTATGGCAACTTCAGCTGTATGTGTTACGGGATTATCTGTTATGGATTTGGCACATGATATGTCTATTTTTGGAAGGATTATTATGGGTATTTTAATGGAGATAGGTGGTCTATCAATAATTACTATAGCTGTATTCTTTTTTACTATTATTGGTGCGAAAATAGGAGTAAGTAATAGATTTTTATTAAGAGAATCCTTAAATCAAAATTCATTAAGTGGTATTATTGGTCTTGTTAAAAAGATTATGATTATTTCATTAAGTATTCAATTAGTGGGTGCTATTATTAATTTTTTTCCATTATTAAGCTATTATAATAATGATTTTTGGTCAGCTTTTGGGGCAACAATGTTTCATTCAGCTTCAGCATTTAATAATGCTGGATTTGATGTATTTGGTAATCAATCATTAATAGAATTTAAGGATAATGTTTTAATTAATACTACTACAATGGTAATGATATTTTTAGGTAGTATTGGTTTTGTTGTTATTACTGATGTTATAAAGAAAAGAGATTTTAAAAAATTTAGTTTGCATACAAAAATTACACTTATAACGACCTTTATTTTATTAATAGCTGGGGGTTTATTATTAAAGATAACAATGCCATCATTATCTTGGCTACAAGCATTTTTTACTTCATTTTCAGCAAGAACCTGCGGTATTGCAACCTTTGATATGTCAGCATTTAAGGATAATCCAGCTGCGTATTTAGTAGTAATCTTTTTAATGCTTATAGGAGCGTCTCCTTGTTCAACTGGTGGAGGTTTTAAGACTACTACATTAGCTGTTGCGTTTTTAGCTATATTAAGCTATGCTAAAGGTTCAAAGGCTAAAGCATTTCATAGAAGATTTGCTGAAAATCAGGTATTTAAGGCCTTTGTTTTAATAGTTGTATTTTTTATGATTATTTTTACTGGTACTTTAATTGTAGCTATGATTCAACCAGAATTAGGAATTCAAGAAATTTTCTTTGAGGTTGTTTCAGCTTCAACAACAACAGGTTTTTCAATGGGAATTACTACAAGCTTAAATTCAGCTTGTAGAATTATTTTATCTATTTTAATGTTATTAGGAAGATTGGGTCCATTAACAGTCATTGGTGTTGTTAATAAAAATTGGATATCTTCATCTAATGAGCAAATCAAATATGTAGAGGAAAGTGTGATTATAGGATGAAAAAGAGTTATTTAGTAATTGGATTAGGTAGATTTGGAGCTAATGTAGCCAAATCATTAGCAAATATGAATTGTGATGTTTTAGCAATAGATATTAATGAAGAAAGTGTACAACAAATTTCTCATGAAGTTCCACATTGTTTAATTGCAGATGCTACAAAAATGAATGTTTTACATGAGTTAGGTGCTGGAAGTATAGATTATGCTATTGTTGCTATTGGAAATAATCTACAAGCTTCTATTTTAACTGTAGTTAATTTAAAGAATCTAGGGGTAAAAAATATTATTGTTAGAGCTGATGTTGAGGGACATAAAGAAGTATATAAAATGCTAGGGGCTACAGAGGTTATTATTCCTGAAGAGGCATCTGCTAAGTCATTAGCTAATCAAATTTTAAGTGATAGTATACTAGATTATTATCAAGTGGCTTTAAATTATGCAATAGTTAAAATTGAAATAGGAGAAAAGTTTGAGCCAAAAACTTTAATTGAATTGAACATTCGTAATCGTTTCGATGTAAATATTGTAGGTATTATTAAGGATATAAGCTCAACAGAATTCTATATTCCAAAGGGTACTGATGTATTATCTCCTGGTAATATTGTGGTAGTAGTAGGTACTGACCCTAAATTAAAGAAATTTGATCAATTTTTGAATAGTTAACATGAAGGTTATTTTAATATATAATCCTTATAGTACAGGTTATAAGGAAAAAAAGATAAATAAAATTATTACTTTATTTAAAAATAATAATTATAATATTACTATATTTAAACCAGAATATAAAAATCATATTTATGATTATTTATTTTATAATGCTAATTCTTTTGAATTAATAGCCATTGCAGGTGGTGATGGTACTATTCATGAGGTTATTTTAGCACTAGAAAATATTAATAATCCCCCTAAATTATTTATATTCCCAATGGGAGGATGCAATGATATTGCATTATCATTAGGGTATTATAAAAATATAAATAAAAATTTTGAAATATTAAGAAAAAATATAACAAAAGAAATTTCATCATATAAAATAAATGATAGCTATTTTTTATACGCTTTTGCATTTGGTATGATGACTGATGTTAGCTATAATACTAATGAAAAATTAAAGAAAAGATTTAATAAATTAGCATATTATTTTAATTGCATTAAATCTTTATTTAAGGGTAAGATAATTACTCTAAAAATTAATGATTTTGATTATGATAAATATCAGATTATTTTAATATTACATACTAATAAAATAGCTGGTTATAAAACTAATAGTAGTATTTATAATAACTCCTTAAAATTAATAGGAATTAGTGGAAATAAATTAGCAGCATTATTTAAATTTATAATGTTAATGCTTTTTAAAATTGAAAAAAATTTATTAGTTATTAATAGTAATAAATTTACTATTGAATTAAATAATTCTATTAATATTAATTTAGATGGTGAAAAATATATAAGCAATAATATTATTAATATTACCGAGGCAAATAAATTTATTTTTATAAATAAAGAATAAAAAAAGACAAGCTTGCAAACAATACTCTTGAGGTGACCCTAAGCGTAAGGCATCTAAGGTTTGTCTTTTTTTCTTTATCTTTATATATAATTATATTTTTTTAAGAACTACTCTTTTTTATAGCCTTTATAATTATACAAAGGAATTTGGATTTTTTATAATTATTATATTATTATTCATATTATTATTTATTTTTTTATTAATTCCAAGTGACTTTTATAATTTTAATTTTTATAGAAAAATTAATAAATCAAAGGTTAAATATTTAGTAAGTGGTTTTTCAACATTAAGAGGTATTCTAGGTGTAGGAATATCCTCTTATATTCTTTCTACAATATTTTATAAAGATGTTTTCTTTTTCTTTTTCATCATATCCTCATCCATATTGATTTATTTTTTATCATTATTTAAGCCTTCTAATCTTATTGAAATATCATGGATATTTGGCTTTATATTATTAATTTTATATCTATTATATTTTCATAAACTAATACCATTAGAATTTATTATTAATGGTGGATTTAGTTATTTAATTATACCTATAATAATTGTTTTTATATTAGATAATTTTATTTGTTTATTATCAAATAAAGATAATTTAGAGTTTTCTAAATTACCTATTATCTTAGGTATTTTAATATCAATAATATTATTTTTATTAGAATATGGATTATTAGTATTTTCATCAGGTACGGAATTATTTCAAAATAATCCATTTGTTGGTTTTGTTGCATTAAGGATAGCACCAGTATCAAGATTTTATGGAAGCTTTGATTATATCTATATTTTCAGTATTGGTATTACTTCTATATTTAAGCTTTCATTCTATCAAAGTTTAATTAATAGTGGAAAGAAATATAAAGTTATTATTAGTACAATTATTATGATATTAGCTATAGGAGTTTATTATTTAATTAAAAATAATTATATATTTTATGAATATTCTATTATTATTGTTGGAATATTATCATTAATTATTATTATTTATATGATAGGAGTATATTATGGATTTAAAAAGAATAAAGAATATACAAATAATTACTACTAAGGATAATTGTATTATTTATTATATTGATGGAATATGTGATATTAAGTCTTTTTATGCTCATTTTTATGACGAAATTAAAAATAATAGAGATAAAAGAATAGATAATTTATTTCCTGGAATATGTAAGGAAATTAAGAATAGTGAACTTCTAAATTTCTTATATGAGGGAGAAATAGGCATATTAAGAAATAATATTTATTATCATATTGATTTAGTTAATAATTTAAGTAGAAGTATTACTGATTCTATAATAGAACCTGAGGGAGCACTTCAAGCTAGGGATGGATTTACAGATTATATTAAGACTAATATCTCTTTATTAAGAACGAGAATTAAAGAAGATAAGCTTAATATTGAAATGAGTGAGATTGGAAGAAGAAGTAAAACTAAAATAGCATTGTTTTCTATTGATGATATAAGTAATAAAGAAATTAAGAATAAGATTATAGAAATATTAAATTCTATTGATATAGATGCTGTATTATCAATAGATGATATTACTGCATACTTCCAAAAGAAGCATTTATTTCCTATTACACAATATGTAGGTTCTCCTGATTTGGCGGCAAAAAGAATCTATAATGGAGAATTTGTAATATTAATTGATAGATTAGCTTTAGCTTTAGTTTTACCTATAAATATTACTACAATAACTAAACTTCCAATAGATAAAACAGTTATTCCTTTTTTTACAATTATTGAAAGGTTATTGTTGATCTTTTGTTCTGTTTTAGCAACTGTTGGATTAGGGTTATTTTCAGCAGGCATTTCAATTGATAGTGATTTTTTATCATTAAGATGGTTATCAATTCTAAAAAAACTTGAAGGAGAAGTTGTTTTACCAAGTTATTTTCAAATAATGATTGTTTTATTATTATTTGAACTATTATATGTAATTACTTTTAGACAATCAAAAATAACATTATCTTCGACTATCGTATTAGTAGGAGGTTTAATAATTGGAGAAAATTTAGCTACTAGTGGTATTGCTGGAGTAATAATAATTACATTTACCGCAATTGTATTTTTATCTGGATTTATGATATCTACTAATATTAGTGTATTAATTAATATTTCTATTATTAGATTAATTGTTTTATTTTTAGGTACCATTTTAGGCTTTTATGGAGTTTTAATAGCATCAATTGCATTGATGGCATTATTATATAATGAAAAGTTATTTGGAGTTCATTATTTTTATCCAATAATGCCATTAGATGTTAAGGATTTAGGTTTATTTTTTAAATCCTCTAGTAGTCTTAAAAGCTATTTAAGAGATATAAATTTAAAAGTATATGATAGGAGAAGAAGAGGATGAAAAAAATATTTTTTGTAATCACTGTTTTACTTATTCTTGTTTCTTGTGGCAATACTGATTATCCTTCAAAGGATATTTATATTGGTTGTATAGGAATAGAACGTGATGAGAAATTGAAAATTAATTGTTTGATACCTAATTCATCAAAAAAGGAAAATAGTGAAGATTTTATTATAAAAAAAGCAAGTGGAAATAATTTAAATGAGGCCTTAAATAATTTAGAATTAGGGGAAAGTCACAAAATTAATTATAATCATATTTCTTCTATATTAATTAATATTAATAGTTTAAATGATTTTTTATTTGATGAAATATTAGAGCTTAGCATTAATAAATTAAAGATTAGTTTTAATAGCTATATTTTTATTACTAAAGAAAAAATAGAAGATATTTATAAAATAATTAATAAAGAATCTGATGTTCTTTTAAATCCATTAATGGAGCCTGTATATTCTTATGATATTTATGAGAATGTTGAACCTATTCATTTAATTACATTCTTTAAACATTATTTGAATGATAATGAATTAATTTTACCATTAATTAAAATAAAAGATTCCTCCATTATTATTAATGAAGGAATCAATATTAAATATCCTTTTTAGCTAAATGAGGATATTTTTTTATTATTTGTTGCCAAATTATATCAGCTGTTGCCTCAGCTCCAAAATGGCAATGATAATTAACAGCATTTTGTCTTAATGGCTCTAGTAATTCAGGATTATTTATAAATGAAATTATTTTTTCAACTACTTTATGAGCATTAAATTCCTTTATAGCACATTTAACTTCTTTTATATAATGCTCTCCTATATATTTTTCAATTAATGTGGAATAATTTGTAATGATAGATGGTACCCCAAAGAAAGTGGGCTCTGCAATAATGTTACCTGATTTGCCACAAAATAAATCTGCTGACGCTTCAAGCTCTAAAATTTTTGTTGTGAAACCGAATGGCATGAATGTAACCTCATCAGTCGTTTTTAGCGACTTAAAATGTTCTAATAATTCTTGATTTTTTCCACATACTGGTACTACAGTCATTGGAATGTGAAGAGTGATTAATTCCTCACAAATTGCTTTCATTCTACCTATTCCATAGCCTCCTTCAGCAAGTACTATAGTGAATTTATCTAATGGTAATCCCATATTTATTCTATTTGTTTTTTTATCTAATGGAATATTATATACTTCATTTCTAATTAAGAAAGGAACTAATTTAAGATTATTCTCATTATACATTTTCTTTTTCATAGCTCTTCTATAGCCATAAGGCATACTTATTAATGTGATATCTGAATCACATTCAAAAAGCTTATTTAAAAAAGTGTCAGGGCAATAATTTATACATATAGGTCTTTTTTTTATTCTCCAAGCCAAATAATTGCTAGCCCAATGAGTAGAAAAAACTACATCAGGTTCTAATTCTGTCATATGCTTAAGTCCTTTAAGATAAGCTTTATGACGCCAGAAATTATTAGTAAAATATCCAGATAAGTTTTTTCCCCAAAATTGACAATTTAGGGTTGCCCAATATCCATAGATTCTACTTTTTCCGTATCTTCTAACTTCTCTTGTAAGAAATTCTTCAAAGGCTATTAAATCAGGATCATTTGATTCTGTATAAAATTTTGATTCAATTACATTAACTCTATCTCCATATTTTCTTTTGAATACCTCTAAAACACTTTTCATAGGCATAATATGACCCATTCCGGCTTCAATAAATGGAAATAATACTCTTAATTTTCTTTCTTCCATATTGCTATCTCCTTGATTAGATAGTTTAGTATTTATATTATACTACAATATGAAAAAATATGCAAAAAGTGGATAATATAGATAATAACTCAAGCATAAATAAGAGATTTTATGTTGATCAGCATTTTATTTATTAATTATATTAATATAAATAATCAAAATAAAATAGGGGAGCAGTCTAAAATAATTTGAATAAGTTTTAATATAAAAGAATAATAGACTCCAAACAATACTAAGTTTAGTAAAATCTGGAGTTTATATTATTTTTAAACAAGAAAAAAGCCCAGAATTAATCTGGACTTAGTAGACATAAAAATGGCAGGGGCGGAGAGAATCGAACTCCCACGGATGGTTTTGGAGACCACTACAATACCATTATGCTACGCCCCTATTGATTTCCTTTAAAAGTATAGCATAGCTATTTATGATTTTCAAGGAAAATTTTATATTTGTTATTTATTTAAAGTATTTTATTTGCCTGTTTCCATATTCTTTTAGTTGTCAAAATAGTCTTTTTTTATTGTAAATGATTATTATTAATTGTATAATATTTACATAAAGAAGGGAGTCGATACTATGTTTCTATCAGACGGTGGTTTATTTAGTTTAATACCAACGCTTTTATTCATATTAATCATATTATTTTCAATAATATTTGGTATATTAAGAGGCTTTAGAAAGAGTGTAATATTAGGAATACAAGCATTAGTTGCGTTTGTTGCTTGTTTAATTGCTTATTTTGTTATTGTCAATAATGCTCAAACTGATACAAATATTGTTAATATTGCTAATGCATTTTTAGGTGATGGTGGCTTACAAAATACTTTAGGAGTTAGTACTAATAATAGTTCTTTGACAGATATTATTATGGAACTGATTTTAAATAATACTAATATGGGAAATGGAATGGCATTAGTATTAAAAGAAAATGGTGCCTATTTAATGGCAATTACAAATCTAGTTTATCATATAATATTCTTTGTTTTATTATGGATTGTATATTTGTTGTTAGTGTTTATATTCTATATTATTTATTTAATTTTTTATCCAGAAAGAAGACATTCAAGAAAGGTCAATAAAAAATATCAAGAAACTGATCCAGATAAAAAATATAAGAAACATCGTATTTTTGGTGGTGCTATTGGTGCTTTACGTGGTATTGTTGCAGGATTTATGATTATGTCTGTAATTGGTTCGATTTTTTATGTAGTTGGAGGTACAGGAGAAGGAGAATATAAAGAATATGATTGGGGCGATGAAACCTATAATACAACTTATTCAATTTATTCTCAAACTGGATCTTATGGTAATTCAGGTGTATTTAAAGTATTAAATACTATTAAAGATCAAGATAATATACCATTCTATTTATTTATGGCTAATAATTTCTTGTCAGGAAATTCATATGAAGGTGAATTAAAATCAAATCTAGTATTATCAAAGGATTTAGGTGCAGTTACAGTATTCGCAAGATCATCTTTTGATTTAATTTTAAAATATGGTAAAGAAGATATTATTACAGCTATAAAAGAATCTGGAAATTCAGAAGAAGGAAGTAATAAGCTTTTACAAGTTATTGGAAATGTTTATTCTAATATTGAATTTCAAAATGAATTTAATAAATTAATTGATGATTTTAATACTAATACATTTTTTGTTGATATGACATTTTCTTTATTAGATTCATTTGTTAATCATATGAATGAAATGACTTTAACTGAATCACTACCTTCAGATACAGTTGAATTATTAAATGTGTTATTTAACAAGAATTATATTTCACCATATATACCTGATGATCAAGCGAATTTTGAAGCTAATGGTGAGGTTGCTACAATAAAACCTAATATGTTATTACAAAAGGAAGATGTTAAAGTAGCATTTAAAATAACATTTAATGTTTTAAGTAATGAATCAACAAATGATCAAGTTTTAGATACTGTTAATTTAGCTACTACTGTTATGGATGATATTGATGAATTATCTCTATTAAATAGCAAAAATAAAGATAGTTTTAATCCAGTATTTGAGAGATTATATACTCATTTATCTAATTATTATTTATCGAAAGATTCTAAAGAAGAAGATAATAAGCAAGAGTTATTATCAACTTCATATTTATTAGAAGATACAAATAGTGAATCCATAGATTGGGTTGAGGAGATTAAAAGCCTTTTAAAAATTGTAAACTCAGGATTGAAGCTTTTCTCATCTGTATATGAAAACACTGATTCAAGTGATAATGTTACAAGTCAGATTGTTAATTCTATATATTCTATTTTTGATATTGATAATGAAAAATATGAATATAATCATGGATTATTTAATGATGTAGTTGATGGTTTATCTTCATCTGCGTTATTGGGTAAAGTACTAGAAACCAACTTTATTACTAAGAGTATGATTGGCTTTTTAGAACAAATGACTCAAGGTATAGATTTATATATTCCTGATAATCTTGAATATTCAAATACTTCTACTGAAAAAGGAGAAATCTATAATTTATTTAAGGGAATAGAAGCATTATTTAGCAATACAAATACTAAAACTGTAATGACAAATTTAGTAAATGGTAATTCATTAACTAATGATGATTTATCTAAATTATGTAATAGCTTCCTTGATGATGATGAAAAAGTTTTAAATTATTTATTATCTTCTAAGCTTGTATCCTCTACAGTATCAGGATTATTATTATCAATTAATATTGAAGATATTCAAATTATTTATCCAAATACATGTAAGGAAATAGTTGACAATGAATATGTTAATTTAATTCAAAAAGAAGAAATCAAAGAATTAATTAGAATGGTACCAGATTTATTAAAAAGTTTAGAAAGTAGTGATCAAACTAAGGGCATTATTAATTTTGTTGTAGATAATAAAGAAAATGTTAGTCAGAGTGATATTTTATGTGCTACAGTTGCTAACTATTTATCAAATAATCTTCCTAGTGAGCTTTCAAGCATTATTGAAGTACCTGATGAATTGAAGAACGCTGCTACAAAGGAAGAATTAACTAAATTTGAGGCTAATAATCCATGGCGTAGTGAAATTAAGAGGTTATTAGATGTATTTGAGGTTCTAGAACTTAATGATCCTAATTTAGATTTTTCTAATTCAGATAATTTAACAAATCAAATTATTGGTAATATTTTAGACTTAAATGAACCTTTATCAGAAGAATTATTAAAAGAATATCAAAACGAGAATTATCAAACTAAATTAGATTTGTGTTATGGTAGTCCTATTATTTTAGCTACATTAACAAATCAAATAGATACTAGTATTAGTGAAGATTTGATAGATGATTTATCTAAAGAGAAAGCTAAAGAAAATGGGAAGTATAAAAAAGAAGAATTAAAAACACTTATTAATTCACTTAATGAATTAGAAATAACTGATTTTTCAAATATTAAGGTTGATGATATAGTAAATAAAGTATTAAGTTTAAATGATACGGCTATTACAAATCCAAAAGTGTCAAAGCTTGATGTATGTTATGAATCTATTATAATTAAATCAGTAATAGCAAAACAATTAGATGAGAATTTAACAGAGGATTTAGTAGACGATTCTACTAAATTAAGTGTAAAGGATTCTAATGGTTATTATAGTAAAGAAGAAGTATCATTATTATTAGCTTCATTAAATGAATTTGAAATTTCATCATTAAAAAATATTGATATCAATGAAATTACAAATAAAGTATTAAATTTAAATGATAAGGCTATTACAAATCCGGCAGTATCAAAGCTTGATGTATGTTATGAATCTACTATAATAAAATCTATAATAAATAAACAATTAGATGATAATTTAGGTAATGATATTATTGATACAGATAAGAGAGACTCAGTAAAGGATATTAATAATAAATATCCAAAATCTGAGATATCTAGTATGCTATATGCATTAAAGGAATTAGGCATTACAGATATTACAGATATAGATATCGCAACAATACAAAGTGAAATATTAAATTTAAATGATAAGGCTATTACAAATCCTGCAGTATCAAAGCTTGATGTATGTTATGAATCTACTATAATTAAATCAGTAATAGCAAAACAATTAGATACATCATTGAATAAGAATGATGTACATGAAAATGTTATTAATTATTCAAAGGAAGAATATTATTATAAGGAAATTGAAATTAAAAAGCTAATAGATGGTATTAATGCAATTGGTATTTCAACAATAGATGAAATTAATGGGATTGATTTTAATTCTGGTTCAAATGTATTAACTAATTTGAGTGATAATGTTAGATTAACAACATTCTATCAATCATATATATTAGTTGATATATTAACTAACGAGTTAGATAATATTGTAAATACTAATGATTTATTGATCTACAATTCTGAAGCTAAAGAATTAAAATCCGAATTGGGTACATTAGAATTCTATAAACAATTAGAAGTGAAAACTTTAATCGATTTTATTAATGAAAAATTAGGCGGTGCTGAATTTAGTAATGTTGATTCAAGTTCTATTACTATTGATAGTGCCTTTAAGAATTATACAGCTAATTCTAAAATCTTAGCTGCTACAATGACAAATCAAATACATGCTAATGATACTATAGTACTCCCAAACTATACAATTTCAGATGGAGAATATAATGAAGGAGATTATATTATTCAAAATGAAATGGATAATTTAATTGATGGATTAAATACTTTATTTGGAACAGGTACTATTGATAGTATTAATTTAAATATTTCATTAGATTCTTCAAAGATAGATGCAATTTATAATTCAAATATATTAAATGCTACAATATCTAAGCAATTAGCATCTAATGAGAACATTATTATTCCTTCTAGAGTATTAAAAGAAAAAACTACTATTAATGAAATAACAAATAATGAAGTAAAAGCATTCTTAAAGTCTGTAACTAGTGGTTTAGGAATAAGCGGACTAATTAATGATATTAAATCTGAGGATATTACGTTACCTAATGGCGATCTTGATTTATTTGTTGAATCTGATATTATGCGTGCAACAGTAACAAAGAATGTTAAGGCTACAGGTACTGATAGCTTATATGTTCAAAAAAATAGTGATTACTGTGAAAATCTTGTCTCAATTGATAAAACTACTAATATTTTAGTATTATCTAAAGAAGAAGTTAAGGCATTAATTAATTCAATTAAAATTATTAATGGCTCAAATTCTAAATACGAAATAAGTTTTGATATTTTATTTTTGTCAGGTAAAAGTGATGAAGATTTAAATACATTATTAGAATCTAATATAATTAGAATTTATGTAACAACAATTCTAGTTAATGCTCATATTTCATTAGAAACTACAATTATAAAGGCCTATAAATTAGGTTCTACTTTAGAAGAAAATGTTGAAATTGCTGATAAAAAGGTAATTATATTAGCACTAAAATAAAAAATGAGGTGATAAAATGAAATTTGATGTAAGAGAAAGAATTATTGCTGCTACACCACTTATGTGCCTAATAGCATATTTGTTAGTAGGATTTGTATGGAATATATGGCATCCAACCTGGGCAATATTTTTCCTAGTTCCTGCTATGCCATTTCTATTAGGAAAGAAAAATATTTTAAAGCTAATTACTTATCCTGTTTTATGTATTGCGGTATTTGTAACTTTAGGTGTTTTATATGGATGGTGGCATCCAGCATGGCTAGTATTTTTAACAATACCTGTTTACTATATTTTATTTCCAAAACGTAAGCATGATGATGTAGAGGTAGTAGATTAATTAATATGAAAAAGGGGCTGTAAAAAAATAACAGTCTGAAAAAAATAAAAAAATAGGTTGCAAACCTAGAGTAATAAAAATCTGGGAATGAACCTATTTTTTTGGTATAATTTAAGCATGGAAAACTTAGTGAATTCAAACTTAAAAAATACTCATCTAACCAATGAATATTTTACACCAATTCAATTAAGATTACCACTAGATTTAGAAACTTCTATAAGTTTTGATGATCCAATTTATACATTTGACGAAGTAATGAAAGGTTGTAATTTAAAAAAATACTTAAAATCTGATATTAAAGACTCTAGAGGTCGTATCGGATTTAATTTAGTCACTATGTTAAAGGTAGTCTTATTTGGGTATATGATAAATGGGAATATATCAACACGTAAGCTTGAAAGATTATGTGTCAATGATATTATATAGAACAGCACTTTATTTCAGGTCATAATTATCAAATTATTTAAGGATAATATAGATAAAATTAATGTGACTAATCAAATTATTAAAGGAAATTAGTCACATTAATTTAGGGAATTATTAGAATGGTAATTCGCTTGG
>JBGVLG010000067.1:0-9562 GCA_045124155.1 Anaeroplasma sp.
TAACTAATAGTCTATCAAGTAATCGGATGGTAGTCTTTCTAGACAAGGTGTAGGCAACTTACCAATATTATTCGGTTGACTAAAATTAATTTAGAAGATAGAAGTTAGCATCTTATGACTTATAGTCATGAGAGGTTCAAACAGGAAGTTTTGTTGTATTTGAAGATGTATTTATGCCATTTTTGGAATCTAAGGTTGAAGTTAATGATATTGTTATGATCGATAAGATTTATTCTTTTATTGAACAATTATGTGATATTAAAGATGAATACGTTCAAAACGTACTGAATGTAGCAATTTTTGAAAATATTGCCGATTTCGTTAATCCAGAACCTTATGTAAAGCATTTGAAAGAAAAAGCATAAGGATATATAACAATAACTATCACAAATAATTTTATGTAACATAAGACTTACAATAAATATTTTGTGGGTCATTATTTTTAGATTAAATAATAATATCATTTATCATATTATTAATTATTATTACGAATTCTTAAATCATACGTTATGCATAAGAGTGAATGTTATCACAGTGCTGCATCTTGCTACAAGTATATCATTGAATATTTTCATCCTGGATTTTTACTTGGTATAACTGCAACTTTAGAACGTCTAGATAATGAGGATGTATTTGCATTATTTAATAGATATCTTGTTTATATATTTAGAATATTAAGTAACATTTTAAGCAAGATTTAAACAAGACAATTGAAAAATAATAGATATTATATTAAATTATATAACAAGGAGTGATTTTAATATGTATAAATTACATTTTAGTATAATAAACCAAATGCATAAGATCTATATAACATATTTTTAATAAATATTTCTAGCGGAGGTCAAATGAAAATATTATTATTTGGAGTATCACAAGTTGGTAAATCCACTGTTGCAAAAGTACTCGCAAAAAAATTGAATTGTATCTTTATTGATCCAGATTATTATATTATTGATAAATTTGGAAGTGTAGAAGAGTTTCAAAAAATATATTCTGATACAAAGGAAAGATATAAAGTTAAAACTGATATTATCATTACATTATGTAAAGAAAATGATAATATAGTTATTCCTGTTTCACCAATATACTCTATTAAAGAAAATGAAAGAATAATAGCTGAATTACCAGAAGTATATAAATATAATCTAGTAGCCTCCCCTAATATAATATTTGAAAGAGTTGGATACTATGATGAAAATGGAGTTTTGCTCCCTAATTCTCTAGAATTTAAAATGAATCACAAAAAGCGTATTATGCTAGAAATAATAAATGATAATCGTTCTAATGATTATGAATTTCAATATTATGAAAAAATAGATACAGATTTATTAAAAGTAAATCAAGTAGCATGTGAAATAATAAGAAGAATTAGAAAATCAAAGAAAAATAATTAATGCTAATAAATTTATTTAAATAATATTTATTTCTATTAAAATACTCAATATATATAATATAAAGTAAAGGAAAAAAATGAGCCAAATAGATAAGAAAAAAGCATTAAAGCTATATAAAAATAAAATTTTAGATCTAAATAAAAATGAATTATTAAAAGAAATAGAATTACTATTTAATAATTTGTCAACAGATTCTATTTCTTCATTATTAGAAAGACATAAAATTAATTATTTATTAGAATGTGGTATTGATGAAAAAGAATTAGATAATATTATTGATGAGCTAGAAAGTGATGATATATACATTACTGAGGAATGTATATACCGCAACTATTGGGATGAAGATTATGAGTATTATGATACTTTTAATATAGCTCCAAAATTATATAATGCTGTTAACTATTGTTACATTTTATTTGAAAATAAACAATATGAAAAAGCTTATGAAATAGGAATTAAATTACTAAATATAGAATGTAATTGTCATTGTGTTGATGAAAATAATGAGTATTATGATGATTATTGGTGTGGAATAAATGATTTTTTTAGCCGATTAAACTATAGTTTTGATTTTTTTAAATTTAAATCATTAGTATTTTCCTTAGCTTTACAAAGTGATAATTACAGTAAAGAAGCATTTAATATAAATGATTATTTTAGTTGTTATGATAGTGAAATAGATCTATCTTATATATATGATAAAGATAAATTCAATAATAGATTATTAGAATTATTAAATATATTATTAGAACAAGAAGAACTTACTATTAGTATTAAATTATTATCATTCTTTTTAAAATATATAGATGATAAATTAATATTTAAAAAATTTGCTTATAAATTCGGTCCTTTAAATAATTATATCTTCGATCAATATTATGAATACATGTATAAGAATAATGAAGATACTTCAAAAATAATAACAGATGCATTAGCTATATTTACTGAAAATAAATTAATTGAAAAATACGCTAATTTAGCCTTAAGTTTAGGAATTAATAATGATACCTATATAATTAATTTATATAACTCGAATCCTAATAATCTAGAGTATTTTTTTATGTTATATGAGAATAAAGATATAATAAATAATATAGAAAATATAGTAAAAACTCCATTACATAAAGCTTTGGTAGTATTAAATAAACAAAGTGTTAGTAATTTATTAATAGAAGATTTAATTCCACTATTAGATATTTTAATAAATCCAATAGAAAATTATTATTCAGATAAAATAACAAATAATATTAAGGCTTGGAAAAGTACAGTAAATATTAATAATGAAATAATAACATATATTTATAATAATGCCATTAAAGAGCTAGATAATCTTTGTAATGAGACTCTTGGTAAAAATAGAGATTTTTATTATGCTTTGGGAAAATATATAAAAAGATTAAATGATTTCGGATTGAGTGATGAAAATCTAATTATTAAATATTCTAATAGATATAATAGGTATCCTAGTTTTAAAAAAATATTGAAGGGATTTTTACATAGTTAAAAGGGGAAATTATCTTCCCCTTTTATTAGTAGCCTTAAAATTATAGATAGGTTTTATTATTTTAATAACCTCAACAGTATCAGTGATATTAGGTAAGATATCATCAATAGATTTATAAGCAAATGGAGATTCATCTATAGTATCTATTTGAATAGATGTAGAATAAATTCCCTCCATTGCCTTTTTAAAATCTTCAAGAGTTATTTTACTATTAGCTTCGCTTCTAGATAATACTCTTCCGGCTCCGTGTGGTGCTGAATAGTTATAGTTACTATTTGATTTTCCTTTAGCTAGTATTGCTCCATCTCTCATATTAATTGGAATTAATACTAATTCATCTTGATATGCAGAAATTGAGCCTTTTCTTAAGATTAAATCATTCATATTAATATAATTATGAACTGTATGGAAAAACTCAAAATTAGCTAAATTTAAGCCTAAATAATTCATAATATCATTTGCTATTAGTTCTCTATTTTTTTCAGCAAAATTCTGGCATATTTCCATATCAAATAAATATTTATTAAAAGAATTATTATATAATGGAATTAAATTTTCATCCTCGATAATATATCTATTTTTTAATTTATTTAAGCCTTCCTCTATTTTATTTTCCTTATTTAATCTCTTATATCTTTTTATTAAGCTATTAATTGCTTTTTTATATTTATTTTTATAATCCTCTACCGCAAGATTAGTATAATATTCACATACCTGTTTACCAAGATTTCTACTTCCAGTATGGATTATTAAATATAAATTATCTTCATCATCTTTATCTATTTCAATAAAGTGATTACCACCACCTAAGGTGCCTAAGGATCTTGTTATTCTAGATTTATTATTTAAATATTCATAACAATACATTTTTGAAATATCAATATCAGTATTAATAGCTTCATTTCTAATAGAAAAGCCTGAAGGTATTTTTTTTCTTACAAATCTATCTAGCTTAATTAAATCAATATCTATTTTACCTAATTTTACTGTTAACATTCCACAACCAATATCTACACCAACTAATGCTGCAACACAACAATCTACTATTTTCATAGTAGTACCAATGACACAGCCTTTACCAGCATGACAGTCTGCCATTATAGATACTTTTGAATTTTTTATGAATTTTTGATTCATTAGATTTTTTATTTGTTTTTCTGTTTCATTATCTATTAGGCTAGCATATACCTTAGCCTCACCATATTTACCTTTGATAATCATATCATCATCTCCTTACAGCTATATTATATTTTAATTAATTAATAATAAAAATGTGCAAATATAATTAATTATTTGTTCACAATATTTTATTATAGTAAAAATACACTTGATTTTTGAACACATTTAGGGGACAATAGTATTAAGAGGTGTTTTTTATGGAAAAGATTAAAGTAAATTTAAGCTATAATACTTATAATTTATTAATCCATGATATGGAAAGCTTTTCTTTCGATGTGAAGGATAATATTCCTAATAGAAATTTATTTTATAATATTTTATGTAAAGAGATGTATAATATAAAAAAGAAAGAATCTGAAGAATTAAGAGAAAGATTAAGTAATATTTTACAAAATAACTTAAATAATTATAATATTATTAATGATATATTAAATGATATTGAAGATGTTTATAATTATAAAAATGAAGATAAAACTAATAGAAGTCATGGTTATTATATTTCTTTTAGACCTCAGAAAGCATTATTAAATATGTATGAGGAAATAGAAAATCTTGAGCTTAGAAATAGTACTATTAGTAATTATTATAGAAATATGTTTAATTCTTATGCAAAGCTACCTCAGGATGAAAGAGAAAGGATTATTTTTAAAGAAGAATTAGATATTATTGAATCAGCAATTAGAAATAATAAAACTATTTTAATTAATAATAATTCTAATAAAATTGAATTAATTCCATATAAAGTTGTTAGAACTAGTGATGAATTATATAATTATTTAATAGCTGGTATTAGGAAAAAAGATAATTCTATTAAATATTTTTCATTACATTTATATAAATGTAGAAATGCTATTAAAACTAAAAATATTTATTCATTATCTAATGATGAGATTAATAAATTTGAAGAATTATTAGAATATGGACCTAGAAACATTGAAAGAAGATGTGTTGTTACTAAAATAAAATTATCTAAAAAGGGAATAAGTCTATTTAAAAAGTTTTATTTAAATAGACCTATTCCTGAGGATATAGATAATGATATTTATACATTTAATGCATCTACTGATGAGTTGTTAACTTATTTTTCTCGTTTTGGTGTACATGCGTTAGTATTAGAACCAGAAAATTTTAAAAATCAAATGATTAATTTTCATAAAAGAGCTTATAATCATTATATTAATTAGGAGGTTATTATGAATATTTTTAAATATAATGGAATGGTTATTTTAGAAGAAAATGGAAAAAAAGAAATAATAAGTATTTGTAAAGATTATATTCATATTAGAGAATATGAAGCTTTAGATTATAAATCTTATGCAGTAATTAAAAAAGATAAGCTAATAGATTTTGAAATTAAGAATAATAGTATTTTTTATTTAAATAAAAGAATCGATATTAAATCTAATTTTTTATTAGATATTTATGAAAATGATATTTTAGTTTTAAGTGATATTATTGTTAAAAAAGATTTTGATAATGATGATAATGGTTTATTAGCTCTTGAAGGTCATAAAGTATTAGATAATGATAATTATAAGTATTTTAAAGGTATTAAATTAAATGAAAATGATTATATTTATGGTTTAGGAGATAAAACAGGTTTTATTAATAAAAGAGGTTATGAATATATTAATTGGAATACTGATGATCCTTCTCCTCAGGTAGATAGTTTTAAATCATTATATAAATCTATTCCATTTTTTATTGTTAAAGGAACAAAAAATTATGGTATTTTTGTAGATAATACTTATAAAACTATATTTGATTTTGGAAAAAATAAAAATGATGAATTAGTATTTGCCTCTACAGATGGTTATCTAAATTATTATATATTTTTTGGTAGTATGAAAGATATTATAAAAAGCTATACTAATTTGACTGGAAGAACTCCTATGCCTTTAAGATGGTCTTTAGGCTATCATCAATCTAGATGGAGCTATAGTAGTAAAGAAGAAGTATTATCTTTAGTAGATAATTTTAATAAATATAAAATTCCTTTAGAATGTATTCATTTAGATATTGATTATATGGATGAATATAAAGTATTTACTGTTTCTAATGAAAGATTTAATGATTTTAAAAATATGATTTTAGAATTAAATAAAAAAGGAATTAAAATAGTTACTATTATTGATCCAGGAGTGAAGGCTAAAGAAGGTTATTTTGTTTATGATGAAGGTATAAAAAATGGGTATTTTGCGATTAAAGATAATAAAGTATATCATAATGCAGTTTGGCCGGGAGATTCTGTATTTCCTCAATTTACAGATAGTAATGTTAGAAAATGGTGGGGAGATTTAACTAAAATTATTACTGATTATGGAGTTAGTGGTATTTGGAATGATATGAATGAGCCTGCAAGCTTTAATGGTCCTATTGAATTAGATGTTTTATTTAAGGATGGTAATGATTATAAAACCCATAAAGAGATTCATAATGTATATGGTCATTTAATGGCAGAGGCTACTTATTTAGGAATAAAGAAAAACACTAATAAAAGACCTTTTATTATAACTAGAGCTTGTTATAGTGGTTCTCAAAGATATACTACTGTATGGACTGGAGATAATCATTCAATTTGGGCTCATTTAGAAATGGCTATTCCTCAACAATGTAATTTAGGAATTAGTGGTATTCCTTTTGTTGGTACTGATATTGGAGGATTTGGTAGTGATTGTACAAAGGAGCTTCTTATTAGATGGATTGAGGTTGGTATTTTTTCTCCATTATGTAGAAATCATTCTGCTTATAAAACTAAAAGACAAGAGCCTTGGGAATTTGATGATGAGGTAATTGATATTTATCGTAAATTTGTTAATTTAAGATATAAATTAATACCTTATATTTATGATTTATTTTATAAGCATCAAACTAATGGTTTACCTATTATTAGACCTTTAGTATTGGAGTATGAGAATGATTATAAATGCTTTAGTATTAATGATGAATTTATGCTAGGTGATAGTATTTTAGTAGCTCCACAAGTAAAAAATGGAGCATTTGAAAGAATTGTTTATTTACCTAAGGGAAAATGGATTGATTTTAATACTAATAAAATATATTATGGAGGAAAATCATATATTTATGAAACTCCTTTAGATATTTGTCCTATGTTTATTAAATTTAATTCAATAATTCCAATATTAAATGATACTAATATAGATGATATTAGAAATATTAGCTTTTATTGTTATGGTAATAAAGGTAAATATCTTCATTATCAGGATAATGGTATTGATTTTAATTATTTAAATAAAGAATATAATTTATATGAAATAGAATTTAATGAAGATTATAATATTAAGCTTAAATATAATGGTTTTAAAGAATATGATAATATTAATATAAATATTATTAGGGGAAATAAAAAGTAAAATATTTTATTTGTAAGATTGTTGTAAATTAAATTATATTTATAGTAAATAAATTGACTTATAAAAATCTATTAATTCTATTTGTTGGAGGTTTTTATGAATAATTATTATAAAGAATTGCCAGATAATTATGAAAAATATTATGAAATAGATGCTAAAAATAGTAAAATTGGAATAATACTAAATGTATTAGCATTATTACTTTCTATAGGTGTAATGGTACCGTTTATATTTTTATTTGATTTTAATATTGAGATCAATTTATTTACAGCATTATTGTTATTAATATTAGCTGTATCATTGATATTATATATGGTATTACATGAATTAGTTCATGGATTAGTATATAAGCTAATGACACATGAAAAATTGACTTTTGGTCTAACATTTACAGTAGCATTTTGTGGTGTACCTAATATTTATGTATCAAAGAAAACAGCATTACTTGCAGTATATGCACCTTTTGTGGTATTTACAATAGCATTTTTATTATGTATATTTTTAATACCTGATACAACTATTAAATTATTATTTATTATTTTATTCGGCTTACATTTTGGAGGCTGTAGTGGAGATTTATACGTAGGCTTTTTATTATTAAAAAGTAAAGGTAATATTTTAATGAATGATACTGGTCCTAAACAAACATTTTATAAGGAAATTGTATGATAACTTTTGAAGATATTAAGAAAAATAAAGAAGTAAATACTTATATAAAAAAAGCAGATGAGTCTTTAATAGCATTAGGCTATACTGAGCATAGTTTTCAGCATGTTGGAAAGGTAGCTTATGATGCAGCTTTTATTTTAAAAAGCTTAGATTATAACGAGCATAGTATTGAGCTTGTTAAAATAGCTGGATATTTACATGATATTGGAAATCTTGTAAATCGTGTTGATCATTCACAAAGTGGTGCAATTATGGCATTTCGTATTTTAGATCATTTGGATGTAGATCCTATAGATATTGCAGTGATAGTATCAGCAATAGGGAATCATGATGAAGGAACAGGTGTAGCTGTAAATCCTATTGCAGCAGCATTAATAATAGCTGATAAATCAGATGTAAGAAGAAGTAGAGTAAGAAATACTGATATAGCTAATTTTGATATTCATGATAGAGTAAATTATTCTGTTAAGAATTCTAAATTATCAATAAATGATGAGAAAACTATTATTACATTAAATCTAGAAATAGATACTAATGTATCTCCAGTAATGGAGTATTTTGAAATATTTTTAAATAGAATGATTATGTGTAGAAAGGCTGCAGAAGCATTAAAGCTTCAATTTAAATTAATAATTAATAATCAGCAAATAATGTAAATAGGCTGAGAAACCTAGAATTTGATTATTTTCAAAATCTAGGTTTTTTTTACAGCCCCTTATCATTTTTAACAACTCAAAATAGGGCTCAATTCCAAATACAGGTTATATACTTTTAACTTGTTTAATTAATATCTAATAATTATATTATATATTGTTCTTCCTAAAATTATTATAACAAAATGAAGCTAATTCCTCTGGGGATTCTAATAATTCATCATCAATCCATTGAATGATTCTATTAACAATTCCACCTGCCCATAATAATCTATAATTCTTTTCTTCAAGAGAAATATTATTTATATTATGTAATACTAATTCATTTATCATTTCTAAATATCTATATTTAAATTCAGCATTAAACATTAATTTTAAAAAATCTTTATTATCTTCAACAGTATAAAATAATTTTAAATACCAATCCTCAGTGATTTCATCTCTAAAAGGTTTCAAAACAGTATAATTAAACCTATAAAACTTTATAAAACCCCCTAATTATAGTATAATTATGTGTACTATATAGGAGGTTTTTATGAAGTATTACTCAACAAAAAAGGTAACAGAAATATTAGGTGTAACAGCCCAAACATTAAGGAATTGGGATAAAGATGATTATTCCATGTTTTTTGAGCCATATGTTTCATTTATGTGAGCAACTAATATTGGCTTTTTGAGCCACCAGTATTTATGAACTGAGCCAGTGATTTTTTCACTGGCTCTATTTATGAGAAAGCATCCTTAAATTTGATGTTTATACTTCTTTGAATCTAATAATTCTCTCAT
>JBGVLG010000068.1:0-17238 GCA_045124155.1 Anaeroplasma sp.
TCTTATTAAAGTACAAATAAGTAAAAACTTTAAAAAATTAAAAAAATAGAAAAAATAACCTCAATTTTTTGACTAACAAAATAAAAAAAGTCAATAAAATCGAGGTTTTTAGTGTTGAAGATATATCAAAGACGGTAACAAAAGATATTGCTTTTCTTTTATAATTGTTATAAAGATGATGTTGCTCTATGTAACCTTGTCTTTTTTTGATACTTAGATAATCTATCATTTTAAAAATTATATATAATTTTTAGAACGTATTTTTTCTTGCTTGTATAAAATCATAATTTTTTATATAGAAAAAAAATTATTACTTTGATATAATAAATGTACAGTGTTTGGATACGATTAGATGCTTTTTTATTAAAATGTCCAAACTCTAGAATAGGAGCTATTCTTTATGATTAGGTATTTATGTAAAAAGTGTAATTTAGAATGTGAAACTAGTATATGTCCTGTTTGTAATAGTAGAGCAGATTTAGAGCAAACAGCGGTCTTTTTTTGCGCAAATTGTAATGCTCCTAGCTTTGAAAAAAAATGTAATTGTTGCGGTAGCAATTGTGATTATATAGGAACTGATTTGAGACCTGTTTTCCCTGAAGAAAGATTACTTATTGAAGTATTGCTTCATGAACCATTTAAATTTGCTGAAAAATCAGTATGGAATGTAGGGGGGAGTAAATATATTGTCGATGGTAAAAAGCTTAATTTATCATACAAAGAATTAAGAACAAATAACGATTGTAAGTATGTCATTGAAGAACTAAAAAAATATACTTATGATAATCAAAAATATGTTGATTCATATATGAAAAGCGATAGTGTTATTAATTTTATAAAAATTAATAGACCTAGACATAATTCAATAACTTACGAAGCGATAGAATACATTAGATATATAGCAAAAGATAAAGATGAGTCTGAAATGTTTGTGAGTTTCTCAGGTGGAAAAGATAGTACTGTAACTAGTGACTTAGTTATGAATGCTTTATCTAATAAAAGAATTATTCATATATATGGTGATACAACTTTAGAGTATCCTACATCAGAAGTATATATAAAAAGATTTAGAACTAATCATCCTAACATACCTTTGTTAACTGCAAAAAACAGAGATCAAGATTTTAATAATTTGTGTGAATTGATTGGACCTCCTGCGAGAATGATGAGATGGTGTTGCACAGTATTTAAGACTGGTGCAATAACAAAAAAAATAGATTCTACATTTAAAAATGTAAAACAAGTGATCACATTTCAAGGAATTAGAAGAAATGAATCTGCATCAAGAAACAAATATGATAGAGAGTCAAATGATTCTAAAATTAAAAAACAAATTGCTGTTGAACCTATTATTGACTGGATGGATTTCGATGTTTGGCTATATATTCTTTCTAATAATATTGATTTCAACGATGCATATAAACAAGGTTTTTCAAGAGTGGGATGTTGGTGTTGTCCTAATAACAGCTCTTGGAGTGAATACTTGTCATCAATATATATGAATGATGAGTTCAATAAGTTTAGAGATATTTTATATAAATTCGCTGAAAAGATTGGAAAACCAGATTGGAAAACTTATGTTGATGATGGTGAATGGAAAAAAAGACAAGGTGGAAATGGACTAGAGATTAGCAAAAATACCGTTGTTTCCTTTAAACCTTGTGCTTTGGAGGAAAATACTTATAATTTTAATTTGACTAAAAATATAGGTCATGAATTATATAAGTTTTTTATACCATTTGGTAAATTAAATTTTGAAATTGGAAAGAAAGCGTTGAATGAGGTTTATGTTCTTGACAAGAAGAGCAATATGCCTATATTAAAGCTTTCTGGTAGAGAGGGAACCGACTTATTAAAAGTAACAATAGTTGACGATAGTAAAGCATTTAAGATTAAGAAAAATGCCGAAATGTTGTTGAAAAATCAAATTAATAAATATCAAACTTGTATTGGTTGTACATACTGTGAAGCAGTTTGCACTCATGATGCAATAAAGGTATTTAATACAGAAAAAGGAAATGTTTCAAATGACACTATACACTACTCTATTGATCCGAATAAATGTGTAGGATGTTTAGAATGCGTTAAGCATTTTCAAAACGGTTGTTACATCAATAAAGTCCTTAGAACAAAGAAGGAAGACTAGTTATGGGAAAAGAAAAAGGAATTCAATTAAAACGTCATGAGACATTCTCAATTAGAGAAGGTTGGCTTGAAAAAGCAATTAATTTAATAAACGATGAAAAGAATATTTTCTCTAAAAATGATGCAACTAGTATTTTGGGTATTGGTTCAAATATGGTTAAGTCACTAAGATATTGGCTTGAAGCAACTAGGATTGCTGAATTTCCAATGGGAAAACTTCCGTATCTTACAAATTTTGGTGAGTATTTAAAAGAACATGATAACTATTTAGAAAAAATTGATTCATGGTGGCTTATTCACACTCATTTAGTTACAAATTACGACGATGCCCCTGTGTTGAATAAGTTTTTTAACTTGAAGTATTCAAAGTTTGATAAGGAATATTTATTTGATATTATTAAAGATAGTTTTATAAATGATGGTGAAATAATTACTTCAGATTCATCATTAAAGTCTGATATTGATATAGCCATTAAGTCTTATTTCAATGATGATCGCTCTAATCCAGAAGATAATATGAATTGTCCTTTGGCAAGCTTAAAACTTTTATCTTTAGGAAGCAATAAGATTTATTATCGAACACAACCTGAATTTTCAGTACTAAGCTACAAAGTGGTTTTTTTAGGTTTGGTAATTTGTTTAAAAAATAATGATTATGATATTAAAAACGAGTTCAATATAGAAGATATATTCTTGTTAGCTGATAATCCATTAAACATTTATAATATTTCAAAATCAAGTTTTTACTTATATTTGGAAGAAATGAAGAAAAATGGATTAATTTATATGACGAAAACTGCAGGCTTAAATACTGTGAAAATCTTGAAAGATTTTTCTTTTGATATGTTTGAATGATGGTGAGAAATATGACTATAAAATATAAAGAGTGTATTAATATTAATAAAGATTTCAAATCATCAATCAATTTGCTATATGATTTGAATAATTATGATAAAATTAAGAATTTCATTCCAACTAGAGATTTATGTGATGTTATTAAAAACTACATATCATGTGTTTTAGGTAAGTGTGAATTTAGATCAACAGTATTAGAAGGACCTTATGGAAAAGGAAAATCATATTTAATGCTTGTTATTTGCTACTTGCTATCACAAAGAAAAAATAAAAAAGTATTAGATGATTTATTGAAAAAGATAAAATTAATTGATGAAGAATTATTTAATATGATAATTGAAATGGAAGAAAAGAACATTTACTTACTTCCAGTAGTAATAAATAATAGCTATTATGATGATTTAAACAAAAATTTCTTAATTTCAATAAAAAATGCATTGGAAATGGAGGAAATAACAGATGTTGTTCCTCAATCAACTTTTAAAGATGCATTAGAAATTGTTAATATATGGAAGAAGAACGAGGCTAGTGATCCTAGAATCAATGAATGTTGTAATAATGTTAATATCCAGATTACTTTGAATCAATTACATGATTCACTAAAAAAATATAGTATAGAAGGCTATAAAAAATTCCTTGATTTATTTAGTTGTATTAATCATGGCATTAGTTATAAAACATATGCAACTGATGATATTGTTCCAGTTTATAAAGATGTATTAAGCCAAATATCTAAAAAAGGATATACTGGAATTTTTATTGTTTTTGATGAATTTGGTTCTTTCCTTGAAAACCAAACATCAGATTTTTCAATAAAACTAAACAAAATTCAAACTTTGAGTGAAGTATGTAATAATTCAGGATTAAAATCACAAATGCATTTTTGCTGTGTGACTCACAAAGATATTACCTTATATTCTAAGGATAAAAGTATTATCGATAGATTTAAACAGATTTCAGGTAGATTTAAACAAATTAGATTTGATAGATCACTAGATGAGAATTATGAATTAATTTGCTCTGCCTTCAGTAAAAATGAATTATATCCAACTTTAATTAATAACTATATTAGTGAAAACGAAGAGTTTATAAAGTCTTTATATAGCATAGGCGTTTTTTACGATCAAAGACAAATTGATTATATAGTTCATAATGGGTACCCATTTAATCCCATTACACTTTATGCTTTAATTCAAGTATCAGAAAAAATTGCACAAAATGAAAGAACTTTATTTACATATTTATCTGATGCCGATGAGTGTAGCTTCAGATTTTTCATTAATAATAAAACGAATGAAGATGGTCTTTTAAATATTGATTCAATCTATGATTATTTTGAAGAATTAATAAAATCAAACGAAGAATACAAGAGCTTTTATTACAAAGTTGAATCATTAAAGAGAAGCATATATGAGAATGATTCTGAAAATGGATTGGATAAAACTATCCGTTCAATATTGAAGTCTATTGCAATCATTAAGATTATTAATGATGAAGTAAAGTTTAACACTACAATTAAAAATATAGCACTATCATTAAATTTATCAGAAGATATTATTTCTGAAAAAATAGATATTTTAATTAAGAAAAATATACTAAAAAAGAATTTTAATAATGATACGATAGATTTTGAAATTATAGCTGATTCAAATCTTAATAAGATGATTTCTGAATTGGTTGAAACGAAGTATGCAAATGCTGATATGAGTGAATTATTGATGAAGTTTAATGATTCAAAATATTATGTATCACATGAGTATAATTTCAATTATAAAATGACTAGATTTTATAAATGCGTATATATTGAATCATCAAAGATTACGTTATTATCATCTTTAGATGAATTTTATAAAGAGGAAAATAATAAGAATTATTGTGATGGATTAATTTTTGATTTGATTGATGATGTTAAACTAAAAGATAGTCAAATAAGGGAACTTTTAAATAGTAATTCTTCTAATATAATATTTAGGATTAATAAAAAATCAATTGATGACTATGTTATAGAAAAAATCAAAATGATTTTCTCAGCTAAGGAATTAATTAGTTCTAAATGGAAATTATTTTCTAATACGGCTGTTGAATCAATGCAAATATTAATTGAAGATGCAAAAATGCAAGTTCAACAATATTTGGATAACTATTATAACAATGCAAAATGTTATTGTAAGGAATCAGACGATAGTAATTTGAAGAATTGCATAAATGCTTCATTGAAGAAATATTATAATAAAACAGTTATTTTTAATAATGAACAAATAAATAAAAATGAATTGTCAGGGGTGACAACGAAAGCAAGAAATGTTGTCGTTGATAGTATTTTGAATGATGAAAAGTTAGAGGTTTCATCAACTTCTCAAGAGGGAACAATTAATGCAAGCTTCAATAATGCCATTGGTAAAGAAGAGATAATTGATTTAATTAAGAAGAGAATTTTAGAATCTAATTCTAACAAAAAATCTTTTGAGCTTTTAATTAGCGAATTAAAAGCTGCTCCATATGGTATTAGAAAGGGGATATTACCATTATTCTTAGCTAAAGCATTCAATGAGTTAGCTATAAAAAGCGAAAAAAGTATTGAAACTATTATTATCTATAATGAAAATACAGAAATACCTCTTGATGCAACAAATCTTGCAAGGATAGTAGATAATCCCGAAAGATATTATTTCAATTATGCATCAATTAATAGTGAAAAATTAAATATGTTTTCTAGTTTATGCCAACTATTTAATGTTGAAAGAGTTAATAATTTTAAATTTGATTTGAATAGTTTAGTAAATAATGTAAGATTTTATGTTTCCAACTTAGAACCGATTGTTTTAAAAAGTAATAATAGGGATAATATATTAGGACTAAATTCTATTGAAATGTCCTTCAAGAACTTGTTTATGAAAAATAATATAAATAATTATGAGTTTATTTTTGATGAATTACCTAAGTGTTTAAAATCTGATTATAATGATGTTGCTAGAAATATTAATAATGCAATGAATGGTTACAAAAGAAGAATTAGTAATTTCTATAATCAGATGATTCAGGAAACAAAATCATTATTCAGTTTAAATGATGGTTCATTAAAGGCATCAGTTGAATTATGGCTTTCTAAGCAAAATGGAATTGATAATATTATTTTCGAAGATATAGATAAGAGGATTTATCACAGCTTGATTGATCTTCCTTACGAATCGGTCCAAGCAATTAATAGGATTTCAAGTGAATGTGTAAATGTTGCTTTAAGTGATTTCAATGAACGAAAGAAGAATGACTATTTCATTGTTTTGAAGAAATTTATAACAACAGTTGAAGAAAAGAAAAATAGCAATGTTACAAAAGATGATTTTGAAACTATAGATGGTAATGTTACTTTTTCTGCATTAGGGAATACTCTATACGATAATTTAAAAGATGATTTTGATTCTTATGGAGAAGCAGTTTCAAATGAGGAAAAGGCTTTGATTTTAAAGAAAATGTTATCCGACTTGATGAGGTGATTATATGATTTATTTAGACAATGCTGCTACAACATATCCTAAACCTCAATGTGTATATGATGCTGTTAATGAAGCAATGCGTAGCTTTTCTTTTAATTCTGGTAGAGGAAGTTATACAGAGGCAAGAAATACTTTTAAAATGATTGATGACACGCGTTATAAAATTGCAAGCTTAGTATCTACAAAGAAAGAAAATGTTATATTTACATCATCTGCTACAGAATCTTTAAATAATATAATTTATGGTTTGGATTTAAAGAAAGGTGATACAGTTTTTGTTTCACCTTTCGACCATAATGCAATTGTAAGAACTGTAAGCAATACTGGTGCTAAAATCGAATTAATACCATTTGATTCCAAAACATGGGAATTGGATATAAATAAATATAATGATATGTTAGTTCTACAAAAGCCAAAAGCAATTATTATTAGTCATGTAAGTAATGTTACAGGATACGAATTACCCTATACAAAAATATTTGAAATGGGTAAGGAATATAATACAGTAAATGTATTAGACTCTGCACAAGGGTTTGGAATTTATAAGGTTAATCCTTCAAATGTTGATTTTTTGGTTTTTGCTGGTCATAAATCTTTGTATGCTATGTTTGGCATTGCTGGTTATATAAATATTTCTCAGCGACCTTTAAAACTTGTAAAAGTTGGTGGCACTGGCTCCGACTCATTGAATGTTAATATGCCATCTGAATTACCTAACAGATATGAAGCAGGAAGTTTAAACTCTGTTGGCATTTATAGTATTAATAAATCTTTAGATTATTTATTACATAGTGATTTTGAGAAAAAAGAGAAAGAATTAACTGATTATTTAATACAAAAGTTATCTTTTTTATCAAATGTTATAGTTTATTTACCTAATAATTATATATCATGTGGTATAATTAGTTTAAATGTAGATGGATACAAAGCAGATGAAGTAGGTACAATATTATCTGAAGACTATGATATATGTGTAAGAACAGGTTATCACTGTGCTCCATATATTCATGATTTTTTAGGGTGTAAAGAATATGCAGGTACAGTTAGAATTAGTATAGGCATATTTAATACAAAAGATGACATTGATGCACTAGTTAATGCATTGGAGGAGCTATAATGGATTACTCAAGGTATAAGACTGTTTTAAAAAAATTTTCTAAGACTGATATCATTAATTTGCTAGGTGATAGATATGACCAAATAATTGAATGGGATTCAAATGAGAATTCTTTCCAAAAGGATGCATTAGTTGATATTTTAATAAAATCAGATGGATTTTCTCTTTTTAAAAATAAAAAATTTAGAGAGAATTATTTTCAGCACGTAGAATTATCTGATCTACAAGATTTGCTAGAGACTAGAAGTACTGATTATGAAAAATTAGCAAAAGAGGCTGCTAAAAAGAATTTTAGCAACAATACCTTTTATAAACGATATTTTGAATTATTAAATTGTCAAGATTATGAGTTTGAAG
The DNA here is from genome assembly GCA_045124155.1 of Anaeroplasma sp. GTDB lineage: Bacteria > Bacillota_I > Bacilli_A > Acholeplasmatales > Anaeroplasmataceae > Anaeroplasma. The sequence goes on from JBGVLG010000068.1 coordinate 7,969, forward strand.
ATTTATATCAAGAACAAACTTTGGAAGTTATAGAACAGGCTAATCCTAGTAAAAATTTCTATGAATTGTTTGACTATCAATTTTTGATTAAACAACAAGCCATATATGAACTAGAAAGACCTCAAGAAATTGGAAGAAGAATATTAATTCAAATGCCTACAGGAACTGGTAAAACAAAAACGGCGATGCATGTTATTGCCCATTATTTTAATTTCATTAATAAAGATGGATTAGTTATTTGGGTTGCACATACAAACGAACTCCTTCAACAAGCCTTTGATACATTTAGAGATTTATGGTCTCATCTTGGTACTTTTCCAATAAATGTTGAGAAAAGTTGGGGAAAAGATGAGATTAATGGTGAAAAAGGAATAATTTTTTATACAATTCAGAGTTTACAAAGTAAAAGGAATAGTGATTTGTATAATAAATTGATTAATAATTCAGATTTGTTTATATATGATGAATGTCATAAAATAGGTGCAAGAGAAACTTTAGCTGTAATTAAAGATTTTATAAAGCCTAAAGGAAAAAAATTGAATTTTATTGGATTAACGGCTACGCCTGGAAGAAGCACAGAATATTCAATTGAAAATAGAAGCTTCGCTGAGTTTTGGAATAGAATTATTAAAATTGATATAAATGTAGTTAATTCAATTAGCATGCCTGAAATGGAAGCTTTAAATGCTAAGAGAATAGATAATCAAATTGAATACTTTCAAGAAAGAGGATTTTTATCCAAACTTGAGAAAGAAGAACTTAATTTCACTCCAACGCAAGAGATAATTGATGCACTAAAAAATCAATTTGAAAATAATCTAGAAGACTATTCAGATGCTATTATGAAAAAAATTGCCACGAATAAGCAAAGAAATCTGGTTATTCTTCAAAAATTAAGGGAGTTAAATAACAGGAATATTCCTACTATCGTTTTTGCATGTTCGGTTGATCATGCCAAGATGTTATCTTCATATCTAAGCCTTGAAGATATTCCTAATTCTCTTGTACATGGAGAATTACCAACAGCAATGCGAAGAAAGGCAATTGCAGATTTTAAAAATAGAGATAGTAATGTAAACATTATTATTAATTTTGATATTTTAACAACAGGTTTTGATTCTACTAATATAAAATGTGTATTTATTACTAGACCAACTAAATCCATTATTCTATATAGTCAGATGATTGGTAGAGGATTAAGAGGGAAAAAGATGGGTGGAAATGAGACTTGTAAGTTAATTGATGTAAAAGAAAATTTAGATGTATATAACGAGAGAGATGCATTTAAGCATTTCGATCAATATTTTGGAGGTTAGTATGCAAGATAATTTAAATACTGGAGCTGATTTATATAAGCTTGAAACATTGGCAGATGGTATTAGAAACACTGGATATAGATCAATTTATAATGCCATTGCTGAATTAGTTGATAATAGCGCAGAAGAAGATACTGCTGCAAAAAACATATTTATTATAGGTACTGAGGGAGCTGTTAATGGTAAAAATAGAATAGTTGAGTATGCAGTTCTTGACGATGGAAACGGAATGAATGATGATATTCTATCAAAATGTTTACAAATTGGTTTCTCCACAAGAAGGGAAAGAACTGGCTTTGGTAGATTTGGTGTAGGTTTACCTCAGGCATCTTATTATGCATCTCCAAGAGTTGAAGTTTATTCTTGGACTAACGGAATTGAAAATGCAAAATGTGTATATATAGATCTTGATTTGGTTTCATCATCACAGCAATCAAAAATATGCGGTCCGTTTAGTTCTGCAATTCCTGATAGATATAGTGCTTTTATTAATTTTAGAGCAACTGATAAGAGTTATGATTTTTCACAACATGGTACTTTAGTAGTATGGCCAAAAAGTGATAAAATCGAACCTCAAAGATGGTCTACTTGTAGAAGAAATCTTGAAGAAGATTTAGGTAGAAAATATAGATGGTTATTAAATGATAATAAGATTGAGATTTCAACAGTAGAAATAAATGATTATGGAACTTTCCAACATGTATTACCTAATGATCCTTTATTTTTAATGAAAAAATCTCAATATTGTGTAAAAGAAAACATGACTGATTCGGATGCTTATTGTCAAAAATATGATGAAGCAACTGGTTATACAGAAGCTTTATTTGAACCATTCTGTGATGCAGATAATCCTAGTGGTGTAGTTGAAAAAGAGGTTTATTATTACGACAAAAATGGAGAAAGAAAGACATCAATTGTTACTATTAGGTTTTCAATAGTAAAAGAAAAATATTATAGTAAGAATTATATTAGTCGTGATCCGGGTAGTTTGTCTTATGGTAAGATAGCAAAGCGAAATATGGGTATATCAATTGTCCGTCAAGGAAGAGAAATTGATTTTGGAAAATTTGATTATTTTGATGACAATAACCAACCTTTTCATCGTTGGTGGGGATGTGAAATATCATTTACATCAGAGTTAGATGAAGCGTTTGGTATTTCTAACAACAAACAACAAGTTAGTTTACGTGCTATTGATGATGAATCAATTTCAGATTATGAGAATAATGAACCTATGTGGTTACAATTGAAGAGTGTAGTAAAGAATACAATAACAAAAATGTATTCTGAAAACCAAGAACGTAGAAAAGGCAGTAGAAGTGGAAATAACACAACTACTACAACAACTGCAACTTCAGAAACAATAAAAAGAGCTGAAGAAGAGAATGCAGAGATTGCTGTTCCAAACACATCTGAGGTTCCAACATCTTTTACTCCTGATATTGTTGAACAAATAAAGACTCAGTTAACTGATGAAGGCTTCTTAACAGAAGTAGATGAATTAACTGATGAACAAATCAAACAATATTTAGATTCGAATACTAGAATTAAATACGAAGGTAGAGGCCCTAGAAGTCCTTTCTTAGATTATGAGGATATCCTTGGAGTGTTAAGAATTTATGTAAATAAAGATCATCAATTTTATCAACAATTTGTAATCGAGGCAATTACTGATGAATCAATGAAGGTTGTATTTGAATTATTCCTAGCTGCTTTGGTTAAATCACTTCATAAATATGAAGGAGATATTTCTGAAAAGATTATTGATTCATTGAACGTTTTATTAAAGTCTTACTTGAAGAGTAACGAATAATGGAATACTTAATTACAAAAGAAATACTCGATGCAGTACTGAAAGAGGCAAGAGAAGCAACTGATTGTATTAATTTTATTACTGCATATTGTAAAGTTAACACATTAAAAAAAATTGATGATTGTATTAATCAAAATGTATCAAAAAGAATTCTAATTCGATTTTTGCCTAGTGACATTTTGTCTGGTGCAACAGATAAGGAAGTTTTTGAATACTGTAAAAATAATAATTGGAAAATTTATTATGATTTTGCCATTCATGCTAAAATATTTATCTTTGATAAAATAAAAGCTATTTGGGGTTCTGCAAATGTTACTAATAATGGTATGGGGTTGAGTAACAATCCTAATAAAGAATTATCTTCCTATGGTGAAATAGATGATGAATCTTACAATAAGATAATTACATTGTATAAGGATGCCAATATTCTTGATCAGGACACATTTGACTATATAGTTAGTCATAATGATGATATCGAAATTATAAAACATAATAAGCAAAAATTAAAGAATCAAAAGATTGAGTGTTTGTTTCCCGAAGACTTTCCAAATGAAGATACAGATATTATTGAACTATACTCTTTACGTTCATATAAATGGCTCATTAAATTTTTGATGGAAAAGGAAGATAAAAAAGCTTATTTTGGTGAATTATCTAGTGAAATTCATAATATATTTGCAAAAGATCCTAGGCCATTTAGAAAGGATATTAAGGTTTATTTAAGTAATTTATTGGCAAGTATAGTACGATTAGATGTTAGGGGATTGACAATTACACGCCCTAATTATTCTGAATGTGTTTTTTTGAACACCAAAATCTATAATGAATAAAGAAATAAAACACAGTATTTGAGAAAAATGTTATGTTTTTTAAAATGAAACTATGTTTATTGCGAGTTTTTCTCAAAAATGTTATAATTTGAGCGTTAATTTCGTTCCATGATACTATTTTTATAGGATCATAAATAAGAAAAAAGAGGAAGAGAAGATGGATAGTGTAAGTAGTGTCTTGTTAATAGAAAATCTTATAAAAAAAGATGAGTTTTCTTTTACGTATGGTCAAAAGAAAGAATTCGTCATTTGCAAGGATAAGGAGTTTGTTATTCCTAAATACCAAAGAGAATTTAGTTGGCCATTGGAAAGAGTTGACAATTTGATTGATGATATATTTAAAAGTCATAAATTCTTGGGAATTATTTATTTGAATCAAGTTGAAAATGAAAAATATGAGGTAATAGATGGACAACAAAGATTGTCTGTATTATGGATGATTGTTAATAAACTTAATCAATTGGCGATTAATAATGAAGACGTAGAAGAAATTATAGATTTGACAGGTTTTAAAAATCATTCGTTTATAAAGTTTAATGAGTGTATTTCAAATAATTTTACTAATTCTTTAAATGAAAATGATGATGTTTTAAAACAGTTTGATGATTTTAAGGCAGTTTGGGAAGAATTGTCTAAAAAGTTTGATGAATTGGATTATGAAAGAGTATGTCTTTTTAGAAACCATCTTTTATCATGTGAAATAAATGTATTAATTTCTACAAAAGAAGTATCGAGAGAGAATAAAAAAATATGTGTTGATTATTTTATTGATATTAATAATAAGGGAATTCCTTTGGATAAAACTGATATTTTAAGGGCTTATATGTTTAGAGAAAATTTTGATGCTGCTATTATTAAATGGAATTCGTTACAAACAAATATGTATAATTTACTGGATTATAAATATAAATTGGAACACATTTTTTTACACTATTTTTTATGTTTCAGCAATTCAAAATTAGGTACAACAGTAATCAAGGGAATTTCTGATGAATATAAAATAACAAATAAATGTAAGATAAAAGGAAAAGAATATCAAATTAATACGAACATTGAGGAAATAATAGGTGAAAATGCTGTTTTTTATAAAAATATGCTTGCGACTTGCTTAGATTTTGTAAAATATATGAAGGTTGTTGTTACTAGTGGGGATTATACAGCTAGTGAGTTCAAAAAGTATTTTGAAAAATTTGATTATGATATTGATAGTAATACAAAATCAAATATTTACACAATTTCTAACGACATAATTTGTTGTCCAGACAATGTTCCTAAAGTATTATTGTTTAAATATTTTACAGAGATTTTAAATAATAAGAATTCTCAATCAAAAGATATCAAAATAATTTATTATCTTAATGTTCTTGCAACGATTTTCTCTGTTTCAAATTCAAATTCAAAATCTACAAATGCCTTTGCTAGTTTGATGCTTGATAAAGATTGGATTGAAAAAACCAAGAAACGCGCCTATGATCATTTTAAAGCTTTAAAAACTCGTTTGGGTTATACAAAGGAAATCAAAGATTCATTCAATTCACAATATCTTTCGAGACGTCTTCATGCATTAGTTCATGCATATTCCTATAATGATAATCAAATAACATTCAATGAAGCTGAATATCAAAGATTTAGAGTTTCAAATAACGGGTTTAACGATGAGCATTTTATAATTAATCAAAAAGGTAAGATTTGCTTTAAATTTAAAGGAAATAATGAATTTACAAGTGTAGTATATCCGAACAAAATTTTTAAAAAATTTGGATATCTTTCTAATATTATTCGTATTAGTGAGACAATTAATTCAAATTTAGGCAGCAAAACCATTAAAGATAAAATACTTTATTTAGAATCATTAAGTGAAAGAGAACGAAATGATGCATTTCAGGATGAGCTAAGTAAAAAAATGTATAGTTATGCAGTTGCTGTATTCAAGGATTCTAATTGTCCATCAACTGAAGAATTATCTTTATTAGAAAATAAGGAAGCTGCAATAGCAAAAGTAAAGCAATATTTTGATGAGGAATTTGAAAAAGATTTTAAGATATATGTAGAGTATTTTAAGGAGCATACATGGTAATATTTAGCCACAGAGTTTGAAAAAATCGTAAGCATATTTGATAGGCCCCTACCATTATTTTTATAGTTTTATTATTATCATATTGAGGTGATAATAATATGGGTATGCATAGATCCAAAGATGAAAAACTTGCAATAATAAATGATTTTTTAAATTCTCAACTATCAATTAGACAGTATTGTGTAAGAAAGGGGATTCCTCTTTCAACATTATCAGGTTGGTTAAGAATCTATAATGCTTCAATTGTGGTAGATTCTAATGATGATATTTCTCCAGTTCCGAGCTTTTATAATGTTACTTCTTTAGCTAAAGATAATTCAGATTATAATAAAAAAGAAATATCTAAAAATGTTAAGCTTAATATAAAGGGAATAACCCTTGAATTTGATGTTTCAATATTAAGAAATGTTTTAGAGGTATTCAATGATTGATTTATCTTCAATTAATAACATTTATTTATTTGCGGGAGCTGCAGATTTTAGAAAGGGAATAGTAGGATTATCTGGTTTGATTTTAGTTTCATATCCAAATATAACTGATAGATTAGATAATTTATTTATCTTTTGTAATTCAACAAGAAATCAAATCAAAATATTACATTTTGATGAAACAGGTATATGGTTATATCAAAAAAGATTAAATAAAGGTAAATTCATATATCCAGATTCTAAAGGTGATTATTTAATAACTAAAGAAAATTTAATAACCATACTTCAAGGGTTAAATTTTATCCAAAAAATAGAAGGTAAAACTAATCAAGATTATGCCTTATTTTGAGATAAAATTTATCTCTTTTTTTATTATTTTTGGCCCCAAAAAACTTGACAAATTGACATTTTTTTGATATAATATATAATGTAATTAGGTGGTGAAAAACATGAATAATTACATTAAAAAATTAAGTAAAAATTTAGTATTTTTAAATAGACTTGACACTGACAAAGAAATAGTAATAACTGTAGATTCAACTATTAAAGAGTGTAGATGTCCTCAATGTGGAAAACTATCTAATTCAGTTCAAGCTAAATATATTAAAAAATTTCAGGATTTACCTATAGATGGTAAAACAGTATACATCAAAATTAATAATAGAGTATTTAATTGTATTAATAATGAATGTGATTTAGATATGTTCTCTGAACAATATGATTTTGTTGATTTTAAAAAGAATAAAACAAAGAGATTATTTAAACACATATTAGATGTATCAAGTACTACATCTAATAGAAAAGCTGAAAAAATTTTAAAAGATGAGGGAATAGTAGTGGGTAAAAGTGCTATAGCTCTTCTCTTAGCAGAAAATAAGTCTAATTAAGACTTATATTTTTTAGACCACTTTCAAGTATTAATGGACAGGAGGGATATTATGACTTTAGATAATTTATGTGAATTAAATGAAAAAGATTGTATAGATATTATCAATTCTTTATCTATGAATGAAACTAAAAAATTATTAATTGAAGCTATTCGTGATAGAAAAAAGAATCAAAAATTAATTCAACAAAGAAATAGATTAGTTAAAGAAAAATATTCTACTAGTTCTGAAAATGTAAAAATAAAGGATGATACTTCATTAAATTATGAAGGCAAGAATAAAAATGAAAATAAAAAGAGAGGAAGAAAAACAGGAGACAAAAATACTTATAATGAAATAGCACAAAGAATAATAAATGGTGAAGGAAAAGATGGTTTAATTGATGGCATACCTTATGAGGAGGTAATATTAGAATCAGATGATAAATGTCCAGTATGTAATAGCGATTTAGTTGAGATTGATGAAGATACAATGGTTAAGGTAGTATATATACCTGGAAGCTATAAGCTAGTACTATTTAGGAAAAAGAAAAAGGTATGCAAAAACCATGATTGCGAAGAAATGTATGTTCCTTATATAAATGATCCCTTAAAAAAGACTCATATATCAGTATCCCTTATATCACAAATAATAAAATCTAAATATCAATTTGGAGTTCCCCCTTATAGATTATTAGACGAATTAAAGAATAATCATATACATATAAGCTATAATCAACTTATTCATCATATGATGAATGTTGGTTTAAAGCTAGCTCCATTAGCTAATAGAATAGAAAAAATAGCCTTTGAAAACAATTCTGCAATTCATATAGATGAAACATATTTTAAATTGTTAAAATCGGAAAAAAAGTCTGATGGAACTGAAAGAATAAAAAACTATATTTTTGCCTTAGTAACAGACAAAATACAGTATTATAAATTTACAGGTAGTAGAGATGTAGAATGGCTTAAAGAATTATTTGAAGATATGGATTATATGGGATGGGTAACAACAGATGATTATCCTGGTTATAATTTTTTAGATAAAAATGATAATGTTAAACATCAACTTTGTATGTGTCATGCAAGAAGGAAAATGTATTATGCATATGAAGCAGCGCCAAAAGAAATTAGGGAAACTGATAATTGTATGTCAAGAAAGGGACTACTATTATTTAAGGCTATTTTTGATGAAGAAAAGAAAATAAAAAATGAAAGTCCACAATATATAAAGGAATATAGAAATAGTGATAACTACAAAGCTAAAATAAATGATTTAAAGATATTTTGTACTACTACAAATGCAGTATCAGGAACTTTATTAGATGAGGCTTTAATGTATATAAATTCTAATTGGGATCATTTATGGACTTATCTTGAAGATGGTAGTATACCTTTTACAAATATGAAGGCTGAATTAGGAATTAAAAAGGTAGCTTTAGTTAGAAAAAATTCCTTGTTCTTCAAGAATAAAGAATCAGCAGAGATTAACTGTCATCTATTAACTATTGTTCAAACCGCAGTTAAGAATAATCTTGATGTATATAGGTATCTCAATTATGTAATACACCATATTGAAACTGCTGATGTGGATTCTCTTTTACCATGGAATGAAAATCTATATAGTTTGGGTGAAAACTATATAATATAAATAGCTTATCAAAATGAAAACGAGCCAAAACCGTTTTGACCAGTTTTGGCTTTTTAGTGTTGATTTTGAGAATTTTATTATACCTGTCTATCAAATATGCTTACCTCTAATACTGATTATTCCGCTTTTTTTGAGCCATATGTTTTATTTATGTGAGCAACTAATATTGGCTTTTTGAGCCACCAGTATTTATGAACTGAGCCAGTGATTTTTTCACTGGCTCTATTTATGAGAAAGCATCCTTAAATTTGATGTTTATACTTCTTTGAATCTAATAATTCTCTCAT
>JBGVLG010000069.1:0-1664 GCA_045124155.1 Anaeroplasma sp.
ACATTATTTTCATATTTGTTGGTTGTTCATCGAAAAATTCAGCCTCATCACAATAGAAAATTTTATTATTAGATAGAATCTGATCTGTAGAGAATTCCCAATCTTCTGTTAAAGTAACATAATTCCATCCATTTTTTACTAATTCACTGCTTATTACATATCCGGTACCCTGAACTCGTGTAGAACAACCACATACTGTTCTACCACGAGATTCAAAATGACAGCCATTAACAAAATATAAACCATATAAAGCTGATATTAAATTAGTCCCAAAATTTTTAGCATTTCTAAATGAGGTTATAACATTTTTCTTTTCATAATATTCAAAAGCGTCATTCATTTTATTGAAGTAATCTTCTGAAACTACATTATCTGCATTAAATAGGAAAAAACCATCAAAACTAGAAGTTTTATAGTCTTTTTCAATTTGACTAAATAAATATCTAAAGGCATAGCCCATTGTACATTCTTCTAAATTATTATATTCATATACTGTAACGCCATATTTTCTTGCAACCATTGCAGTATTATCTGTGCAATTGTGAGCAATTACAAAGATATGCAACTTATCCTGAGGATATTTACATTTTTGAATACTCTCAATTAAATTACCAACAACATTTTCTTCGTTTCTTGCCGGAATGATAATTCCATATTTATTCATTACTGTTGTTTTGGGAAATTTCTTTCTTGTAAATAAACCAACAATAAAGAAAATTGCAAAGTGTGCAACCATTAAAGTATATATCCCCATAATTATACCAAATATTAAATTAATGATTTGTAAGTAATTCATAATAAAAACCCCAATTATTCTAAAAATATATAAAAAATATTCAATAAATAATATACCATAATTTTATTCATTTTACTAGAAAATAGTGTATTAATGGTATTTTTATCTTTTATTTTAATAAAAAAAGCCAATATTTGGCTTAATTTATTGTAAATTATGTATTCTTGTATCATCATTATGAGGAATTGGCTTCCATCCTAAATTTTTTGATAATACTGCTTGAATATCAATAATAAATTGAATAGCCAAAAATAATGGCCAAGCTAATGCTGATAATATCTTCAATCCCAATGAAATATTTTTTATTCTCTTATTTTCAACAATAAAGGTTAAAAAGCCCCATAGTGATGAAACTAAACAATAGGTAATAACAGATCTTGCCAAAGAAAATAAATAAGAATCACCAAATAAAAGTTTTGTCCAAAAATCCCCAAAAATATTATATAGTGAATCTACTCCAAATATTTTAGCAATAATTTCTCCCATAAAACCATAACTTGGATTAGTTAAAAAAACAAATTGTAAACTTAAATCGGAAAATAAAGGAGTAAATAGTAAAAAAATCAAATGAAATAAATTTATACCTAAAACTATTAAACAAAATGGCGTAATATTCATTGTAATATCCCAAATTGATATTTTATGTTTAGAATTTTTACTAAATAATGATTTAATCAAATCTTTAAATCTAGCCAAGAATACTAACCAATGTCCTCTTGACCATCTAACTCTTTGTCTCCACATTATTTTCATATTTGTTGGTTGTTCATCGAAAAATTCAGCCTCATCACAATAGAAAATTTTATTATTAGATAGAATCTGATCTGTAGAGAATTCCCAATCTTCTGTTAAAGTAACATAATTCCAT
>JBGVLG010000070.1:0-3545 GCA_045124155.1 Anaeroplasma sp.
ATGCAATTTACGAAGTTAAATATTTAACAGGTAAAATGAGTGTTTCAAATGTTAACAAAGAAATAGAACAAATTAACAACATAAATGGTATTAGAGTTTTCAAAATTGGTTTTATAAATCCTAGCGGATTTGAAAAAGAAATAGAAAATATTGACTTTATTGAAAACATTTATAATATTTTATAATAGCTATAAGTGGAGAAAAAATTATAAAAATAGATTTATTTTAAATTGAAAATAATATTAATATAGAGTATATGCACGACACGTATGAAACTAATATAAAACTTGAAGATTAATAGAAGAGATAAGAAATCTTGATTATAAATTAAAAAATTATTAAAGCTATTAAACGTGCTCGTCATATGGCATTATTACCATTCGTAAAAGACTAGTTAATATTTTAATATTACAAGTTCATTTTGAAAAAATATAACAATTTGAATTTGGAAAAATTACAGATAGAAACGTATAAAAGAATATATAAGATCGTTCGAAAGAACGGTCTTTTTTTGTCGTCCGAAGTACTAGACCAGCCGTATTAATAGAGCTTCGCCGAAGCTACGACCGAAGCTGTAATATTACAAATTGGATTTAGAAAAATTACAACAAACAAATTTTATACGATACACAATATCATCACAAAATTGTGATGTTTTTTTATATGTGTTTGTGGTAGAATATATTCATATTACCTGAATTTAGGATTAACCCCTCTTTTGGGGAGTTAAGATATAAGAAAACGCCACATAATTGTGACGTTTTTTCTTATAATAATTCAGTTTCAAATAATAAATCTACATCTCTTTTTGTAAGGTATAGATTACCTAATTTAGCAAGACCTAATTTAGCTTTTATTCTTTCGTAAGTCATACTCCATGTTGAATTATTTATGAAGTTTCCGTTTTGGTCTTCAGTGAGTTTATATTGTCTAATAAAATCAAATAGTTGACTAGCAGGTATTTCATCATTGAATACTTTTAGTTCCAGTAATCTAATTAAAGTAAGGGAGAAATAACAAATTAAGAAATGACCGTATATAGTATACTCATCGCTTAAAAAAGCAGGTCTAGCTTCAAGATAAGTTTTTAAAAGCCTAAAACTTTCTTCTATTCGCCAAAGATTATGATAAATATTATAAATTTCTTGAGGATCAGCGTTTATTTCAGAAGTGACTATCATATTATAACCAGCAAAAGCCAAATCTTCTTTTACCTTTTCTTCATTAATAGAAGTAGCAACTTTTATTTTTTTGCCGTCTTCGCTAATAGCTTCAAAATTAACATATTTAACAGAATCTCCTAACTCTTCCTTAACAACTTTTTTATATGAAAGAGAACGTTTTAAATTTTCAACTTGTTTATTAATTTCAGCTCTTTGTTTCTTAGCTAATTCAGGATTATAGGTGACGATTCTTTTTTCTTTTACAGAAAATTGGGTTTCTTTTTTATCGTTTGGATCTAATTTGCATTTATATGAAAAAATACCGTATTCTAAAATCTTTCCTTTGGATGAAATCCGTTTAGAAGTTTTATATTTATAAAGTAAGTTCCCTAAATTATCTCTAACATCAATCCAACGATTCAACTTGTCATCATCAAGTAAAATCCAATCTTTTAGCTCAGCTGAAAGACTTTTTCCACGTATAGATTTAGAAAAAATATATCCATCATTAGCTTCAATCACAGCAGCATAGATGTTTCTAGCACAGTTTAAACCTTTATCAGCGACTTGGATAACTCTACCAGACACATTATTTCTAGTTTTCATATCCTCGATTCGTTTTCTCAAATAAGGTTTTTCGCTTTCATTTCCGGGATAAAAAATAGTGTCTAAAGGAATTTGATTAGCATCTAGCATTAAAGCTTGTCCCAATATAGGCCCTTTATGATTTTCTTTACTAGGTCCTTTTTTTAAGAAATCATTTTCTAAATCAATTTCAAAATAATAATTAGTACAATCAAAATACGTTTTAGAAGTATCTCTATTCCATTTTAATTGTATGTGATGATTTAATAATTCAATATACTTATGGTAATCTCTACCAATAAAATTAACAGCATCTAAAATTTGATTATATGAATAATCTAAAGAACCAAGAATGTTAGGAATGACTCTTTCGAAAGCCTTAAGTTTAGAACCAGGACTTAAAATTTGAGAATAATTTAAAGTTTTAAACATATCGCTAAATTTGTAATGACATTTAAAACTAGAGGCAATAATATTCAAAGTATCATCCATTTCTAAATAATCAAATAAAGAGGAAATTAAAAAATGACCTGCATATTTTTCAGTAGAAATATGAGAAATTTGAGGAGCAATATTTTGAAGCAAATCTTCATTCATTTTTTTAACTTCATTAGAAAAATGTTTGATAGGATCGGCAATCCCCTGTTCTAACAGATCAGAAACATATCCCAATGATTTGTATGATTTAGTCTTTTTAGATTTTGTAGTGTTGTCATAATAATTTATATAAATTTGTAAATATGTTCCCTTTTTAGAAGGGGTAGATTTCTTTAAATAATATACCATAAAATACCTCCAGGATAGCAAACTCCCTTAACTACCTACATTATAGCATATAAAAAAATATTTTCAAGGTTTTTAATAATTTATTTATAAATTATTAATATTAATCGAAAATACTTTTAGGCTAAATTTAAGGTAGTTAAATCCTAAATACGGGACTTCTTCATATGGGAAATTAGATAGTGATTTATGGAAACCAATTGCAGCGTTAAATTTAGCAATTGCAGAACAAAAGGTTGTTGATGCCATTTCTGATGAAAATAATTTCTTTAAAAACATTGGATATAAATTTGTACGTTTTATAATTGGTAAAGGATTAAAAAAAGCCAAGAAAGACTATCCATTATTATTTGAAAATGCCAAAAACGGTATGCAAAAAGTAATAAAAACCGAGAAATCTAATGGTGATTTAATTGCGCAGGGCACATCCTTTGCTGAAATGATAATTGAGTCTATTGATACATTCTATAAATTAGATGATGATAAAAAAGATTTTATTCGTGGTTTATCTATTTGGCTTTGCTTTATGGATGCGATTGATGATCTAGATAAGGACTTAAAAAAGAAAGTTTATAATCCATTAAATTATACAGAAGATCTTAAGTCTGATTCTAAAAACGATTTAATCAACAATAAATATCTTGTTATAACGAAATACTGTAATTTAATTAATGAAATGGTTCAAAAACTTTCTGATAAGTCAAAAAATGATGAAATTAATCGAGCAATTGATATTTATATCAATAAAATATTGACATTTCAAACCACTTTCGTCTTAAATAAAAGATAGTATGGTGAAATTGTTATGAAGTGTAAAAATGTTAATCCATTATTAAAAGATTATTTAGATCAAGTTGATAACTCATTAACTGTTTCTGAAAAGAAACAATATGAATCATACTCATTCTATGATGTTTACGAAGTCACTATCGGAGGTTATTCTTCTGGTGGAGGTTGTTGTGAAGGAATCATGGCTTGCGGATGCTTAATCTGCTTATGCAGTATTTGTGTCAA
>JBGVLG010000071.1:0-2695 GCA_045124155.1 Anaeroplasma sp.
ATCTTATTAAAGTACAAATAAGTAAAAACTTTAAAAAATTAAAAAAAATAGAAAAAATAACCTCAATTTTTTGACTAACAAAATAAAAAAAGTCAATAAAATCGAGGTTTTTAGTGTTGAGGATATATCAAAGACGGTAACAATCCAAAAATAAAAAAAGCTATCTTTTTTATTCAAGTAATTCAGAATACTAAAATAAAGAGTTTCAAAAATAAAAGATCAAACCACTATTCATTAGTAATTTGATCTTATAAATAAAAGTTCATCTTTGTAGACATCTATTTGGGATTTTTCAGTATCAAATGCGCTACACACTCAACATCTAAAACAATATATATACCGCTAGATAAAAAGGATGTAGAGGTATATTAAAAAATTAGATTCTTTCATCTATTTACTAGAATATGAACCTCAATATACATTTATAACAAAATATCATTAACTAAAATAATATATAAACTATTTCTTATTTTAATAAATTAACAATGATTAATATATTTATTCAGAAATTTTATCAACCATTTGAATAAATAAGTCTTTCGTATAATAAGATAAGTCCTCATTCTTAAAAACAAAACGCATAGCATCTTGTTTAACTTGATTAAAATCAACTTTTTCAAATTGTTCTATTAACATACTTTTAAGCACATTAAGATCAAAATGATCTAAAGCATTTATTTTACCAGTTTCAATTAACTTGTTTCTTAAATAAATTAGATTAGGTTTAATTCTTTTTTTCACATAAAAAAGAAAATCATAATAATCTCTACCTTTAACAGTATTTTTATAGTTTCTACATAATATAGCATGAAGCTTACCAGCAAATAAACTAGGCTCATCTAAAACAACAACTTGAGCAAATTCAGGAATATCTAACCACTTAGTCTCATTTTTAAAACCAAGTGAAGGATTATAATCAATTTCAAATTTAACCTTAATTAATTCATCCTTATGAAGTGTACTAATAATCTTATTATCAAGTTTTAAACTAATAAAAGTTTGATAGGTATTAAGTTTTGCAAATACACTTTCAATTGGAGATTTTGATTTTTTGTTTTTAATCATAATTTCCAATTCTAATCCATAAGATAAGGCAACTTCTTTAATTTTAGTAGTATAAGGTTCAATAGAAAAATCAGGTTCTGCATTGTTTAATATAAAATCTAAATCTTCAGAATATCTATTCAAATTGTAAAATATTCGTAAAGCTGTTCCACCATAAAAACTAGCCTTTCTAAAAAAACCACTCCTGCTTAGTCCTATTAATACTATTGATTGAACTAATTCCCTTATTATTGCTTTTGTTTCATCAAGGTTTGATGGATTATATGATTTAACTATTTGTTCAATTGTTGTTACCATTTTTCTTAACCTCTCTTAAATATTTTGCTAATATATTAATTGAATTAGAATGATAAAGTGGTGCTATTTCAATAATAAAGTCGAAATCTAATTTGTAAAATTCATTTTCATCTATTCTTAAATCGTCAAATAATAATATCTTTAAATCTCTAATTGATCTAACTGGATATTTAGAATATAGAATATCGCATACAGCTTTTTCCTTTGAGGCAATTTTATAACTAATACCAGTTTCATTTTTCTCGTAAAGAATTCCATAATTGAAAACATTATTAGGAATGCTTCTATATTCAAAAACAGCATTTTGGGTTATATATGTGTTGTTATTTTTTTTATTAAAACAAGCAGATGTATATATAGATACATATTCAGGAATTAGTCCATAATGATAAAGAGCATATTCAAATGAAATGTATGATGGTCCATAACATACATTAGCTATAACAGGAGCATCTACTTTTATATCATCAGTATATAAGCCTCTTCTTATTCTAACTAAATTACCATTTTTTGTTTCTAAAGATATTTTTTGATTAATATTAGAATAATTTAAATATTTGTTTTTCAATGTAGATAAATCATAAATCATTGTTAATTCACCACCATTAATCTTATTTTATAATATTTTTTATGGCAAATCAACATTTATTGCCAATAATTACACTATAAGTTTTGAATCCATTCATAAGAAACTTATAACTTCATAGCATCTTTTCCTAATTAAATTAAATATAGTTTCATTTTTTCATGACATGTCTAAATCACTCTACTCTTCATTTTATGGAGGATTGCAGAATAGTCTTTTCGCTCACGAAAAAAGAGATATCAACGCGCCAAGGTCAATATCTCTTTCTTCTTATTATAATTCACTTGTCAAGCTTGAACCTCTCATGACTACAAGTCATAAGATTCTAACTTCTATCTTCTAAATTAATTTTAGTCAACCGAATAATATTGGTAAGTTGCCTACACCTTGTCTAGAAAGACTACCATCCGATTACTTGATAGACTATTAGTTAAATAACCAATAATAACCTTTTTAGGGTATTATATGTTACCTTTGTTCCACTTAGCTCTAAAGAAGCTTTTGTCTCTAGAGCCAACCTTGATTTTAAATCAACGGGTTTCAAATATTCTCTAACGAGATATCTTGCTGCGATATTATATGATGCACTTAAATCGCAATTATATTCCTTTCCATTTTTAAACTTACATATAGAATAATTGTCTTCATATCTTTCTACTTCACCAGAACCATCATATGCATATTTAGAAGTACCACATGGATTGACTGTAGATATTCTCATGCCATTTCTATGAGCCATTGCATATG
>JBGVLG010000072.1:0-4590 GCA_045124155.1 Anaeroplasma sp.
CAATCTAATGTTATAGATATGGCTTATGCTATTAAGGATAAAAATTCATTATTTTATTATATAAAAGATTTGATTGAGAAAGATAAAGTTAAAAGAAAATAGGAACAACTGAATAATTTAAATAGTATAATATAATAAGGGGAGGATATTTATCCTCCTAATATATAATAAGGAGTGATTGTATGATTATAAATAAAGTATCACAACAAATATGGGAAGATAGATACCAAAAAAATAAAGAAACTTTTGAAGATAATATAGCAAGAGTTGCTAAATATTTAGCTTTAGATGATAAAGAATTTGAAATGTTTTATGACGTTATGGAAAGATGTTTATTTTATCCAGCGGGAAGAATAATGAGCAATAGTGGTATTGGTAGAAATCTTACCCTTAATAATTGTTTTACATTAAATCTTGTTCCAGATAATATGGAAGGAATATTTGAATATGTTAAAAAAGGTGCGATAACTCAAAAGGCAGGTGGAGGAACAGGATACAATTTTAGTTTATTAAGACCTAATGGCACACCTACTTCTAACGATGCAGTAGCAAGTGGTGTTGTTTCATTTATGGATGCATTTGATTCACAAACTCATACGGTATTACAAGGAAATCGTAGAGGTGCTAATATGGGATGTTTAATGATATATCATCCTGATATAGAAGAATTCTTGGAGGCTAAATCTTGGGAGGAAGGCAAATTAAATCATTTCAATCTATCTGTATTAGTAGATGATGAATTTATGAAAGCTAAAGATAATAATGAAATGATAACTTTAAGATATCCTTGTATGTATGAAACAGGTGAACTTGTTACTAATCCTAGTGAATGGAAAATAACTAAAGAGGTTAATGCAAAAGAATTGTGGGATAAAATAATGACTAAGGCATATAACACAGGGGAATATGGTGTATTATTCTATGATAATATGAACAAAGACAACAATTTAAAATATATGGAAACAATTATAACTACAAATCCATGTTTTACAGGAGATATGAGATTATTAACAGATAAAGGATTTATGACATTTGAAGAATTATGTGACACAGAACCGAATGTAATCAGTTATGACGGTAAAATTTCAAA
Source organism: Anaeroplasma sp. (assembly GCA_045124155.1). Classification (GTDB taxonomy): domain Bacteria; phylum Bacillota_I; class Bacilli_A; order Acholeplasmatales; family Anaeroplasmataceae; genus Anaeroplasma. The sequence goes on from JBGVLG010000072.1 coordinate 1,091, forward strand.
AGGAAAAGTTTGGTGTAATGGTGAAAAAGACACAATAAAATTAATAATGTCAAATGGAAAAGAAATAACTTGTACTCCTGACCATAGATTTATGACTATAGACGGTGAAGAATGTGAGGCAAAAAATTTAAAAAATAAAAAGATAATGCCTAAGATGTATAAAACTATTGAAAATAATGAAACATATATAAAATTAGGATTTATACAAGGAGATGGGCAATTATCAAGATTAGATTCTGAATTACATCAAGGAATAGAAGTAAATATAGGATGCAAAGATGGCGATATAAGATATTTATTTGAAAATGATGATTATACTGAAAAATCATACAGAGCAATATATTTACAAGGTTATAATGAAATGCTTGAAAATCTAGGTTTTTCACATGAAATACTACCTTATAGAACAATGCCTAAATCATATAATAAATGGGATTTAAATAAAAAATCTAACTTTTTACAAGGATGTTTTTCAGCGAATGGATGTGTAAATTCAAATAAAAGAATTAGTTATAAAACAACTTGTAAAGATTTTGCATTAGAACTAATAAAAACTTTAGAAAAAGATTTTGGTATAACTGCAAATTTAACTATAAACAAAAAACATATGGTTGAATTTGAAAATGGCGAATATGAATGTAGAGAAAGTTATGATATAAACATAAATAAATATAATGATATATTATTATTTGCACAACTTATAGGTTTCTATCAAACTTATAAAAATATAAAACTTCAAAATTTAATAATGGAAAGAGTTCCTTATGTAAGAAATATAAAAAATAATGGAAAAGAATTAGTTTATGATTTCAATGAACCAATTAATCATTGGGGTATTGTAGAGGGATATGTAGCTCATAACTGTGGTGAATATTTAGCCGGTACATTATATAAAAACAATAAACCATTAGAAAATCATTTAGGAGCATGTAACTTAGGAAGTTTATTCCTTCATAATTTTGTAGAAAATCCTTTTACAAAAGACGCTAAAATAAATTATACTGACTTAAGATATGCAATTGAAGTAGCAATAAGAATGTTGGATAATGTTATAGATATTAATAATTATCCATTAGAGGCATATGAAAATTATCAAAAAGGTGTTAGAACTATAGGATTAGGTGTAACAGGATTAGCAGATATGTTGTGTATGTTAAATATGAAATATGATAGTAAAGAAGCTATAGAGTTTGTTGATAACTTAATGGATGATATAAGTTTTATAGAATATGAAACAAGTATAATGTTAGCAAAAGAAAAAGGTGCATTTCCATATTTAGAAGATGAAGATAGAGAAAATTTTGCTTCTAGTAATTATATAATGAAACATTATGAAAAATCTTCTAAATGGAAAAAGATAATAGAAGGAATTAAAAAATATGGTATAAGAAACGCAAGACTCCAAGCAATAGCTCCAACTGGAACTCTATCTTTAACATATGGTAATAACTGTTCATCAGGATTAGAACCTATATTTTCATTAGAATATGAAAGAAAAATAAAATTTGGCGGTCAAGATGATTCAAATATACAAATATATCCTATGAGAGATTACGCTTATGGTGAATGGTTAAAGGTAAAAGATAATGAAAAATGTATTGTTAAAGAAGATGTATTCCAAACAGCTATGGATTTAAGTGTAGATGCGCATATAAATATATTAGGCGTTATGGCATTTCATACAGATATGTCTTGTAGTAAAACTATTAATATACCTACAGATTATCCATTTGAAAAAACAAAAGAAGTGTATGATAAATGTCATAAATTAGGAATAAAAGGTTGTACTATATTTAGACCTAATCCTGTAAGACAAGGAATTTTAGTAACCGAAAAACAAGAAGAAAAAGAAGAACAAGAAATAAATCAAGAATTAAAACATGGAACTTGGTTAGCTAAACCTAATGATACAATTTATTATGAAAGAAAAGTTTATACAGGATGTAGTAAGCTCATACTGTTTATAGGCTATAGTCAAAGTGAGAATAGAATTGTAGACGTATTTGTTAAACATACATCTAAGGGAGGTTGTAAATCTAATATAGACGGTATAGTAATTCTTATGAGTGGTATATTGAGATACGGCGGAAACTTACAATCTATCCAAAAAGCATTAGAAGGTGTAGGAACTTGTAATTCATTTAGTAATGCTAAAAATAAAGGCATAAAATTATCTAAAGGTTCTTCTTGCCCAACTGCAATATTAAATACCATATTAGAGTTTGAACAAGAAATGAAAGGTGTAAAACCTCAAAAAATAGATTTATTAAATAAAATAAATGAAGAAAAAGAAAAAGAAATATTTTCTGAAGAAGAAAAAAAATTCCTAAAAGAAAATGGAGAAGGAGCATTTGCTCTTAAATATAACAAATGTCCTCAATGTGGAACTGAAATATTGCATACAGGTGGATGCGTTTCTTGTCCTTCATGTTCTTTCAGCAAGTGTGAGTAAAGGAGTGATATAATGCATGAATATATAATAAAAGAAATATCATCATATAATCTAAAGAAACCTACGCTTTATGATAAGTATTTAAATAAGAATTTTAAAATGAATGATAAATTAATTGTAGGGAAAGATGTAGTTTTAGATTTTGGCAATGAGAGATTGAAAGTTAAATTAGAATCTATATACAAAACTAATGATACAGAAAAGGAATTTTGTATATCAACAAGTAAGTTTTGTGCAATAATAAAAGCTATAAATAAAGAGGGGTAATTCCCCTCTTACATTAAAAGGAGGATATTATGAAACCTAAATTAATTTTTATAGAAGGCTCACAAGGTTGTGGCAAGTCAACAATTTGTAAGGAACTTAGGGAGAAACTAAAGTATACAACTTTAATGGACTTATCTGCAATTGAAGATAAGACTGAGTCAGGCGAGAGAGCAATGTACCGCTATCATAGTAGTATACTTGATATGTTTGATGATACAAAATATTGCGGTATGAATTATGTAGTATGTAGGTCATTTATGAGTGAAAAGATTTATTGTAATTTAGGTTATAAACCTTATTCATTTGAACAATATTATAGAGTATTAGTTAAAGAGTTAGAATATTTAACGCGTTATTATGATATCTATTTCATATTATTAACTACTAATCAATATGATTTATCAATAAGGCTAAAAAGAGATAAAGCTGAATATCATAAATTTAGCGTAGAGAATAGTTTAGCACAACAACAAGAATATCAAAAAGAATTTAGAAAATTAGCTAGAATAACTGATGATGATTTACACGTACTTGAAATAGAAAACGATAATATAGAAAGAGTAGTAAATACAATAATTAAAATAGTAACGGAGGGATTAATAGGTTGATTATTTTAGGCCTAGATTTAAGTTTAAGTAGTACAGGATGGAATCTTATAACACATGAGAATACAGTTTTAGGTTATGATAAAATATGTACTAATGCTAAAAAGAATACGGAGTTTGAACGTATATATATAATTGCTAATGAGATAAAAGAATTAATAGAGGTTAATTCAGTT
>JBGVLG010000073.1:0-5549 GCA_045124155.1 Anaeroplasma sp.
GGAGATTTAGTTAGTGGTATTATACACGATACTAATAGATATGAATCAAGACTTAATATAATAGAACAAATAACACAAGTAAGTGAATTATTGTCAGAAGCAATTGCAGAACTGTCAAGACATTTCTATATATTTACAGGAATAGTACTTGGTAATCACGATAGATGTGTTGCACAAAAAGATAAGAGTTTAGAAAATGAAAACTTTGTTTTATTAATAGAACAATTCATTAGACTAAGATTAGAGAATAATCATAGAGTAATATTTATAGATAAAAAAGATGAAGGGATATTGGAAATAGATATAAAAGGAAATAAATGTTTATGTGTACATGGACATAATGATAGAGATAACTCGTTAGATAGATTAATAGAAATGTTTGAATATAAACCTAGTTATATATTTAAAGGACACGACCATAGGGCAAGAATATTTGAAAAAAATAGAACAACAATAATATGCAATGGTGCATTTAGTGGTGAAGAATATAGTAAAAATGCAAGATTATATAATAAATCAGTTCAAATATTTACTATATTTAATGAAGAGGGAATGGAATGTAACTATTTCATTAACCTAAATAATTATAATAAGATATAAGATAGTACCTACTAAGCCTAGGGCATTTACTTGTCAAGCTGAATAAGTGTAGGGCGTTAAACGAGGAGGTGAAATTCCTCCTTATTACATAGCCAAGGGTTTATTCATTTTAGCACTCCTATATATTTAATTTAAATCATACACTTCTAATTATTTATATTTTATTTACCCTTGGCCAAACTTTATACATACTTAGGAGAGGAACATCCTCTCCAAATAATATCACTCCTACTTTATACAATTTTAATCAATCTCTCCCTTTGAGGACAGGAACGGATATCTGTCCTCTTTCTTTTTGGGAGAAGTAGGAGAAGAAGGTGAGGTGAATCTATTGGCTAAACAAGTAAAGCGTATGAAAAAATGTACTTCGTGTGGTGAAGAGAAAGAATTTGCAGAATTCTATAAATCTCAAAGTGAATTATATAAAGCAGATGGCAAGTTACCTATATGTAAAGATTGTGTTATAAAGATATACGAAGATAATCTTCAATATTATAAAAATGAAGAAAAGGCTCTTTATAAAACTTTATTTACATTAGATATTTACTTTGATTTAAAACTTTGTAAAAGAGCTTTAATAGATACTTATAATACAGATAAACATATACTCAAATCTTATATGAGTAATATAAATTTAGTCCAATTTAAAGGTAAGACAGCTAAAGATTCTCCACCATTTAACATTTGGGATATAGACCAAGATGAATTTGAACGATTTGAATTAGAAGATATAGATATAAAAGAACCTATACTAATAACTAAAGAATTAATTGCGCAATGGGGAGAAGGTCGTCCTAATGAAGATTATTTATTTTTACAAGAAAAATATGAAACTATGTGTAACACATACGATAATCGAAACCCTTCTTCATTATGGACTTATGAACAAATAGCACTTAATTTTTTAGATATTAAAAAGGAAAGAGAAAAAGCTAATCCTAATTTTACTAAAATAAAAACATTACAAGAATCGAATTCTAAATTAATGGGCGATTGTAAAATGAAGATAGCACAAATAGATAATAGTGAAGATGAAAATGTATGTTTTGGTACGTTCATAAAGCAAATAGAAGATTATGAACCTATTTTAACAGATGAAAGATATAAAGATTATGACGGTATATATGAATCTTGGAAAGAAGATTTTAGAGAACCATTTGCGCGAGCTATGAAATTAGACGCTAAGTCTTTAAAACGTAAGAAAAAAGGTGATAAATAATGTTAACACAAACAAAAAAAAGAGAAGGATTATCACCTAATAAAAGGGAAAGATTAGATGAGGGAGTTAAAATATGGACTTCGTTTTATAGACAAAACGTTCATAGATTTGTAGCGGATTATTTAGAAATTCAATTGAAACCATTTCAGGTTGTTTTATTATATATGATAGAAAAAAATCTTAAATCATGTTTAATAACTACAAGGGGATTAGGTAAGTCTTGGTTAATTGCTCTTTATTGTTGTTGTAGATGTATTTTATATCCAGGGCAAAAAGTTATCGTTTCATGTGAAACTAAAGAACAATCTCGTAACTTAATAAGAGAAAAAATAGTAAACGAGCTTATGAATATGTCTCCTAATTTAAGAAAGGAAATAAATCCTAGAGAAATTAAAATAGGAACAAATGAATCATATGTAAAATTTAAAAATGGCTCTACGATAATAGCTATAAATGCTTCAGAGAATACAAGAGGTAAAAGGGCTCATATATTAGTAGTAGACGAATATGTTCAAATTAAAAATGGATTTGATACATTAACTAAGATATTACAACCTTTCCTACAAGTTGTAAGACAACCTAAATATTTACAAAATCCTAAATATGCTCATTTACAAGAAGAGAATAAACAAATATACGCTAGTTCGGCTTGGTAAAATTTAAATGCCTAGTTATAAGTAAATTATAGGTGCTTGTAACTGAAATCGAGCAAAATCGGTGAAAGCTAAGTTTTAAAATATTGGAACAAATAAATGATTAAAACATATATTAATAGTAAAGGAGTTGATATAAATGACTAAAAGACTTACTATTAATGAAGTTAAAGAATATATTGAAACAAATTCTGATTGTAAATTATTATCAACAGAATATAAAAATGTTAGAGAAAAATTAAAACTTCAATGTTCATGTGGTAAAATTTTTGAATGTAATTATGCAGATATAAAGAAAAAAGAAATAATTCAATGTAATGATTGTTCAAGAAAAATGGTTAATAAGAAAAATACGAAAACGTATGAAGAGGCATATAATTCAATATATAATAAAATTGGAGAAAAATTTGAAATATTACCATTTGAATATATAGGCAAACAAAGAACAGAAGTTCATATAATTTGTAAAAATTGCAATGAAAAATTTACAAGAAATTATCATACAATAAATACTAGAGGTATAAAATGTCCTAAATGTGAAAGTGATTGTAAAAAATGGGATAAAGAAAGAGCAACTGAATTAGTAGCAAAATATAGCAATGAATTTAAAGTTCTAAAATGTGAGAATGGTAATGAAATAATAATAGAACACGAATGTGGTTGCATATTTACTAAAAGATATTTTAATATAGAACAAAATAAATGTGTGAAATGTCCTAAATGTCATTCATCTGAAAGTTTTGGTGTAAAAACAATCACTAATTATTTGGATAAAAATAATATCGAATATATAAAAGAATATAGATTTGCAAATTGCAAAGATATAAAAACATTACCATTCGATTTTTATTTACCTAAATATCATTGTTGTATCGAATATGATGGACAACAACATTTTAGACCTAATGGATTTTCTAGTGGATATAAACATTTTGTTAAAACTGTTGAACACGATAAAATGAAAGACCAATATTGTAAAGATAATAATATCTTATTAATTAGGATAAGATACGATGAAAATACAGAAATAGAAAATATATTATCCAATATTTTAAAATAAGCCAATACCGAGGTAACTGAATAAATTAAAAAGTATTCAGAACCGTAGAGCATAGATTCTGAACCTTACAATAGGTTCTTTTTATTGTAAGAATATAATGAATCCAAGAGTGTTCGATACCCACTATAAATAATAAGAGGGTAAAAATATATGCCGACCTTATGGGAAACCATAAGAAGTAGAGGATAAAAAGCCTTTACGATAACAAAAGTGATGCCGACCATTGGAGTTATGATTTATATAAAGATTATGTAGAAAAAATGCTTATAGGTGAATCGTCATTTGTTTGTAATTTACCTTATAATATAGCTTTAAAATATGGTTTAATGACACAAAAGAGATTAGATGAAATTATGAATGACCCTAACCTAAGTGAAGAAGCCTTCCTTATGGAATATAGTGCTATGTTCTATGACTTAGGTGAAGGTGCTTATATTAAACCTTCTGATATCATCAATAATAGAACTATTGTTAAACCTTGGTATCCTCCTACTGATATAGAATATATAGCCGAAAAAGGAAAAAGAAATATATCTTGGAAAGAAGATAGAACTAGCAAACAAGAACTTAGAGTTTTAGGTTGCGATATAGCCTTAGCACAAGGAGATAAAAACGACAATACTGTTATTCATTATTCAGTATCTATACCAAAAGGAGATAAGTATATAACTGAAGTAAAATATAGCGAGGCTATTAATGGTGGTACTGCAAAAGCTATTGCATTAAGATTAAAACAATTATACTTTGATGGTGATTGTGATTATATAGTAATGGATATAGCTGGTCTTGGTTTAGCTGTATTAGATGCATTAGGTGAGTATACATTTGATACTGAACGTGATATTAAATATCCACCTATGTGTTGTTTTAATAAAGAAGATAAAAAGGAAAGATGTGGATATCGTGAGGCTATACCTTGTATATACGGTATAGTTGCTAATGAAGAAATAAACAATGCAATAGCAGTAACATTAAAAGCTAGTTTAAATAATCATACTTTAAAATTCTTAGTTAATGAATTTGAAGGTGAAGACTGGCTTAATGAAAATAAGAATTTCCAAATGCTTGAAGCTAGTGAAAAAGTTAGATTAATGTATCCATATGTGCAAACTACTTTAACACAAATGGAAATAATCAAATTACAAACAGAAATAACTAGAAAAGGAATTAAATTAGTTGAATTCGGTAGCAATAGAAAAGACCGTTATTCAGCATTAGCATATATGAATTTATTTATAAGAGAAAAAGAAAATGAATTGAAGAAACCAAAAAACAGAGGAAATTTTATTGATTTATGGTAGGTGATATTATGAAAGATATAACAGCGAAGATATCGGACTTTACAGTTGAGATAAAGGGTAACAATGAACTTAATAACTATATCTCAACTCAAAAGGAATATATACCTTCAAATATTAATCTTATTTCAGCACCAATCTTATGGAATCAAGGTTATACAGGTAAAAATATTAAGATAGCAGTAATAGATACAGGTTGTTGTACTACTCATCCTGATTTAAAAGATAACATTATAGGTGGTAGAAACTTTACAGTTGAAGATAATGGCGACCCAAATAAATATGAAGATGGTAATTCACATGGGACACATTGTTGTGGAGTTATAGCAGGAAACGGACATATTTTAGGAGTTGCTCCTAATGCTAAATTATTAGTATTAAAAGCATTAGGAAGTAGTGGTAATGGTAATTTAGAAAGTATTGTCAATGCTATGAATTACGCAATAGACCAAAAGGTAGATATAATATCAATGTCATTAGGTTGTGCTATTGATGTATCTGAAATGCAACAAGCTGTAAAAAGAGCAGTTGCTAATAATATATTAATCGTAGCTGCATGTGGAAATAGTGGAGATGGGGATGCTAATACTTTAGAAAGAGATTATCCTTCTTCATATGAAGAAACTGTTGCTGTTGGAGCAATAGATAATATGAGAAAATTCGCAGTATTTAGTAATACAAATAATTATGTTGATTTAGTTGCACCTGGTGTAAAAATA
>JBGVLG010000074.1:0-3717 GCA_045124155.1 Anaeroplasma sp.
ATACAACTGACAAAAACAAAGGATACAACATCACATTAGGAGGAGAAGGCACAAACGGATTAAAACGTTCTGAGGAAACTAGAAAAAAACAAAGTGAAAATCATTCTAGATATTGGAAAGATAAAGAACGTTCTGAGGAAACAAGAAGGAAAATAAGTGAGTCTACTAGAGGAAAACAATGCTCAGAAAAAACCAAAGAGAAAATAGGCAAAGCTAAAATCGGCAAAAATAATCCCATGGCAAAAACTGTAATCTGTATTACAACTGGTAGAATATTCTATACAGCTAGAGAAGGTGAAAAATATTATGGAATAGCAGATACTTATATAAGTAAATGTTGTAAAGGTAAATTAAAATATGCAGGCAAATATCAAGGTGAAAAGCTAATATGGAGATATTTAGATATTTTTTTAAATGAATGTAAATATATTTTGTTATAAAGTGTAACAAATAAATAATTAAAACATATAATATAGTATAAAAGAAAAGATTAAAAATATAAAATAATAAAGGGGAATGATAGTATGGATAAAAAATTATCTGGTTATATAAATGGTGTAGAAATAATAGATATTATTCAAAAGAATATTAATAATTTTGGATGTTATGATTATTCTGTAGCCAATGAAATAATAAAAGATATATTATCCAAAGTTGAAATAGACGCTAAAGAAATAGATTTTACTCCAAAACCTTGTACAATATTTAATATATTCTCATACGATGATTATGCTTTCTCTATTTTAGATAAAAAAGAAGATACCTTAGTTTTATTAGTTCTTGAGACGTATTATTGGTTTGATTACTACGAAAACAAAGATAAGATAGAGATAATAAAAGAAATACCTAAGTTTCATAAGAATGAACCTTACTACGATGATGACCCAGTAAATACGAATGATAAATTTATTTTTAATGGAGAATTATACATTGTAGATGGATACCAATATTTTTCTATGGATATAATAGCGAGTAAAGTCATAAAAGTTATAGAAGTGCCAACTAGCGATTTAAAATACGATTTCGATTTCAAGGAATATTGCTATAGTTATAATGATGAGGATGATAACTAATATATAAGGAGGTTATCTCCTTAACCTACATATAACAAATGAAAAAAATAAGTGTAACAAATAAAGAATTAAAACATATAATATAGTATAACAAATAACAAGAAATAAGAAAAATGATTGGAGGTAGATGTTATGGCTATAAAAAGAGAGGATGTAATAAAAAAGAGAAATAAAGAATTTAATCTTATCGAAGCAATAGATTTAGCTGCTACTAAAGCAATGGAAGGAATTGAATATCGTAGAGCGTTAACATTATATTGCTTAACTCATAGAATTATGAGTGATAAAGAAAAAGAAGAAGCACTAGATAAATTAGGAGAATTATATGTGGATGATTTTTGTAAGAAAATTATATCTTTGGCAGAAGAGTCTACAGTAAAAGATGAATTTGTTAAAAAGATGCCAGAAACTAGAGATGAATGGAAACAAGCACATATTGAGAGTTTAAAAGCACAATTTAAAGAATGGGATAATTTAGATTAGTAGTTTATATGTTTCAAAAAATAAATTATAAGTATGAAGTATTAAATTAGGGACTTATAAGTCCCATTACATATAACAAATGAAAAATAGATAAGATTTTAAATATAAAGGTGATAGAAATGTTAGACATATTAGCAATTGCATTAGGTTTATCAGAAGTAAGTTTTGTAATATGGTTAGTAGTTAAGAATTTATATCTCAAAGGTGGTAAATAGTATGAAATTAAAAGATAAATTATATAGTTCAATTGTAAAAATATTAGTGCTATTAATATTAGCAAATATAGTATACATGTTTCATTTATTAATTAATTTATATTTCTAAAGGAGTTGACATCAATGTTAATCGTAAAATTAGTAGATTTCTTTGCAATGTTAGGATTCATGACATTTATTTTAATAGTGATAGTTATTACATCAGCTATAACTAATAAGACTTCAAGAAAAAGAAAATTTAGAAGAAAATAATTAAAATATTTGGAACAATTTGGTAATTAAGATAGTATAATATAATATAGGAAGTTAAAAACTTCCTAATAAATAAATAATTAAAATAGGAGATGGATAGTAATGACAGCAGATAGATTTGATAGAGCATATAATAGATTAATGGAACTAAAAGTTAAATTAGAATTGGCTTCAACAGAAAAGGAAAAAGAAATAATAGAAAAAGAAATAAAAAAAGTTGAATATGAATTAGCTTATCTAGAGTATATATATTTATACGAATGATATTAAGCAAATATATTAAATATAGGAGATGGTAAAATGTTAAAACTAAGTCAAATTATAATTGCAAGAGATGGTCAAAGATTTATGGTAGTATTAGTTCCAAACGGAGATAAAGGATTGCTTGATTTAAGCAATTATCAAGTAAGATGTGTAGATGATATTATGAATTATATTAGTCAATATCATTTTGGAGTATATGCCATTACTGATTCTCTAGTGCTAATAAATAATAATTAAATAGATACATTTGGAGTTGATTATATGAACATGGAAGAATTAGGGATGTTTAACGATATGCCAAGAGGTTGGATTACAGGCAAAGACCAACCTTTATGGCATAGAAGAGTCTATGGTATGTGGAAACGTATGTGGGATAGAGTCACTAATGTCGATGGCGAATATTATGAAAACTACAAGGATTGTAAGATACACGAAGACTTTAAGTATCTATCTAATTACGTAGATTGGATAATACAGGAACCTAGATTTGAAGAGTTCTGTAACACTTGCGATACTATAAGTTGGAGTGTAGATAAAGATGCTAAACAATCCGACAATAGAAATTATTACCCTGAGTGTATGACGCTTACTACCAACAGTGAAAATGTCAAAGAAATGTTAGCTAGAAAAGGCACCAGAATACCAAAAATTCCTGTAATCGGCATAAAAGATAACTCAATGGCACTACTTAAGTCTATGAGTGATGGTGATAATAGAGGATTTAATAGAGGTAATATTTATAGTTGCATCAATAAGAGACTAAAGACTCATAAAGGTTATAAATGGTACAAAGTAAATTACAAACACAATCTAAGATTAAGAAAAATGAATAATTAAAATAGATAGACATTAGGAGTTGATGACATGACTAAAAGAATGTTAAAAATGATAATAGGTGTAACAATAGCATCATTTGCTATATCTTGTACTATAAAAGCTGGGTTAGGTGTTTTCCCAGGAACAAGTGCTAATATAGCTTTAAGTAATTGGTTTGGAATCTCAATAGGTCAAGCGTCAATAATAGTTGAATTAATAATGTTAGCAATTGCAACTAAGATGAAGGAAGGTGTAGGATTAACATCAATTGTAAATGCGATATTAGGTGGAATAATGACAGATGTATTTAATCTTATAATACCTTCTAATCCATTAGTAATACTTGGTTTACCTCTTATGATAGTCGGCTGGTGTATAATGGATAAAGCTGAATTTGGTAACTGTGGTAGTAATATGTTGACAACTGCAATGCTAAAAAGAAGTAATAAAGGGATAGGATTTATACGTACAGCTATTGAATGTGGATATTTATTAGTTGGTTTATTAGGTGCAAGACAATCAGTTACGATATTTACTTTGATATTATCGTTTGGATTTGGATATCTTATGAAGATAATATATAAAATAATGAAACACAAACCTGAAGAAATGCA
>JBGVLG010000075.1:0-5152 GCA_045124155.1 Anaeroplasma sp.
TGATAATGATTTAAAACCATGGTTCGAGGAAAAGTTTTTCCAACACTTTATGTTTTATGAAATAGGTTTTGACAGTGTAGCAATGTTTAAACAAAGGTTAATGTCTAAATTAAATGATATATTTCCATATTATAAACAACTCTATGAAACAGAAATATCAGCGAAAAGCGTTGACTTCTTATTAAATAAAGATTTAAAAGAGAGTTATGTTAGAGATTTAACTTCAAATAGCAACTCTAGTCAAGAAAGTAATGCTACAAGTAACGGTCTTTCAACAGCTGGACAGTTAACTCCTAGTTTAATATCAAACTCGGAAAAGATTGATAAATTCATGGACACAGCTCAAAAAGATGAAAGTTCAAGTAATGCAACTTCTACTGGTGAAAGTAATGGAAATAGTAAAGAAGAATATACATTAATTAGTCAAGGTAATATTGGTATTACATCATCAGCAGAATTATTATCAAAATGGAGAGAGGTATTATTAAATATCGATTTAATGATTTTTGAAGAGTGCAACGACTTATTTATGCAAATTTTTTAAAAAAGAGGGTAAAAATTCCCTCTTTTTGTAATATATATTAATTATAAGGAGTGATACAAATGTCTAAAGAAAATAACAAAATGCAAGTTGACATTGTTAATTTATTAAAGCAAAATGTTAATGACTTTTACTCTATAAAAGAGCTTTATAGTAAATTAAAAGAAGTAGAAGAAAGATTTTCACAGATTAAATATATTGACACTACACTAGCAAACAAATTAAAAAAAGATTATGGAAAATTAAAAAGAATAATTTTAGATGAAAATGCAGCAGCAACATTAAGTGAAGAAATTGAAACAGTTAAAACAAAACTAACTAACGATATTAAAACAAGTAATTTTCAATTAACTAATGATATTGAAACAATTAATTCACAAATGGATAATAATACAAAAACAAGGATTGCTAAGGATATAAATTCTAGTAATTATATAGAAAATACTCAAATAGATGTTGAATTTTATAAAATGAAACAAACTCAATTATTTTCTAAATGTATTAGAAAACTGATAAAAGGTGATGATGTTACAGGTATTTTTCAAGGTGATTCATTAACATATGGTGCAGATAAATATAGTGATGATAGGCGTCCTCCAGATAGCACTCCTGCACCTGATGGAAGTAAAAATACTTCTGACAGAGCAAGTAAAACTTATCCCGAGGCAATGCAAGAATTTTTATCGTCTATGTTTAGTGGTCATATAACTATAATTAATAGAGGTTATGCAGGAATACATGCCGAGCGTTCAATGAGAATGTGGAACGAAAAAGTTTTAGCAGATTTTAATGCTATAATGATTGGTACAAATGATAGTAGAAACAAAAGTTGCCCATATGTTGGTAATATTGAAACTTATATTTACTGGGTTGAGCAAATAATTCTACAAAACTTAATATGGAATATACCAGTTATTTTATTAACACCTCCTAAAACAAAACTAGCTGATGATTTAAACATTGACACATTTGGTAATGGATTAATTAATCTAGCAAAAAAATATAATATACCAGTATTAGATACTAGAGAGGTGTTTAAAGGTTATCCAAGTACAATTTATTCTGACGATACTCATTTTAATGGTAATGGTTATTCAGTATTAGGTGCAAGATTAACTGCTTTTATGTTAGGTTATACAAAAAATAAAATTGTAAGTGTTAACGATGTTTTATTAACAAGACCACAAATAGATAATTGTTATTATAAGGGTAAAGCAAAACTTTCTAGCATATCTGCTCCTTTTACACCTGAAGAAATTTCAGAAGGACAAGGCATATATGCAAAAATTGAAGAAGGTGGAAAATTAACTTATTCTTTCTATACAAATAGTGATAATATGGTGGTTATTCCAATAGTTAATGTGTATAGTAATTGCACTTTTAAAATGTCATTAGACTTTGGAACAGAGACATCACAACTATCTTTGGTACAAACTGTATATGGTAATTCTACTACAAATAAAAAATATAATAATGTTTATACTCTTACAAATGATAGTGAAAAGAATATACAAACAAGTAAAAAAGAGTATATAACAAATAAAGAAATACCACTTTTAATAACTCAAAAAGGTTGGCACACAATAACAATCGAGTGTGAAAACTGTAATTTTTTTGGTTTAGAATTTTTACAATTAGAACCTTTTATAGAAGAAAAAGAAGCAAAAGGTTATTATCTTGGTTATACTCATAGTAGTTATAGTGAACACAATGAAGATGTTACAGAAACTAGAATACCTTTAGAAGATTTAAAATACCATTTAGGAAATATTTTTTATGACAATATGAATTATTATAGAACGCCAGTTTTAGAGATAACAGTAACAAATTATTATAAAAATGTAATTAAATATTGGATTATGTGTGGAAGAACTGACCAAGCAGAGGAATGGATTTTCTTAGGTGAACAAGATAAAGCAGGTAGAACTGATTTAAATGAAAGAACTATATCAAATGTTACTTTTGATGACATTACCGAAGAATTAATTATTACATGGGGTGGAGTTACAACGTATGAATCTAATTTTGTTATATCAATTCACTAAACGTATGATAGGAGTGATATAAATGAGCTTTGAAAATAACAAAATGCAAATTGACATTGATAATTTATTCAATCAAAATACAAATGACTTATCAGCTATAAAAGAACTTTATAGAAAATTTAAAGAAGTAGAAGAGAAAATTTTACAGATTAAATACAATGATAGTACACTAGCAAACAAATTAAAAAAAGAATATGAAAATTTAAAAAGAATAATTTTAGATGAAAATATACAAGTAAAATTAACTAATGATATTAAAACAATTAATTCACAATTGGATACTAAAGCGAATGAAATAAACAGAATAGATGTTCACACAAGTAATTATATTAACGTTAAAGATTTTGGTGCTGTTGGGAATGGAATAACTGATGATACCATTGCTATTCAAAAAGCTATAGATTGGTCAAATTCAAATGGTAAAATCCCAATAAAATTATCAGGTAGTTTTTGTGTACATGAATTACAATGGCCTGATTCACCGAGTATAATTGGAGAAAGCATAAATCAATCTTCGCTTATATATAATGGTGATGGTGGAGAAGAAAGTAGTATAATAATTAACCCGTTAACAAGTGGAGCAACTCCTTATCATGGCTTCTCAAATATTGCTTTTATAGGTTGGAATGGAAATGAAAACTCTACACCATGTGATAGTGCATATATATCAAAAGGGAGTAGTGTTGATTGGGGTTTTAAATTAGATAACTGTCAGTTTAAATATTTTAAAGGAGATGTGGTTGATTTAAAAAAATGTGAAATAATTAATTTTCATGTTAATAGAATAAGATTTGATTATTGCTATGGATTTGCATTTGCATTAACTGGTTCCAACAATACTGAAAATAGACCTATAAATATAAATCAATTATCTTACGATAATGCAATAACTACGTCCAATCCTTTTGGGAAAAAATTAATTTCATTAGGTTTAATGGACAACTCTCTAACAATTGGGAAAGGTGTAATGTTAGTAAATAATGGGAAGGGATATTGTATAAAAATAACAAATAGTAGAATTGAGATAAATAGAAAACTTATTCCATATAATAATCAAACAAGTGCTTTTTATTTAACTGGAGATACATCTGATGATGTCAACATTACATTTGATAATGTAGCTGGATATACACAATATAAATCACAATATTGCCCATTAGTTAAAAGCGAAACAAAAAAAGTTAATTTTTATTTTAAAAATTCTTCATTTGGTGCAAGTCAACTATTAGATATAGGTGATATTAAATCGAATATAGGTTTTGGTAGTAGAGAGTCCCAATTTTTAAGAAATCTACAACAGGATATAGGATTTACATTAAACGGAAATAGAATGGAATACAGAAACAGTAAACCAAATGGAACAGTATATACATTATATAGAAAAGGGGATATTATATTCAATTCTAATCCTTCGGTTGGGGGTTATGCTGGTTGGATTTGTGTAGAACCATCAATAGGTTATGGAAGAATGGCAACAGCAAATATAACAACAAATGCTAGTATTATAGATTCAAATAAATTCTCAACTACTGGTAGTAATTATTTACCTATAGGTATGAATATAATTATAACCTATAACGATGATACAATAAGTGAGCATATGATTACAGATATTTCACATGATTTAAAATACACTGTTGATAAAACAATTGATACGTCTAAAACAATTAAATCTATAAACCCGAAACAACCTGTATTCAAAGGTTTTGGATTGATAGAAAGTTAATTCACAATTGATTAATATTATGAACTATTTAAGGAGGTAAATTAATGATAGATAAATTTATGCATGGATTTTTAAACAAAGTGTATGATTTAGAAGATTATACCCAACTAGAAATTAACAGTAAACTTATACAAAAGATGGACGAAGTAATAGAAAATTGCAATAATGCTTTTGAATACGTTGAATGGCTAAAGGAACAAGGCATTCCTGAAGAAGTACAAAATATACTTTTTACATGGAAAGAAGACGGAACACTAGAAAATTTAAGTAATAAAAAACAAATAGATAATTTAAGAAATGAAATAAACAATAATATTACCGAATTATCTAAATCAATAGATACAAAAATTAATGAATTAAAAGAAATGATAAATCAAATCAATGAAAATTAATTTAGAAATGAGATGATAAAAATGTCAAATGAAATTACAAATTTAATAACTAACCTAGGTTTTCCAATAGTCTGCGTAATTGCTTGTGCTTATTTTATTAATTACATTATTAAAGCTGAAAGAGAAGAAAATCAAAAAAGAGAAGAAAAGTATATTGAAACAATTAATAAGTTTTCAGTTGTATTAGAAAAAGTTAATGATAATTTAAGTGCTATTAACAAAAGACTAGAATATTTTGAAAATAAATTAGATGAAGTATCTTGTGAAGTAACAAAATAATAATAAAGGGGACTAGTTCCCCTTTTTGAATAGGAGGAGTAACATGGCTTATTATAATTATGATAAGATAAGAAGTTATAATGCTTTAATGAACATAATTATGACTAATAGAGGTTTTGGTAAAACATATGGTTTTAAAGATATGGCTATTAAAAACTTTTTAAAGAAC
>JBGVLG010000076.1:0-15110 GCA_045124155.1 Anaeroplasma sp.
CGAGACAAACTATTACGTGTATTAGTCTCCTAATATGCCAGTGTATCTTATCATTAGATCATGGGAATGTTGTCTCCAATAATTTTGCTTTACAATTAATGTGTCAAATTACTATCTTTTGGGGTATTTAGGTATTGACTTATTATTTAATTAGTAGTATGCTTATAATGTCAGAGGAAATAATACTCTGATACTCCTACGGGAGAGAGAAAGGATGTTCCAATAATGGAAGAAAACAAAAACACACTTGCACTACAAACAACAGATATCACAAATAATTTATTTGGTGAATCAAAAACAAGAAAGGTTACAACACTAGATTTAACAGATGAAAAACAAGCTGATATGATGCTTAATTCATTACAAGATGCAGATCATATTTTAAATGACTGTGTAGGAAAGACTATTGAATGCATTGGAGTAACATTAACTGAAACACCAGTAGAAACAACTAATGAAGAAACTGGAGAAGTTATTGTTAGAAAGAAACATAGCATGTGTTTATTTGATGTTAATGGTGAATCTTATGTAACAGGATCTAATGCTTGTTATATGTCATTTATTAACATAGCACAATTAAAAGGTATGCCTACAAAAGAAAATCCAATTAAATTAGTACCTATCAAAGTAGATGCTAAAGAAAAAGGACATTTCTATTTAAAATTAAAAATAGCAAAATAGTGATTTTCATAAATTCCAACCTTACTAAAAGTAAAGATATAAAATCTTTACTTTTTTTATTTTTATGTTATTATATAGTAAAAGGAGGATATGAGGATGGATGAAATAATACAAGCAATATCTAATTATGGTGTAGGTGTTTTTTGTATTGGTTATATTATTTATATGCAAAATACTACTATGAAAGATATGAATAATATACTAACTAAAATGACTGAAACATTAAATGGTATTGATACAAGACTTACTATTATTGAGGATAAGTTAGAAAGGAAAGAAAAATAATGAAAAAGAAAGTAGTAAAAGAAGAAACTCCAGTTATGGAAGTAAAAGAGGAAATTACAGAGGAAGTGTACGAAGATGAAGTGTAGAGTATTAGAAAGTGGCATGTGTATAATCACTCAGGGATATAAAAAAGGAGTACATAATGGAGTTGATTTAGTAAATACTAATAGTCGTGGAGATCATATATTAGGATGGGAAGTAGCTCACACTGATGGCGTAGTAGTTGCATATAGAAATAATTGTAAAGGATTTGAAAAAGGTTCATATGGAAACTATGTTAAATTAAAACATAGTGATGGATATTATACCTTATATGCTCATATGGCTTATAACACAGTAAAAGTAAAAACTGGAGATAAAGTAAAAAGAGGACAAGTTTTAGGATATATGGGAAATACTGGATATAGTTTTGGAGGACATTTACATTTTGAAGTAAGAGATACTAATGATGTAAGAATAGATCCTATTCCATATTTAGATAAAGATTTACCAGATACAAATAAATCTGAATTTGTAAGTGGATGTGATTATGTAACACTTGATAATATGTATGTAAGATGGGGAGCTGGACTTAATTATGGTATAAAACTTGTTAAAGATTTAACTGTTGATGGTAGAAGAAATGCAACATCTACTAATTTAAATAGTTTAGCTGTTTATAGAAAAGGAACTATTTATACAGCACTTGAAGTTATTAAAAATAAATATGGAGTATGGGCAAGAACTCCTAGTGGATATGTTTGTATGGAGGGAGCTAGCACTACTAAATATGCTAGAAAGAAATAATGGTAGCTGGACAAAAATTAGTAGGACGTGATGGGAAAGAAGTAATGCTCTTTCCTTTACCTTATATGTATATAACACAGGGAGAATTTGAAACATTTAGTCATGCTGGAATATATGCTATTGATTTTATGGGATGGGGTGCTGGTGGTAGAATATATAATGCTCCATTGTATGCACCATGCTCATGTAGATGTGTTGCAATAATAGATGCTTATAATAATGGTAGAGTATTTCAAAGTTTGAATCCAGTACATACTCCAAATGGGCTTCAATATGTAACATTTATGTGTTTCCATGATAATAATCCAATAGCAAGAGTTGGAGATATATTTAATCAGGGAGATGTATTTGCTCATACTGGAACAGCTGGAGGTGTAACTGGAGATCATACTCACTTTAATACTGCTAATGGAACTTATGCTGGATGGGAAAATGTTCCACCAGATAATCATGGTGAGCTTATTAATTCTACTCATATATATGATATATGTTATGTTAATGATACAGTATTAGTAGAAGATTACAATTATAATTGGAGGACATATTCTGGAGGAGTAACTCCATCTGATATAAGAAAAGGAAAATTTCCATGGGTATTATATGCAAGAAGATTAAGAGACAAAAGGGCTTGACAATTTGTCTCTTTTAATTTATATTATTGTAAAAGGAGGATATAATAATATGGCAAAATTAGGAAAAGATGAGTTCAATAAAAAATATTCAGAAAAAATAAATGATGATGATTTATTAATTGAACTTATGGAAGATGCTACAGATTCTTTTGATAATGAATCCGAAGTAAATTCATTAAAAGAAAAATTAGAGCAAAAAGAGAAAGAGTATGAGGATTTAAAGGCAAAATATAAAGAAAGATTTTTGTCTAGTGATGAGTTACCTAAAAAAGAAGTTGTTGAAGATATACAAGAAAAAGAATATGTCGATATTAGAGAAATATAAGGAGGGATATTATGGGAAAAATATTAAAAAATGCTAGAACTAATGCTGAAATCGTTAGTTTAATCATTAATCAAAATCCTGAACTAGCAAGTGAAATTGATTTGCCTGTTCAAGGAGAATCTGTAAAACCTATTGGTAAATTAATTATGGATAATGAAAGATATAAAAATGCTTTTATTAATACAATTAATTTAATAGGTTTAACTGTTATTAAAGAAAATAGATGGGATAATCCATGGCAAACATTTACCGATAAAGGTATGCTTAAATATGGACAACAAATAAGAGAAATTATTCAAGATTTAGCAAAAGTATTTGATTATAATAAAAATTATTCTAATAAGACAAAATTCTTAGAAACAGCTGTTCCTGATGTATATCAATATATTCATGATATTAACTTCCAAAAAGTTTGGGAAACTACTATTAATGAATCTGCTCTATTAATGGCTTTTGATGATGAAGAAAACGGATTATATAAATTTATTGAAGATTGTGTATCTAACCTATACGAAACATATGATTATGATAAATGGTTAGTTGATAAATATCAACTATGCAGAAGAATATTAGATGGAACTATTCCAGCTAAACAAATTACTTCAGTTAATCCACGTGATATTTTAGCTGATATGAAAGCTGTATCTAATAGAATGACTTTCAAAAGTCCTAACTATAATCCAGCTGGTGTAAGAAGAGCTACTAAACACAGTGATCAATTCTTAATGTTAGATGCAACAAGAGAGGCTATTACTTCAACAAATGTACTTGCTACATCTTATTTCTTAAATGAGGCTGAAACTAAAACAAATTTAGCATTAATTGATTCATTTAGTGAAAGTGATGAAGAAAGATTAGCAGAACTTTTGGAAGAATCTTATATTCCATTTACTGATGCTGAAAAAGAAGAACTTGAATCAGTATTAGGATTAATTGTTGCTAGAGACTTCTTTATGGATTATCATAGAGCATTGGATACTAATCCAACAGTTAATGGTAAGAGACAAACAGAATTTGTTAATCCTACAACATTAGATAGAAATGTATTCTTACATGCACATGAAGTTATATCTACATCACCATTTGCTAATGGTTGTGTATTTACAACAGTTGCTCCAAGTGTAGTAAGTGTTACAGTATCTCCAGCAACAGCAACAGTTACAGCAGGACAAAGTTTAGAACTATCAGCAGTTGTTGCTACTACTGGATTTGCTAATAAATCAGTAACATGGGCTGTTGATGATACGTCTTATGCTGATGGTGTAAGAATAGATGTTGCTAGTGGTAAATTAACTGTACCAGCAAATGCAACAGTTGAAAGTATTACTGTTACAGCAACTTCAGTATTTGATTCAACTAAATCTAATACAGCAGTTGTTACAGTTGCCTAAATTATATCACCCATTAGGGAGGGAGAAATCCCTCCCTATTTTATTATATAGAAAGGAGTTATAATATGAAGAAAAAACTAGTAAATAGTCAATTAAGTAATTTTAAAACTGTTATGATGTATCGTAGACAATTACAAACATTAGCTGAGAATGTGTTTGAATTTATTAATTTACCTGAGTATATTGATGTATCATATTTAAATGGTGTATTACTTAGACAAGGATCAATTGCTTTCTTTATGGATGAAGTATTAGGGTTACTTGCACTACCTTATACAAATATGGGAACACTTGATGTATATGGTAGACCAAAGACTATACAAGTATATGGATCTAATGGTTATACTAGACAACTAAAGCAGGGTGAGTTTGTTATTATGTATGATAATAATGGAAGATATCCACTTTTATTAGATATACAACAGTCAAGTGAAAGAATAGCATTATGTAAAAGAGTTATTGATGTTAATATTTCACAGCAAAAAACACCTAGAATATGGCTTACTAATTCTGATAAAAAAAGAACAGTTGAAGATTTACTAAATGATTATGATGGTAATATTGAAACAGTACTTGCTTATGATAATATTGATTTAGATGATGTTCAAGCAGTAATGGCTCCAGCTCCTTATATAGCTGATAAAGTTGATATGCACCTAGAGAAAGAATGGGCTGAATTCTTTAGATTAATTGGTATTGCTAATTTAGTAGAACAGAAAAAAGAAAGACTTATTCAAGATGAAATGACAGCTAGTTTAGGTGGAACAATTGCTAGTAGATATTCAAGATATGAACCAAGAGTTAGAGCTTTAAAAGAAATAAATAAAAAATGGAATTTAGATATTAAAGTTAGATATTATGATGGTATTCCTACTACTGAAAAAGAAGCAACCGAATATATTGAAAAGGAGGTAGATAATAATGTGGTATCCATTTCCGATAATGCCATGGCTTCCAACTAATTGTGACTTACCTCCAACATTAAAAAGTTTAATGAATAGTATATGTAACTATGGTAAAGAAGAAAAGACTAATATTTATAATTTAGCTAAAGGATCTAGGGAAACTATATTTAATTTTGATTATCCATTATCAGATAAAATAAGTCGTGAAGATTTTGAAATAATGATATTAAATCACTTCATTCATAGGAGAATCGGATTTGATACTCCAACTGAATTTAGAATTGCTCTAAATGTTAAATTAAATGAAATAATGCCTAGATATAATAAATTATTTGATATGTTAGATGGATGGGATTTATATAATGGTGGTGAAGTAACTGAAAGAATCCAAACTGATAATGGTACTAATACACTTAATAATACTACCAATGCTAATAATACTAACATATCTGATAGAAGAAATTCACAAATGCCACAAAATGAAATACAAGATGTAAAAGATGGTAATTATATGACTGATTATAATTATGATACTAATACTGATTCTGGTACAACAGTATCTAATACAAGTGGCAATAATACTAATACAACTAATGAAACTATTACAAGAAGTCCTAGTGATAAAATTAGGATATATAAAGAATTTATGGAGAATGTCGATAATATATATTCTCTAATATTTAAAGATTTAGATAGTCTATTTTATGGACTAGTTTAGGAGGGATAAAAAATGAAAGAAAAGAAATTTATAAAATTAACACCTTTTAAAATGCAAGTTTTACAAAGTTTTCCTTTTATAGATGAAGATTTTGATGCTATTACTAACTATGAATTATTATGTAAAGTAGTAGATTATTTAAATAAAACAGTTGATAATGTTAATTTACTTGAATCAGATTTTAAAGAATTATATGATTACGTTCATGATTATTTTGATAATCTAGATGTACAGGAAGAAATTAATAATAAATTAGATGATATGGCAGAAAGTGGAGAACTTGCTGATATTATAGCTCAGTATTTAGGGCTTGCTGGAGTACTTGCTTTTAATACATTAAATGATTTAAAAAATGCTACTAACATTGTAGATGGTAGTATTTGTAAAACACTTGGTTTTCATGAATATAATGATAAAGGTGGGGCATACTATAAAATAAGAAATATAACAACTGATGATACAATTGATGAAATGACAATTATTAAAATTGAAAATAGCGATATATTAATTGCAGAACTTATACCTGAAAATGAAATGACAGTTAAACAATTTGGTGCATATGGTGATGGTATTCATGATGATATTATTGCTATTCAAAGAGCAATAACATATAATACATTTGGCACAGTATATTTTGGAAATGGTACATATTTAATAAGTGAACCAATAAAAACATATACTGAAAATTTAAGACAATGTAATATTGTTATGGAAAAAACAACAATAATTAAGGCATCTACATCAATTGATTGTTTATTTGATATTGGTTTATTAGGTGGTAGTAATGATGGCGTTAATAATAGACTTCGTTTTATTAGAGGTGGTATTCTTGATGCTACAAATTGTCTATATGGTATTAGAATATATCATGATTGTATAGGTGTAAATATTAAAGATATGGAAATAAAAGGATTTTCAAATTATGGAATTTATGTACCTAAAGGTAACACAGTATATTCTAGTGATTTATTAATTGATTGTTGTTATATAAATGGTCTTGGAAGTAGTTATGATAATGCAGGTATTTACCTTGAAAGACCTGATAACAAAATATTGAATACAAAATTAAATGCAATCAAAATTGGTGTATATGCAGATGTGGGTGGTAACTATTTACAAGATGTACATGCATTAACAATTGGTGGTTTTAGTAATACAATAATGTATTATCAAAAATCAGGTGGTGATAGTTTCATACTTGGTTCTTATTGTGATACATTTGAAACATTTGTTAAATGTGATGTAGGAACATCAATATCTATTACAAATAGTTATTATACTAGTTATATATCAGATGTAAATTGTAATTTATTTATACTTGGTAATGAAAATATAAAATTAATATTGAAAGATAATATATTTAATGTACCAACACCATCAACAAAACATAAAGGAATTACATTTACACAATTTAATTCACAAAAAAGTATTAAATCTGACAATTTTTGTGTAAGTGATAATTTAATAAGTACATCAACATCATTTGAAAAAGGTGATTTAATATTTACAAATTATAAAACATATAGACCATTTTGGTTAGATACTGGAAATACACTTGCAACTGATAAATGGTTATTAGTTGGTTATATAATCCCATCACTTTATTATAATGATATTGATTTTAATATTGATGGATATCATTTTAATGCTAATTTTAAACTTGAAAGATATGATACAAATACATACATTACGCAAAAACCATCAGTAAAATCAGATCAAAATGTATCAATAACATTAGGTGTTAAATATGTTGGTAATACAAATGGTTATGATGTATATGCTTTATATATAAAACAAAATAGTGGTAGTGCATTAAAAACAGATATTGAAATTACACAAAGAAATAATAATGCAACATTTATAGGTGCAAACATTTATTTAACTGATCCATCATTAGTAACTGAAACAATGGACAGCCAATATGATATATAGAACATTAAATATTAATCAAGTTCAAGTTTTAAATGGAACACATGGCGTATTTGAAAGCTTCTTATGTTAAAAAAAAAGACTTAATTATAAGTCTTTTTTTATATGATACTATTATTTAATGAATAATTACCTATATTAGCATGATCATGCCATATAGTTGTTCCATTTCTAAATACAGCATTAATAATTTCCATAGATGATTCTGGAACTGATATATTATTAGTAGAGTATCCAATTATTTCTCCTCCAGCAATTTTTACAAAGTTCCAGTATCTTCTTCCTGTAAAATTAGGTCTTTTTAAATCATTAACTTTATATCCAAATCTAGTCCAGAAATTATCAATAATTCTAGCATATTCATTTTTAATACTCATTCTTTTAAATTCAAAATTATTAAGTCCAAAAGTAAAGTTAACATCACCAGTATTTAAATTACCCTCTACAACATCTGGAGTTAGTGAGTGTCTATAACTTTCTTGCATTGTACCAACTATACTACTTACACCAGAGGCAACTTGTGTAACACCATAAGGGTTTCCTGCTACAAGTTCACCTAGTCCAATTGCTGTTTGAATACCACCTAAAGCATATCCAGCTTGTTCAGCATTTAATTTAAGTCCACCAATATTGACACCATTTTGAGTGAGCCAGTTTGTATATACATCACTATTAAAAGCACCTATTGGATATTTTCCTAAATTAATTGTATCATCATTATTATTTAAAATATTATTATAGTTTACTGGAAATAATTTAAAACTACCACCCGGTGTAATTGTACCTCTTAATTTAAAATTAATACCCTCAGTTCCTACATCTAACATATTAAAATATTCCCATTTATAATTAACTATTTGTCCTGTATGATTAGATACTTGTAAAAACGAATAAGGAAAAGTTAGAAGTTTATTATTAACTGGAACATAATCATTTCCTAAATAATTTACTTTAGTAATACTAAAATCTTGTGTATAATCAAATCTCATGTTGTAACTAATATTTCCATCAACTCCAGATAAAGTTGTCCATGTTGTAAAGAAAGATTTAGGAATAACAAATACTGAGCTTACAGCATCCCCTTTTCCCGCACTATCATATAATTTAACTAAATCTTGAATTCCAGTTAAAGTTGTTAATCCTATATAATAAAGTCCAATTGGAAGTAATTGATTAAAAGTTGAATATGTACCCATTGTATTTAACAGTTCAGTAACAGCTACTACAAAACAAGTTTCTATATTACTTGTTAATGTAGGCTGTAATTTACAACTAATATAATCTCCAGTCTCTAATCCCTCTGGAATAGTATGTAATCCTACTCTATCATCATTAACATGCTCTCTTTCTACAAAACATATTTTTCTAGTCCAATAATCCCACCATGTGCTAATTTCATCAACTGTATAATGTATGATCGTAGATTTTTCACTACTATATTCAACTCTATCAATAAAAGCAAAAAACCATTTATTATTATAATGTGGATTTTGCATACATAGATAATTAGCACTTAAACATGTATTATAATCTAGTCCTACACTAATTCTATTTTCTCCTACCTTTAAAAAACTATAATTATTTTGTCTTGCAACTAAATGATCTTGACTTGTGCATAAGTCAACAATTTGCTGTTCTGTGTAATCTATAATATTCTGATATTCTTTATCCATATTAATATCTTTAGCTAATATTACAACAGAATTTCTTGTATTATTCATAATTACCTCTCTTTCTATTTTCTTATTTGAAAATCAATTACTTGCTTGAAATCAGTACCACACATATCATTAGCATAAAATATATTACTTTCTTTAAATGTTTTTAGTAGTTCTCTTAATTTTTCATTTTTAATTAAAGGATTATATATATCTTTTTGCCAGTATGGACTTGTTTTAATTATATCAGAGAATACTATTATTTTATCTTGTATCTCTTTATCATATGGATATATAAACCAACATGTGTCTTTACTCTCTTTATCAAGTAAATATTCTCCAATAAATTTAAAGCCCTGATACTGAAATATTATTCTATATAACATTTTATAACATTTATATGATTTTGGCAAGTGGGGCTGTGGATCACTTTGCCATTCTCCTTTATTTAACATGTTTTTGTGTTTACCTATTATATAACTAGAGTTTCCAGTAGATTTACAATATTCAATTGCAATTTTAACTTCTACTGGAATACCATCTTCATCATATTCTCCAGTAGGAATCCATAATGTATTAATTTCTCCCTGTTTTTGTTTTTTAACAATATCAAGTAGTCCCCAGTCATATAAATATGGACACACTTTTGTAATAGTATTCCCTACAAGCCATAATCTAGTAGTTCCTCTTTTTCTATCTACTGTAGAATAAAAGTTCATAAGTTTATCTGGCTCATTATTAAGATAAATTCCACGAGCCATAAATTCTTCAAATATAATATCAGTAACATCCAAAAAACTTGCACCAGCATATTTTTGTTCAGTTGATAAAGCAACTGCATATCCTATTACATCTCCACGAGTTAATTTACCATCTTCAGTATTATAAAATGCTAAGTATATTTTTTTCTTAAATAAGGATACACAATTATATTTATTATCAGTTAGTTTTATAATATCTACATCATCAAAATATTTCTCTATCCAGTCTGATGAAATATCTTCTCTCCATCTTCTCATTAAAACAAATCTATTTCCTGCTTTAATACATTCTTTTATAATATTACCTTTATTATTATATGGATCATGATAATTAACAGTATCTTCTAAGTATTTTAAAATACCTTTTTTATGTTTTACTTGATAACTTTTTCCATTAGATCTTTCTCCATATATTAAATTAATATTAGCACCAAGTGAATCTATTAAATCAATATTATAATGGACTTTTTCTCTACTAGCCATTAGAATCATCTACTATATAAAGTTTAGCAACTTCAGATTCAATTCTTTTTCTTACTTTATTTATTTTTTTCTTACTAGCTTTACCATTAAATACATTAGATTTATCTACATTAGCCTTTTCGCAAACATCCTTAATTGTTATCTTTGAAAACTTTTTTATATATTCCAAGTCATCCATTTTATCCCTCCTTTATTTTAATATAATAAAACCTAGTATAAAACAACCAATTGCTAAAAATGATAAAATTACTATTAACAAACTAGATAATTTACCATCATAATAAACTCTATCATATGTCATAAATTCTTTTAATAATTTTCTTAATCTTTTAAATTTTTTAAATCTTTCCATTTATTCCTCCTTATATCTAGCTCTCTTACTAGATTCATCATTAATTAAATTAACATAGTCTAAACTCTTACTAAGTTTATATGTATTAGGAAGTAAACAACATCCACTCTTATCTGATACTATACTTTTAAATCCTAAATAATCAGTAAATTCAAATTTTTCTTGATTTTCAGTATAAAATAGTAAATTTTTATTAGTATCTTTATATTCAAACACAAAATCATCTTTAAAGTCCGATAAACTTTTTAAAGCAATTGCTCCAGATTTAGGCACACCAGCTACTGTTATTTTTATTTTATCATCTAATATATAGGCATATTTCTTTGCTCCCTGTGTGATAAACTCATCATATGTATAATTATGCCCCTCTTTAGTTTCTGATTCAAATACACCAAGCATATGACTATTTCCATGTATATCTACTGGAGCATATCTTGATTTATCTATATGAAGTACATTAGATACTAAATCTATCTTATTTTTAACAGTTTCATTATACTTATCTATTATACTCTTATCATATCCCTGTCTTAATTTAATACTATCAGTATCACAATATATTACATATTCATCTAGTTCAATTACTCTACGAAGTAAATTATTTCTAGCATATGCTGTTACCCACACTCCATATGCAAAACTTAAAAATGCTTTTTTCTTTTCTTCTTTTAGTTTTTCTATAATCTCATCATTAGTTAGTTCTACTTCACTCCATGTTTTAAATTCATTATCAAAAACTACCTCATCCCTTATCATATTAGTTACACTCATACCATATAAACTATTAAATTTATTTTTTTCTTTTTGATACTCTAGTTCATAATCTGGATTATCTTTATATTTAGTTTTATTTTCGTATTTATCTAATACAAAATTAATAAATGTTTTAGGTAAATAGTTATATGTTGCATAGTAACATTCTAATATCTCATAATTACAAGTATATGTATCTAATATAAAATAAAAGTCTATATCAGTTAAAGTCATTTCAAGTTCAGTTGCCTCAATTATCCTACCATTATCATATTTAGCACCACGAATATTTTTGCATTTACTAGCACTTATAAAATTATTAAAATACTTACATTTTATATTAGTAAATTTAACTCTTACTAAATAACATAACCTTTTACTCATTTCATCCCTAGTATGAATATTACATTTTCTAAACTCACTTGATGGAAATTTACAAGTTACTAGTACATAAGGATATGCTGATGTTTCATCAAATGAATCAACATTCTTTATTATTTCATCAGTATATATCCAGTTAGCATGTGTATATCCTCCCATAAAAGCATCTTGTAACATATTATATACATGAGGATCTGTGTTAATTGCACGATATACAATTCTTCGATATTTAAAATTAGTTCTAACTAAATCTTGTAGTTCTCTTCTTACTTTACCAGTTGATGTTGTAGGAATATGCTTAACATCTTCATATGTTTTTAACTCATTTAATATATAATGATAAACTACGAGACAGTCATTTTCACAGTATCCAAGTTCAGTAACTGACAGTGGAGTAATACTTGTTCTATCTAATGAATAATCCAAGTCTCCTACTAACTTTTTAACTGGTAAATTAAATAATTTAGGTAAATATTTTAATGCACAGTTACTCATCATATAAGAACATTTAAATATCATATTATATGCTGGCATAAAAGCTGTCATTACTTTATGACTACGTCTAGCCATAACATCTTCAAAATCAAATACACTTTTTAAAAATTGAAATTCAAATGCTAAATTATGTACAAAAACATACTTTTTTTCTGGAACAATTTCATTTAATTTACTCCAAAATAACTTTAATTCATCCCAAGTTCTTCCATAATAAACTATATCATTTATTCCAAACATCCATATATACATATGAGCCATGGGAATACTGTCGTGTTTTTCTTTTTCAGATAATTTTAAATAATCTATTGCTTTATATTGCCTCCCATATAAAACATAATAAGAAGTTGTCTCTATGTCAAATGAATAAATTGTACCATCATATTTTTTCTTTTTTCCTAATATATTAGGCTCATGATGTGTAAATTTATCCCAATATAACATAGTATCACCCCATTATAAAATATATCTATCGTATAATCTTTTGGCTCTTTCAACAGCATCTAGATCATTACTTGAATCATACATATTAAGTAATCTACTTATAAATGTATCTTCAGACTGCTCATATTCTTTAGCATCTTCAATTAAAGCCCACATTGTAGATGCTCCAACTCTATCAGCATTATTAAAATAATCAAAATCTTTATTTGATAGCATTTCATATGCTGTCTCCACATCCATTTCATCTAGTTCAATATCTTTTGATAATGTTGCTCTAAGTGAATCTAATGTAGATTCTTTCACTTTTTTAATACCACTAGCTTTACTTGTTTGTGATGCCATAAATTGCTGTGTTGCTTTTTGTATTGCTTTTAATTGTGTATTAGTTAGTGTTTTATTTATTTTAATTTTACCCTGTTTACTCCATGCATTAAGTACTTTAGTATTAAGTCTTTCAGCTAATTTCTTACTAGCCCAAGTTCCCTTGTATCCTGCTTGATTTAATCCTTTTAGTCTCCTATTAGCATCACTTATTAATTTCAAAGTATCAGCCAATAATTTTGCTCTATCCTTAGTATATTTAGGAGCTTTATATATACCAAGTTTTTTTGCTTTTCTTATACTTGCCATTTCTAGTATCCTTTCTTATAATTTTATTTGAATCGGGTAATGTTTGTCCATATGTTTTAACTTGATAATTAATAATCATAACTATTAACTCATTTAAATATGGAAATTTACCCTCATCCCTTTTAAATCTCTTTCTAAACTCATCAGAGTTTGGAAGTGGAGTATCTTTATATTTATGATAATAGTAATTTAATTTAAAATCAAGACTATCTTTTCTCATATTCCACCTTAATACTATTTTTTAATGGCTTAACACTTATAATATTATATTTTTCTTTATACTTATTAATAAACTCAAAATACCCCCCGTTGTTTTTTATATATTTTTTCATTTATTATTCTCCTTATTAATCTAACATACTTATTAATTTATCTATATCTACTGATGTTTTATCTTGCTTACATTCAATTAAATATTTTCTTATTTCATTTATTAAATTTAACATAAAATTACATCTACTATTTAATAAAGCATTTATTTGTAATACTTTTTCATAATCAAATTTATTCATAATTTACCTCCATACTATATCTCTACTATCTTCTATTAGTAGTAGATTCTTTATCCATTTAATCTTATTTATAAATTTATCCATGTCAGATTCTTTATCAAAATACTTCCACCATGTTTTCTTTTCGCTAGTATCTTTTACTACCACCCATAATTTAGTCATATTAATATTCTTTAATAGGAAGTATTAATCCTACTAATTCTCCTTTTTCATATATTAATACTGGCTTATTATCAGCTATAATTTTAATATCTGGATCATCAAATAGTTTTAAATATTTATCATTAACATTTACTTTAATAGTATTATCTTTATTAATTAAAGTTCTTATTGTATATTTATCAGAATCAATTAAACCATTAGTAATTAAACCATCTTCATAGTTAGTATCATCACATAATTTTACTAATGGTACATTTCTAAATTTATTTAAATCTAAAATACAGTCATCAACATTCATAACAAATAATCTATAACTATCAGTTAAATAAACTTTATTTTCATATACTTCATATGCTATTATTTTTTTCTTATAATATAAATCTAAAAATTCTTTATTAATTTTACTTATCTTCATTACAATACCTCTTTTCTAATTCCTTTAATATAGCTA
Organism: Anaeroplasma sp.; assembly: GCA_045124155.1. Taxonomy (GTDB): domain Bacteria; phylum Bacillota_I; class Bacilli_A; order Acholeplasmatales; family Anaeroplasmataceae; genus Anaeroplasma. The sequence goes on from JBGVLG010000076.1 coordinate 14,735, forward strand.
TTACTTCTGATATTTTTCCTTTTAAAACTAAACTTTTCATTTATTTTCCTCCTTTATTTCTTTTATTTCATCATTCATTATTTACCTCCTATCTAATACTATTTGAATATATTAATGTCATTATTATAATTGATAAATAAAATATTACAACAGCCCACTTATTTTTTAATCTATATCTAGTTTTCATATATCACACCTCCTACCTTTAATGTAATTCAACTATAACATACAAATAAAAATGATACAATACTTTTACCCCAAAAGATAGTAATTTGACACATTAATTGTAAAGCAAATTTATTGGAGACAACATTCCCATGATCTAATGATAAGATACACTGGCATATTAGGAGACTAATACACGTAATAGTTTGTC
>JBGVLG010000077.1:0-3817 GCA_045124155.1 Anaeroplasma sp.
ATGAATGAGGTACTTCAAGATTCGAGTAAATCTGGTAACGCATTAAAATCTATAAGTGCCAATATGGCTGGGGTAACAGTTTCAGCTAAAGACGGTACTATTCAGATGAATAAATCTGCTAAAGCATTAAAAGAGATAGCAGGAATAGAAGTATGGAATAAACAAACAGGTCAAATTAAAGATATGTATGAAGTAATGGATGAACTATCAGGAAAATGGGATAGTTTATCTGAAGTACAACAAAATGCATTAGGAACGACCATAGCCGGGAAGACCCAGCTTAATGCATTTAACGCACTTTTATCAAATTGGAAAACTGCCAAACAATATATGGAAGATTATAAAGGCGGATTAACAATAGGAAGTGCTGAAAGAGAGAAACAATATTCTCCGTATGTAGAGAAATCTGCATAGGACACAACTTTAATTGCAGGTACATCCTAAAGCTCTATACCACAATATTCCCGAAAGGAGAATATGAAGGTGCGAAAGCAGAAAAAACATAGAGATGGTTATATGGTTAAATCCTAAGTAACCTAAATAATGGAAGTTCATGCAGGTAAATTCCTAAATTTATAAAAATAATTCTAAATTAGTAACAAATAGATAATTAAAATAGTATAATATAGAAAGGAGATGATAGAAATGGCTAAAAAATTAACTTATCAAGAAGTTAAAGAATATATTGAAAGTTTTAATTGCAAGTTATTATCAGATAAATATATAAATACTACAACATCATTAATTATACAATGTGAATGTGGTGAAATATTTGAAAGAACGTTAAAAGTAATTAAGAAAAGTCCTATATGTAAATGTAAAAAATGTACACAAGAATATTTAATAAAAGGAAAATTAAAACCATTTGAAGAAGTTATTTTTGAAGTAGAAAAAAGAGGATATAAATTATTAATAACAAAAACAGATTATAAAGGCATTGATAACAAATATAATTTTATATGTCCAAAAGGGCACAAAAGAGAGATGTATTTGTCAGATTTGTTAAATGGACATGAATGTAAAACATGTGCAACTGAAAAAGTGATGGATAAATTAAGATTATCATATAAAGAAGTAAAAGAAATATTTGAAAAAGAAAACTACGAGCTATTATCTAAAGAATACATTAATACAAATTCTCCATTAATGATAAAATGTCCTAAAGGGCACATAACAAATACTATGACACTTGCAAATTTCAACAAAGGACATAGATGTTCAAAATGTTATAATATAGAAACATCAAAAAGACAGACTGTTTCATTTTTAGAAAGAAAAGAATCGGTTGAATCATTTGGATTTAAAATTCTAATAAATGAAGAAGAATATGAAAACGGAAGTGTTAAAATACCTTTACAATGTCCGAATGGACATATATTTGATATGAGTATGCACGATTTTAAAATGGGAAACAGATGTCCAATATGTAATGTTTCAAAGTGCGAAAAGAAGATTAAAGATTATTTAGATTTTAACAACATTGAATATATACAACAATATAGAATTGAGGATTGTAAATGTTCTAGAACATTGCCATTTGATTTTTATTTACCAAAATATAATATATTAATAGAATATGATGGTAAACAACATTTTTTATATGGAGGATTTGGTATTGATTTATTAGAATTTATGAATTTAAAATATAGAGATAATATTAAAACTAAGTATTGCGAAGATAATAATATAAAATTAATTAGAATCCCATATTGGGAATTCGATAATGTAGAAAAAATATTAGAATTAGAATTAAATTTATAAACATGGAAAAACTTCAACGACTATCTCGCAAGAGAGTAAAACCACAAGCGATTGGTGGAAGAAAAGGGTTGCCCCTAACGAGTAAAGCCGAGGGTGAAGAAATAGTCTACTCACGTTCCGAAAGGAAGTGTATGGAATAAACCATAGTCTATTGTGTAGCGACTATAGATAAATATTAAGGAACGCTCAATATTTAGATTCCATAGCAGGAAAATGGAATGTAATTAAAGAGAATATGAAGGCTGCCGGAAATACTTTAGTTACATCAGATATGGCTAAAGGATTTTTAGATATTGGTATAGTATTATCTGAAGGATTCAATAAAGGTATACAAGGATTATCAAAAGGTGTATCAAGTATACTTAAAGGAAATGTATTTACAGATATAGAATCATCTATTTCAGATAAGTTATATGGAGCATTTGAAAAAATAAATTTAGGAAATAAATTCCAAGGTATACTAGACGGATTATTTGGCAATATATCTATTTTTGATGGATTTGGAAATAAATTAGCAACTAGTTTATCTAATAGTATAGGAAAAGCATTTTCATTTGCATTTAGTCAAACTAGTATGGGTAAATTCTTGAAACCTATTACTGATGCGTTAAATGTGGACGGATTGTTTGAAGGTAAAAAATTAGATAATCAAATAGATAGTAGAAATGAAAATATTAACGCTATAAAATCAGAAATTAATGGACTTAAAAATCAAAAACAAGCTATTGAAGATATATTACCTTCATATGAAAAACTAACTCAAAAAACAAAATTATCTGCTAGTGAATCTCAACAACTGGCTGAAATGAGAAATCAATTAGCAGATTCTAATCCAGATTTAGTTTTAGGGTATGACCAAAACGGAACACCAATTTTAAAAAATCTTCAACTTCAAAATAAACAATTAGAATCTCAAATAAAATTAAAACAACAATCTCAAAGATTAGAAGAAAATTCTTTAGCATTAGATACACTTCAAAGACAAACATTAGGACAAAAAGAGTTCAATAAAGCATATAAAGAATATAATGATATGCAACTTGCATCAGACACTAAAAGAAAAGAAGGTTTATTTGGTAAAGAGTCTATGCAAGATTATGCTAAAAGAGTTATAGATGATAATAAAAAAATAACAGAAGCTAACCAAAAAGCATATGAACAAAGATTAAAAGACCATCAACAATACGTACAAGATGAACAAGCTATTCAACAGAAATATATGAATGAAATGACACAGAAATCTTCATTTAATAGATTAAGTGATGAAATGAAATCTGGAATGTTAACATTCATGGACGCTTTAGATTGGTCTCAATTTTCTCCTGCAGAGGGTAGTCAATTTGCAGGAATGTTAGCTAATTTAGGGGACAAACTTGTTCCTACTACTGAGGCTATGGGAAAACAATCAAAAGCTATAGCTCAATTAACACAAGACTACGCTAACGGTAAAACTAATTTAATAGATTATACAAAAGGATTAACTGAACAATATGAAGCAGCTGGAAAATTTGATACTGAATCTTTCACGGCATGGCGTCAGGGATTACAATCTTATGTAGATACAACAGGAGATTTACAAGGAGCAAATAAAGCCATAAATGAAATGGCTACTTCTTTAAATAAATTAACAGGAATAAAAACTGATACGTGGAAAACTGCTTTATCATTCGACCCTGCACCTATAGATGCTTCAAATAAAGCATTACAAAAATTCTTAAACTCATATGGAACAGGTGTTCAAAATTTAGGTAAAGGTGGAATGGCTGATAAATTAACTAGTCAGTTTGAAACATTACAAAATTCATATACACAAATGACATCTGATTTAGCAAGTGGAAAAGAGATAGATGTTGAATATTTAGTTAATGCAAAAGTTAATCAACCTGAACCTATAGCAAATTTAATAGATGAAATTGTGTCTGATAATGAAGTAACAGAACAAGAAATAGATTTATTATTAACAGCTCAAGCTGAAATTCTTAATACAGGAGAAATTTCAGATGAAACTATTAAACAAATAGCGGAAGCATTTGAAATGACAGAAGAAGAAGTTAGA
>JBGVLG010000078.1:0-3675 GCA_045124155.1 Anaeroplasma sp.
AATCTCGTTTATGTATGTATATGCTTAAAAAGGCTCATATCGGAGAAGTTCAAGTTTCAATTTGGAAGGATGAAGATATTAAAAAGTTAGAAGAAAGTAATATTTATCTGCTATAGTGAGGAGAATGAAAAATAATGATACTAGAAGAAATAAAAAAAGAGTTTAGTCAACTACCAGAAAATTATAAGACTAAAGATGTTGATAGACTTAATCGAAAATTGATAAAAGAGAAGCAGGACGTATCTTGCTTGAAAGACATAGTTTTGTCGCATCAAGAATATCATCGAACATATTTTCAAGTTAGTCTTGGTCAAATGAAGACTAATGAAGAGAAATTTAAATTTATTGAAGATAATTTTTCTAACCTCAATGATTGGTGGCATGTTGATCAATTAACTCAATTTGTGAAAAATATAGATCCTCAATTTGCATTAAAAAAAGCAAAAAAATATGTAAAATCTCCAATGACATTTGCTAGAAGATGGGGATATGTTTTATTTATGCCGTCACTAGTTAAAAACGAAGAAATATTTAATCAAATAACTTCATTATTAAAAAATGATGAAGAGTATTATGTCATTATGGCGGAAGCTTGGCTTATATCTTATCTTGCAATTTATTTCCCAGAAAGAGCTTTTAATTATTTAAATGAATGTGAATTAAATTATTCGATTGTTTATCGAGCAATTCAAAAAATATGTGATTCTTATCGAGTTTCACAAGAAAATAAAAATTTATTCAGATCTTTAAGAGCAAAATATAAGACAGAAAAATAGTATTTTCCTCTTATGATTTAAATTTAGAAATAAATATTGATTTTAGATGCTTATATGTTTTTCCATATAAGCATTGGACAATAAAGATAAATACAGAATAGATTGCTACAATTCTAATTATTACTTCAATAAAAATATCAAAGAAAAAATCCAAGGTTAAAATATTAATTAATGTATCCTCATCAGGGAAAAAGGCATTATTAAATTTTTCTGGATCTGGAAATAAAACATGATGAAAATTTGTAAATGCAGAGTCAAAATCAACTAATGCGTAAATTGTCATGGCGATAACTATTAAAAGGAAAACTAAAAAAGTAATATAGGTAATTTTTCTAAATATTTTTCTAACTTCCTTATGTCGATATACTAAATAAACTGTTGCAAATACTAATAATCCAAGGGAAATGTATCCTAGTATTGTTCCTCCAACAAATAAAACTTTAACATCTGCCATATGAGATATTGCTTGTGGAGAAAAAACTGGCTCATTATCAAAATACACTTGCATTGATTTAGCGCCATGAAACATATAATTAGTTATTGCTTTTGTTATTTCATCTAATTGTTCGATGGAATAATTTAAATTTTCACCAACGCCATTTTTTTCGTATTGAAGCATATAATAATTATTATTAGACGCAATTGGAATAATTGAAATAAAAGCGCTGGCAAGAATAAATAAAAATGAAAATAAAAATGATATCGTATAATCAAAAACTCTTAATACTTTTTTCATAATTTTTACCTGACCATAATAATTATAATTATTATTGCATAGATTTTACAATGATTATATCTTTTATTTGTTTTCTAATAGTGATATTATATTAGCGAGAGAGAAAGATAGGAAGTATTTATGAAAATTAAAAAAATATTTGTTCGGGTCGGGTCTTTGACAGTTGGCCACAAAAAAGAATAATGAATTAGAAGATTTTATACTACGTATAAGATTTTTTTTATTTTTGTCAACTTTTATTATTATTTTTGTTGTATGGCATAGTATGGTATGATATAATTTTATTAGGTGATTATTATGCGTATTTCTTTGATGAAATCTGGTTCTGATAAAATTGTATATATTGTTGATTCTATTCGTATTGATGGTAAAGTAAAAACCAAAGTTATAAAAAGGTTAGGTAGATTATCTGATTTAGAAAAAGAACATCCCAATGCTTTAGAATATTGTAAAAATGAAGCAATGCGTTTAACAGAAGAAAAAAAGTTAGATGAAGATAATTTTATTGTTAAATTTTTTCCAACTAGAGAATTAGAGTTTGATAAACAAGTACAATTTAATGCAGGCTATTTATTTTTACAAAAAATATATTATGGTCTAAAACTTGATAAAGTATGTTTAGAAATAAGTGAAAAATATAAATTTGATTATGATCTTAATAAAATATTAAAAGACTTAATTTTTTCTAGGATCATTTACCCTTCTAGTAAACTATCGACATACAAATTAGCTAAAAATTTTTTAGAACAACCTAATTATGAATTACATGACATATATCGTAGTTTAACTATACTTGCAAAAGAAATGAATTCTATTCAAGCAAAGTTATATAAAAATAGTTCTCGAATAATTAAAAGAAACACCAGTGTTCTTTATTATGATTGTACGAATTACTTTTTTGAAATTGAAAAAGAAGATGCTTTAAGAAAATATGGAGTAAGCAAAGAGCATCGACCAAATCCAATTGTTCAAATGGGATTATTCATGGACGCAGATGGAGTTCCTTTAGCATTTAATATAAATCCTGGAAACACCAGTGAACAAGTAACTGTAAGACCACTTGAAGAGATGATAATTAAAGATTTTAATTTATCAAAATTTATTTATTGCTCTGATGCAGGATTAGGATCATATAACAACAGATGGTTTAATTCAATACAAAATAGATCATTTATAGTATCTCAGTCTTTAAAGAAATTACCTAAAGATGTATTAAACATTATTTTTAATAATGAAAATATCAAATGGAAGACAATAGATAACAAACATAGTTATAAACACACTACAGAAATTGATGAATTAAACGAAGAAAATAAACAAGAAATTATTGATACAGTTTACAAAAAAATTCCTTTAACTGATAAGCAAATCCAAGTGTTAATTGATGGAGATAAATTCCCTGCAAATTTAAAAGAACAAGATTTAATAGTAACCTATTCGTATAAATACAAAGTATATCAACAAAGAATTAGAAAAGAACAATTTGAACGAGCAAGAAAGTTAATTGACTCAAAAAAGAAATTTCATAAAACAAATGTGAATGACTGTAGAAGATTTATCAAAAATTTGTCATTTAATAAAGATGGCGAATTAGTAAATGAAAATATATTAATGCTAGATGAAGAATTATATAACGAAGAATCTAAATTTGATGGTTATTACTGTATCGCAACAAATTTACAAGATAATGTAAAAACAATCATTAATATTAATCATAATCGTTGGCAAATAGAAGAATCTTTTAGAATCATGAAAACAGAACTTGATTCTGGAACAGTATACCTTCAAAGAGAAGATAGAATAAAAGCTCATTTCTTAACGTGCTTTATTGCTTTATTAGTAACTAGAATACTTGAAAAGCAAATTGATGCTGAACAAAAGAATTACTCTATTTCACAGATTATTAACAAATTAAAAGAACTAAATCTTGTTAAAGTATCCGATGAAGGATTTATACCTTCTTTCACCAACGAACATTTGCTTATAGATCTTGCTAGTAAATTTAATATTCCATTAACCAAGCAAGCTTATCGAGTTAGTAAAATTAAAAAAATTATTAATTCAACAAAAAAGTAGTTTACATACAACATTTTATATATATTGAAAATTTAAAAAGTGTGGTTTTTCCCACATTTTTTAATTTGTAACTGTCAAAGATGAGAT
>JBGVLG010000079.1:0-4163 GCA_045124155.1 Anaeroplasma sp.
ACGCATAATGTTCCGAACTAAAAATGAATATGAAATTAAAAATAATGAAGGTATAGGTGAAAAATGTTATTGCAAAATAGTAATATCACTAACAAATAATTGCATAGTTACTATATGGGCAAATAGAGTTGCAGATGAAAAAATGAAACAAAATAATTTAAAAAACAGATATATATCTAATTTTGATATTATAAATAAAAAGGTTAAATTCTAATTATGACATCTTAGTATATATATAATATAATATAAAAGGAACTAAGTTCCTTCATACATAAAACTCAAGATAAAAAGTAAATTAGAGTTTTAAAATATAAAGTATAAAGGAGATAATATTATGGATACTATAAACTTAGAATTAATAAAAAAAATGTTAGTAAAATTAGAGAAGGCTGAAACTATAGAAGAAAGAAGAGAATTAAGAAAAATAACTAAAAAACATATAATTGAAAACGTTGAAAAGAGTTGCGATGTATACGTAAAGGAAATAAAAATCCATAGAAATGGAGGTTATGGATTCACAATTCATACAATAAATGATGAATATATAAAATTCGAGTATATAGCACATAATAAAAGTTGTAAAATAATATACAATGGTAAATTTGAAGTAAGTATAAAATTATAGGAGGGGAATATTCCCCTTCAGTACATAAAACTCAAGATAAAAAGTAAATTCAAATATTAAAATATAATTCCCTTGGAGGTATTTTATGAATAATATGGAAAGTAGAATTAAAGATGCATATAACAAAATGACAATAGAAGAACAATATAAACTAATGGAAACACTAGAAGGTAAAAATCTAAGCCAACAAGAAGGCGACAAAGATACAATTGAATCAATAACTAATATATTATTAGAAGTTACTACAATTGTAGCTAAAATGTTAAGAATAATATGAATTCAATAATTTAAATAGGAGCTGATACTATGACTAATAATATGATTAAATGGTTAGAGCTAGATGCGTATATAAATGATAATATAAAATATATGACAAATGAAGAGTATCAAGAACTTGTAAAAGAATTATATAGATTATATAAATTAGTTATGGAGGAATAAAATCCTCCTTCTTACATAAAACTTAAGATAAAAAGTAAATTCAAATATTAAAATATAAAGTATAAAGTGGAGGTTAATTATGAATAAAATAGATTTTTTAAAAGAAGCATTAAAAGTGAAAGGATATATTTTTAAATCATATAAAGATATGCATATTGAAATAGGTTTTGAATATTGTAGAATAGAAATATGGGAAACATTAGAGGAAAATTTATATTTTAAAATTATAGATAATAATGAGAAAAAAATATTTTCAAAAACATATAAAACGATAAATAATGTTTTTAAATATGGATTCAAGAATATTATTTAAGGAGGATTAAATTCCTCTAGTACATATAACCAAAGAAAAAAACTAAATAAAAAGTGAGTTTAAATTTTAAAATATAAAGCATAAAGGAGCAGATGTTATGAGTTATACTCAATATAATTTTAATGAAGACAATTGCAGAAAATATAAAGGAATAGATTATTATAAATTTAATGATTGCTATATTGTTATATTACCTAATGGAATTAAATATAAAAGATTTACATTAAGAGGCGTTAAAAAATGTATAGATGAATATATTATAGATGATACTAAAAAATAGTTGGACTTTATTTGTCCAACTTCTTTACATAAAACCTAAGAAAAAATATAAATTAGAATTTAAAAATTATAATCCCTTGGAGGTATTGATATGAAATTATTTAACAAAGAATCTATGGAAGAAAAACAAGTTAGAGAACAACAAGAAAGAAAAGTAAAAGAGCAAACTAATAATGAAATAGAACAATACAGAATAAATTCTAAAAAAATTTTTGAAGTTGGAAGTGCAGAATCAATAGTATTAACTAATGATAATAAAATAGTATTTGTATATGATGAAAATGTGCAGCATAGAGAATCTGCTAAGAGAATAGATAAAGTAATAGCTATAGATGATATATTAAAAGTTGATATAACATGCAAAACTAATACAAAATATGTTCATCAATGGTATAACATATTAGTATATACAATGGAATATAAGGAACAAATTCAATATCTAGAATTAAAAATAATAACACTAGATGAAATTTATAGATTTAAAATAGATAACGTTTATGCAAGAAAAACAAGAGAAAAATATTTTGATAACCTAGAAATATTAATGACATACCTAGAGAAAAATATAAAATAAAAGGGGATTTAAATATCCTCTTTTTTTTATATACATAATCGTTTATACTTCAATGATAAATTATACCTTGAAGGTACTGGACATACCTTAGAATCGATTTAAATGCGTTTTAGATACATATCGTATAAATGAAAACTCAAATAAAAAGCGAATTCAGATTTAAAAATATAAAGCATAAAGTAAAGTGGTTAAGCTCAAATAAAAATAGTATAACATAATAAGGAACAAATAGTTCCTATATAAAGGAGGTGATGATATGAGTAAAACTATTAGTGTTAAAGTTAAATTTAAAAGATATGCAGACATAGATGGGAATTGGACTAAGGTTTGCAATGATTGTTTTGCATTAATTCCCGATACTTATTATTTTAAGATATATTGTTTTCTATGTAAGAATTGGAATAAGGATTTAAATTATGCGTTCCCTTCTATATCTACAATAGCAAAAGAATGTTTAATCTCAGAAAGAAAAGTCAAAGATGGGATAAAATGGCTAAAAGAAAACAAATTCATACAAGTAGAAAAGTTTCGTACGAGCAATGGCTATTGTTCAAATATGTATAGAATAAGATATCCTGTTATAGATAGAGAACAAATGTTAAATGCAATGGAAGATGAAGAACTTGAAGTAGAAATGGAAATGGAATTAGAAGAGGAAGAGGAGGAGATAGAGGTAGAAATGAAGATTATAAAATAATCTGAATTTCGATTTTATTTTCATCTTTTTAAAGATGATTGTATAAGTCTTTATATTATAAGTCTTTATAATAAGTCTTTATAATGGGCGTATTGTGCACCTAATTTTGTAATAATATGCACTTGGCCACGTGCACGATATAACTGTCTAAGTACACTTAAAAACTAAAGGAGGGATTGAATATGGAAAACGAAAATAAAAGGGTAAAGTACAATAAGGAAAACGATAACATTATGTGTATGCCTAATAATGTATTTAGAATTATTACAAATACATCTACTTTTAAATTATATTGTTATCTCTGCAACGCATGTAATGAAGATGGTGAGATAAGAGAAAGTTATAATACTATATCTAATAATACTTTATTAGCAAGAAGTACAATTCAAAAAGGTATTACTGATTTAGAGTCATTAGGATTAATTAAAAGAGAACTCACTAATGATAATGAAATCAATTTATACACTTTATATATGCCAACAGAAAATGAAGAACCAGCTAAAAGAACAAAAAGAAAATCAAATCGCAATCCCTGAAAGAAGTCAATACAACCAAATTAGATGGAAGAATGAAGTACTTGAAAGAGATGATTACACTTGCCAATTATGTGGCTGCAATAATGAAGATACTATTCTTCACGCACACCATATCAAGAAACATTCTGAATATGAATATTTAAGAACTGATATTAATAATGGAATTACCTTATGTAACAAATGCCATAATGAAATATTTGGAAGAGAAGAGGAGTATGAGGATATCTTTATAGATATAATTATAAAAGGAATACTAAAAAGATTTGGTAAATAAAACTCTGAAAAATTTATTGAATTTGAATTTTAAAAACTAAAGGAGAGATTGAATATGGGGAATAAAAACAAAATCAAATTGCAACCTCTGAAAGAAAAGATTACAACTAAATTAGATGGAAAAATGGACTGCTTGGAAGAGATAATTACACGTGTCGATTATGTAGCTACAATGATAAGGATACTATTATTCATATACATCATATTAAAAACATTTGGTACTTAAAATTCTAGAAAAATTATTGAATTTGAATTTTGAAAAACAAGTCATATGTATCTTTTCAAATATATAATCCTAGATTCAGATGGAGTGAAATAGATATAGTTATACCTATGTACGAAAAACTAAAAAAATAGTTAATCATACATAGGTATAAACATTTATATAATCCCGTCATTGTCGGTCATATAATCCCGTCATCGTC
>JBGVLG010000080.1:0-2273 GCA_045124155.1 Anaeroplasma sp.
TTAGCTAGATGTACAACTAATGAATTAAATTGTAGAAAAGGTGCAGGAGTAAATTATGGAGTTGAAAGACAAATAGATAAAGGTGTTGTTATTACTATTGTGGAAGAAAAAATGAATGGTTCTACTAAATGGGGCAAATCCAAAAGTGGATACTGGGTTGCTTTAAAATATATGGAATTTGTAAGATTTGTTTAAAATAAAGAGTATTAGAAAAATGACATAAATAATTAATTTAAGGGGAGGGTGTTATATCCCCTTTTACATAATCCTAATATAAGGAGGTGATATTTTGAATCAAGAGTTAATTGATAGATATGAAAATTATTTAAAAAATTATAAAAGGTCTAATGAAAAAACAATTAGAAATTATATATATGATTTAAAGGCATTTGATAAATTTATAGATAAAGAATTTACTGATGTATCAGAAGAAGATGTTAATGTATATATACAAGATAAAAAAGATAAGAAAACAAGTCCTAGTAGAATTAATTTTAGTATAGCTACACTATCTTCATTTTATAAGTATTTAAAAAAAATAAAAATAACAAAAGATAATCCTGTTGAAAATATACCTAGATTGAAAATAAAAAGAAAAAAAGAAATAGAATATTTATCAACTTATCAAATATATGAGACAAGAAGAAAATTAGCAGAATATGGTGATAAACAACTAGAGGTATTTTTTGGAATATTAGTTGCATCTGCGCCAAAGAAATATATGATAAGTAAATTAGAATGGAGAAAAGTTAATTGGAAACAAAACTATATAGAAGTAATTATAAATGAAAAAGAAAGAGGAATATTATATTTAGATAACTATACAATGGAGAAATTAGCCGAATTAAGGAAAGAACGTAAAGATAAACATATTAAACGAAAATCTGTGTTTTTAACTCGCTATAAAAACAATTGGAAATCTGTTGGTGATTCCACAATAAGTTATTGGTTAAATAAAATAGCTAAAATAGCAGAAGTAGATAGATTGACTATTAGTAATATGAAAACTACTATGTTACATTATTCAAAGAATGGCAGAAGATTTTCAGATGAAAAGATAAATAAAATATTAAATATGAGTTGTTTTGATAATGAATTTAGGAGTATATATTTACAAGATTTAGAGGAAATTATTAAAATGGAATAGTATAATATATTAAGGAAGGTGATTAGTTGAAGCATAACATTATGTGGAGTTTTAGAGGTGCAAATGAAAAGAATAAATTATTATTGATAAACTATAAAAAGAGTTTACAATATGGTAACGTAAATGAAAACACAATTAAAGCATATCAAAAAGACGTATATGGTCTTATGTTATGGTTGCAAGATAAAGATATAGATATATTGGAAGCAACAGTAGATGATTTATCTGAATATATGAATTCATTAGACATAAGTAAAGGTAGAAGAGAGAGAATATTAGTTAGTTTAAATAGATTTTATGAACTTAACAAGAAGAATAAAAAAATAAAAATAAATATAGTAGAAAAATATAGAACAGATAGATGATTAACATAGTATAATATAATATACCTACTTCGGTAGGTAAATAAATATAAGGAGTGATGTTATGTGATTTTACCTAAGCGGATATGGAAAGATATTGAGGGTTTTGAAGGGCTGTATCAAGTGAGTAATTTAGGTGAAATTAAAATTCTTAAAAGCAATAAGAAGAAAAAATTAAATTACTCAGAAAAATATGTTAGAGTCCACCTAACAAGGGATAAAACTAATTATACTAAATATGTTCATAGATTAGTAGCACAAGCATTTTTACCTAATCCTTTTAATTATAAAGAAGTCAATCATAAGGACGAGAATAAGATTAATAATTGTGTTTGGAATTTAGAATGGTGCGATAGGAAGTATAATAATTCTTACGGTACTCTACCTACTAGAAGACGTAAAGCCTATGGTATAAAAATAAAAAATTTAACAACAGGGAAAGTTTACTTATCTATAAGAGAGGCTTCTGATGATGTTGATATTTCTAGAACTTGCATTTATAAAAGTCTTAAGTCAGGAGCTCCAGATTTTATGAATAATTTATGGGTATATTATAAGGAGGATTAATTTATGTATAGTATAAATGATATAAAAGTTACTTTATTAAATAAAGATGATGTTAAGAATTTTATTAGAAATCATGGTATAATAGCCTGCATCTGTTATGACACACCTGAGAAATATGCAGAAAAGGTTGGTTTATCGTGTTTAAAAGAATCTCATACTAGCGGAAGTAGAGGAGATTTCTTCAAATTCGAAATAGA
>JBGVLG010000081.1:0-2091 GCA_045124155.1 Anaeroplasma sp.
GTTTGCAAATTCTTCAATTCTCGACATAGGAGTTGGGAGATTTTGATAATCTAAACAACATAATGCGTATAAGAACCATTCCACTCTACCTACTAAAGCTGTTCCGTCTGGTAGTATTAAAGGTTCATTAGGGTCAATCAATACTTTATCAGACGACTTTGTAATTTTCTCCATTGTTTTCATCTCCTATTTCTATAATTTTTCTTGATATTGACGCTTTAAATACTCAATAGCAATTAAGTCATTTGTTGCTTGTGCAATATCGTTGTTTAGTTTTGTTTTTAAACTATTTAATTCTGTTGCACTTGTTCCGATTGCTGATTTAATTTCCCTGTCGATTGTTTCTTCAAAATGTTGAATGATGTAATTATACAGAGAATTGATTGTTGTCTGTTTTGTGTTTTGATTATCTTGAATAATAATTTTTTCAATTCCTTCAAGAATACCTTTAGCTTCTAAATCTTTAATATATTTTGAAGTAATAGGTTGTTCACCGTTCACAAGAGTTCTACCTGTTTTGATTAAACTTCCATCTTCTGTTTTCAATGATTGTTTATCAATATCAGTTACGACAGCGGTAGATAATCTTAAATCTGTATCTTCTGCAATATTCTCTTTTACTTCAAATGTGAATTCTGGTAACGTTATACGACAACAATCTTCATCTGTTAAGATAATTTGCATACGACTAACACCAATGAAATTTGTATATTTACCATCTAAGTGAAAATGAATTTCATCATCAATAACACCGACACTCTCGATAGAATCAACATTATTAGGTGTTTCAACTATTAAGAAAGCTGATAATGGAACGATAGGCATTAACTCTTTTCTTTTAACACCATTAGTTACAACTATTCCATATTCATCTACACTAAATGCTAAATGTATAGCGTCACCTTTATAGAATTGTAAAGGTGAAGATAAACTACAAGTATAACCATTCACAGTAAGTGTAACTTTTTTACTTATCGCCATTCTTATTTTCCTTTCTTTAGAATATTTTATAACATAATATATAATATATAATATGTCTATTATATATTATATAAATATTATTTACTATATATTCTATATTTTTTTCTATTTTTTTACATTTTTATCCCTTTGCAATGAGATTAAAAAAATAAATCAAATTCAAATTTAAAAAAATAAATAAGAAAATGATTTAAAATTAAATAATATCCCTTAATATAACCCATAATATATATAGACATATATATTCCACTCACGCAATCCTTGTGTAAATTATATTAATACGTTTCCTCCCTCTAGTTTTTATATACAGAACCGACAAACTGTTATAGTGCTTTAGAAATAAATACGTGCCATAATTGGTGTGAATTGGCTATCGTCATAAACTTATATTTAGTTCTGAATCACTATAAGTCAACTAATGACACGTCAGTATAAGTTTAATACCTACTATGAATTATCACACTGTCGATAGTAGTTACCGAAATTAAGTTTTACGTGATATGCACTATGAAAATATATGAATAGGTACTATCACCATACCTATATTTATATTATATATATAGAAATATATTATATTCTATTTTTTTTGAAAAATATGTATTATATATGTCTATTTGGTGTTAAAAATGTGTTTTTACTTCCAAATTATGCCAAAAATAACCTATTTTACTGAATAAAATCACTGTTTTATTCATAAAAAAAGACGTATTTTCATACGTCTTAGGCTACATTGAAGTATTTAAAGAAGTTTTCCTTGAAATAATCAGAAACAATGAACTTTTCAATATCTTTCGTGTATGTAATAATCTCTTTATTACGTTCATCGTTAGTTGAGCGAACCATAGCCATACCTTGTTTGACGAATGTGTCTTTGAATAAATCCGTTGGCTGTGGTGTAGGTTTGGCTTCTTTATATTCTTTACCTTTTTTATTAAATGTTACATATTTAATATATCCAATGTTTCGTAAAAATCTAGTCCATTCGATAAAGTTTTCACTAATAAGAACATCATTTTCAAATAAAATGTCACCATAATGTTTCATAACATAATCTCTAATCTGTGGAATTGTAATAGTTCCATCATCACAAACTAATACCTTACCTTCATT
>JBGVLG010000082.1:0-3753 GCA_045124155.1 Anaeroplasma sp.
TTCTGGCATATTTAGTTAGCGGTAATCCACTTGAGAAATAATCTTGTACAATACCATATTTTTCTTCTGGCGTCCTTTGAGTATATTGTCTTGGCATAGTTTAACCTCCTTAATATACTTAAATGATACCAAAATTATTATGAAATGGTAGGGTGGTTAAAATTTGTGGTCACGAAAAGTGTCTCTAATACAAGAAAAATGTCTGAGTACTAATCTTAAAATAATTAAAAAGCCACAAAATAGGGCTTTTAAGGTTCTAAATTGATGCTATATTTCTTCTAATATTTTAAATAAATTGCTTATTTATGCAGTTTTACACTTATAAATTAAAAAAGGCTTGATACTGATTGTGTCAAACCTATTGTTCTTTAATGTCAAAGTAGAAATGTTTTAATACAATTTTTTAGCACCCTAACTTTTAAATCGTGTAAAAAAGTTAGCATCCTAATTTTAATATTAATAATATAACATTAATTAAGTTATAATACTTTTTTTATTATGTAAAATTTATTTAATGCTTCATCAAACAATCCAATAACTGTTTTATTATTATAATCTTCTAATAAATGTTTGCTTAAAAATGAACTAGAAAATATAGGATTAGTATCTACTTTGCTATTATTAATTGTGACTGTATAATAAGTAGCACCTCTATACATATAAGAAGTCGATATATAATCGAGTTTGGCTTCATAAATTTGCATATTTTCATAGTTTTTAAGTAAATATCTCATTTGGCTGTATGAATAAAGCATGAACGATCCAAATATAATTAACATGAATATTATAAATCCTAGCCAAGAGAATATAATAATAACAATATATTCTAAATTAGTTATAGCAATAGCTAAAGGAATAAATATAGTAATTATCGATATAATAAGCCAAATGTAAAAATATAAAACTAGTTGATGTTTTCGCCATTGATATTCAACGCTATTTAAAATGTCATCTTTTGATAATTTCATTTCAACACCTCCCAATAACCATCTTTATTGGAATTCATTCGTTTAAGTAAATTCTTCTCTTTTAAAGAATTTATTATTCTATTAATCGTGGCTATTCATTTGATTCTCCACCTTTTTGTTATATCATCTCTTTGGATTTTATTTTCTTCTTCTAACTCTCTTAAAATAGCAACAATCCAATATTGCTGATTTGAAGATGTGCAATTAGTTTTTTCGCCCCAATCCATTCCGCATTCACGAAAAATATCAGCTTGTCGCATTCCTGCGCTATACTTCGAACAATCTTCTTTAGTAGACATATATTCTAAAACTAAATTTTTAAATTCCTTTCTTAAGTTTTCGCCTCTGCTTTTAAATTCCATAAATTCCTCCAGTTATTTCTTTTCTTCATTATAATACTTTTTGCTTATAAAAACAAACAATATGAAAAAATTTCAAAAACTTATATATAAATATATAACCGACCTACTTCAAACGAAAATTAAAAATATTTATTGACAATCATTTTCTATTCTTTTCGTTGTTCAAAAGTATGGTTTCAAAATATACATTAGATCTATTAAGGGACCAAAAAGATACCTGTAGCAAAAAAAAGAATACAGGACATTTCAAATTGATTCCAACAGAGTTTTTGAATTCTTTTATACAATTGTGTTTTTCCGAGATTAAAAATGACAAAAATACAAATTCAAGTTTAATATTAGAATTATTAATCAAATCTATGCTTTCAATATTGCAAAGATGAACCATTTTAATACAAAACGCAAACACTCTTTCGTTTTTTGAAAACACCTGTTTTGCTATAGAATGCATCAAGTTAAATTGGAATTTATAGCTATTTATCTGGTTTTTGACCATCATGTGTTAGCCATTTGCATTCAGTAATTTCCATATTTGTAAATGTAGCTTTAAATGATGAATCTTCAGGACTACATGCATAAATACCAAATCTAATTACTTCATTACCTTTCCACATATGACAAATTCTCATTTGTTTAAATGTTATACCATCTTCAGAACATTCAATACAATAATCATCTTCACGCCGACTAAGTCTATACCACATAGATTTTATATTTGATTCTATTTCTGTAGTCGCCCAATCAGAAAATCCATTATTAGTAACAACACTTCCAAGATGTTGGAATTTTTCATTTTCATATTCAATAGAAGCTTTAAGCCAATTATCACTATTAAGATACACTACAACTCCACATTGATCAAATCTATGTTTGCTTTCAAATTCAGTTTTAACTACAAAAGAAAAATATTTTTCACTAGTTTCTAATTGTAAAACAGGAGCGTTATCATTTCTAAAGTGATAATATGTTCTTTGCCATAAGTCAGTATGTGATTCTGTAATAATTTCAATTCTATTTTCACATATCGTAAAGTTTTTTGGTTCTCTAATCCATTTTAATTTTGTCACATCGAATTTCACTTTTAATCCTCCTCGTTTATTGATAAATAGGAATTTGACGCTCCAACAAACTGAATTTTTTATTTCTCCAACAATTTCAAAAAACGCTTGTCATTCATCTGCTCATTTGTAATGTAGTTACCATCTAAAAACAATGCGTATGTTATGATTGGTGTCGGAGCATTTTGGGCTTCTTCTTTACTCTGCAAATGAATTGTGTATCATCTAAAAAATGAGATTACGCTTTATTCTAATTATCTTTTTATTAAGTATTTTATACTTCCCAATATATACTACCTCAATTCTACATCATTAAAATACGTATTATATTCTGAAAACTTATTTTTTAAATTTTTTAAAAATAGTTCTGTAATCATTTTTGCACCATAATAATTAAAATGGGTATTATCATTAACTCCATCCGGATATCTTTTATACTCATTTTTCTCATATATCAAATGGAACTTTTTAGTTTCATCTTCACCAAGTTTTTGATATAATTCCATAGATAATCTATGTAAATCTACATAATCATAGTTGCACTTTATTGCGTGATTGATTAATGCCTCAGGATAACCATTATGTACATTTTGTATTATTCCATCCTTAAATACTCTTTTACAAGGACTTGATACCACAATAGGTTTAGCTCCTATTTCTATTGCAGCCTTACAGAATATATTAATATTTTCTAAATATTCTTTATCTTTAGATGTATATTTTAAAAGATTATCACGTACCTCATCATTAGTTCCTAAAATAATTATTAATAAATCATCTTTATTTAATGATTTCTTAATAGGATCAAATCTACCTTGTGCCAAAAAGCTCTTTGTGGATAAGCCATAGTGAGAATAATTTAAGACTTTAACATCGTCCTTAGCATATCCTCTTATAATACTTCCCATACCACATTGTGGGTAGCACTCATAATTATAATCATGTGTTAAGCTGTCACCTATTAAATATATGTTCGGCATATAATCAACTCCTAGATAAATTATATCATAAAGTAAAAAATATTTGTTAGATTCCTATATTGCAATAGTGACTTGAGAAATTCCCAGTTCTTTTGCTAATTGTGCCTTAGTCAATAGAAACTCACTTCTAACAAAAACTACTTTTTCCGAAAAAGTCACACTAAGCACCTCTCTAACATAAAACATCATATTATATCAAATTATACCACCATTTTGAAAAATACACTATAAATTTGTAAGATTAAATGTAAGCGTATAAAATAAAACGCATTGAATTGCCCTCCTACTAATCCTATAATTAGGATTACAGGAGGTATTTTTTATGAGCTATAGTGAGATAGATAAAAAGAGGATTATTGAGGAATATGATTCAAATGTTCCTGTT
>JBGVLG010000083.1:0-13145 GCA_045124155.1 Anaeroplasma sp.
GATAAGAAACAATTCTATAATCTTTAATAATCAAGAAACAGCTATTGCAAACTTCAATCTGTTAAGTTTAGTTCAAACAGCTAAAATGCATAAGTTAAATATTGAAGCATATTTAACTTATGTTTTTGAAAATATCGATGGCTACTCAAATAATTTAGAGGTTCTTTTCCCATGGAATGAGAATGTCTTACACACTTTTCAAATAAAATAGCATTAAATGTAAAAAAAAGTTATTATGACTTTTCTTAACATTTAATGCTTTTTAGCGTTGTTTTAAACCCAAAAATATAGGTGGTGGTTAAAATTTGTGGTCACACACTTTTCTGAATAGTAGGGACAATAAACAATGTCACTGTAAATGTCACTAAGAATGTCACTAGTGATGTCACTAAAGAAACTCCTAAAAGAGTCAATGAATTAGATGGTGAAGTTATGCTCTTATTAAAAAAAATCCAGTTTATACAAGAAAAGAAATAGCCCAAAAAGTTGGTAAGACGTCTAGAACTGTACAAAGATCATTAGATAGATTAAAAGAAGCTGGAAAAATTGTAAGAATTGGAAATAAAGTTTCAGGTTATTGGGAAGTTATAGATTAAGGTGGTGAAATCATGGCATATGAAAGTGTGATTGAAGAGACTATAATATCCTTGCTTCAAAATAAAGGATATGAATTAATAGATGAAAATGATAATTGGATACTAAATAGAAATATTGATGAATTCATCAACGAAGATTTACTAAGAGAATGCATAAGGTATTAACAACCGATAAAGATTCTTCAATTAACGTAATTGATTTATTATTTAAAGAAAAAATAGAGGAATTAAGAAAGAAAAATCCGCCTCATGTATTTGTTAAAATAGTTAAGAAATTACTTGAAAGAGCTATTGCTGAATCAAGAAAGAACAATTATTTCAAATCGCAAGAGTATTCTAAGCGATTAAGAAAAATTCTTGAAAAATATAATGATAGAGATGCGAACTTTGCTCCTGAAGCAACTATTGTTGATTTAGTTGGATTTGCTAGTGAAATGGTAGCAGATGAAAAGGAAGCAAATAAATTAGGTATATTTGGTAGAGAAAGAGCATTTTATGATGCATTAGTTAGAGATAAATCAGCCCATGAATTATTGAGTGATGAAACTTTAAAGCTTATTGCAAGAGAATTAAAAGAAGTTGTAGAAGAATATGCATCAACTGACTGGTCTGATAAAGAAGCAACAAGAGCTAAGATACGTATTAAAATTAATGAATGTTTGAAGAAATACAATTATCCACCTGAATGTTAATCAGCATTTTATTTACTAATTATATTAATATAAATAATCAAAATAAAATAGGAAGTAGCCTAAAATAATTTGAATATATTTAAATCAAATTGTTCAAGGATACTCCCTTTATGATATTATTTTCTTTAATTATAAAATTCATTAATGTATATTTATTTTAAGAGTTTTTTAAAACAAATATATTTGAACATTGTTTCATAGAAATATCTGATAATAACATAAAGAATTCTCTTAAATAATATGAATAAAAATTAAATTGTATCTCTAATATTTTAGAGATATTTTTTCTTTATTAATTTATTTAATGAAACAAATAAAATAAATAATACTTATTAATTTAGATTTATTTATATGTTAGAATTTGCTATAATTTATGTAATTAGGAGGCTATTCATATGATAATAGAAAGAAATAATTTATGCTTATTAGCAGATGAGCTTATTAATGAAATTAGAAATAGAAAAGATCCTTTTGAAACATATTCTATTATTGTTCCTAATTTATTGTTAGAACAATGGTTTAAAGCCTATTGGATTCAAAAAACAAATGCTGTTTTGTTGAATGTTCAATTTAAAAGAATAAGACCATTTATAAATGAAATATTTAATACTACTAAAAAAGAATTAATAAATGCTAAGCTTCTTTCTAATTTAATAATAAAAGAATTATTATGTAATATAGAAGAATATTCTTCATTTAAAAAATATATTATTAAAAATGATACTATTAATAATAAAAATGATACTATTAATAATATTAATTTGTATGATTTAGCTAAGAATTTAGCTAATATATTTATTTCATATGATAATGAAGGCTTTATACCTAATAATGAACAAAAGAAATTATTAGATAATATAAAAATAAAATATAACGATTATGTATTTTTATCTGATATTATTAAAAATAATCCTATAATAAGTAAAAAAACTTTTCTTTTTGGATTTAGAAAAATAGAAAAATCCTATTTAATAGGATTAGAAAAAAACAATTCAATTATTTATAAACAAAATAGTGATGATATAAAGAATATCTTGAATTATCGTTCCTGTCTTTCAAAGGAAAGAGAAGTAGAATACATTCATGGAGAAATTTGTAAAATATTAAATAATAATGAGAAGGTATATAATATCACAGTATATTCTGTAAATTTAGATGAATATATACCAATAATAAAAAAAGTATTCTCTACAGGTGGAAATAAAAATTATCCAGAAGTACCATATGTAATATTAGATAGCTCTAATAGTGATTCAAATGCTTCTTCAGCAATTATAATTTTATATGATATTTTAAATAATAAGCAATTTACAAGATATGATTTATTAAAGCTTATTACTAATAGTAATATTCAAAAAGCTAGAAATATAGATATTTCTAAAATAAATATAATTATTGAGGCATTAGATAAAATGAATGTATATAGAGATTCAACTATGTCTGATGATTGGATTTATGCAATGAAAAGAATCTTATTATCTAAATTAATAGGAGAAAACTATAATATAGAAAATAAGATTATTATAGATAATGATACATTATTGCCATTTGGTAGTATTAGTCTTGATAATGAGACAATTGTTACACTTCTAAGTATTATCGAAGATATTATGGAATTTAGAAATAAATTTCAAGACAAGAAAATATTTAATAATAATGATTTAGAAGAATTAAAAATAGAATTAAATAAATGGTTATTATATAGTGATGAAAAGCCTAATTTTTATTTTAATGCAATAATAAATTCTATTGATAATTTAATTAATATGAATATCGATTTACCATTTGAAATAGTATTTTTAACTATGATTGATGCTTCTAAAACTATTACTGTATATCCTTCTAATATGATTACAGGAGGAGTAACATTCATAAATTATAAAGAAGATAATATTATTTCTTCAAAATATATGTTTTTTATGGGAATGTCTAATAATAATTTGCCAAGAAAAAATATAATTGATGAATTAGATTTAAATGATAATAAAGAATCATTATCTAATATAGATAAAGAAATATATAAATTATTAACTAATAATTCAATTATAACCTATGCAACTTATACTAATATTAATTTACAAACACTTGAAGAATATAAGCCATCTTTATTATTAAATAAAAATGAAAAAGAAATACCTGTTCTTGGATTATTAGAAAGAAGAAAATATAGTGAACTATTTACTAAAAGAGAAATAGATAAAAAAGATTATGCAATTGGATTGATTGAAGATAATTCAAATAATGAAGATAATGAAGATATTATTTATCCTAAAATAGAATATCCATTAAGTGTGAAATATAAAGAAATATCTAATTTTATTAAAGAAAATTTGATGTCTAAAATGGAAAGATTATTTAAAGAATATGATGATTTTTCTAGTATTTCTACTAAAGAATATGAACCTATTTTTATTGATATTCTAACAAAATCTAATATTAGTAAATCATTATTATTTAAAATGATAGAAAAAAATAGTTCTTTAATAGATGAGGAATTAGATAATGTTATTAAGGAATTTAAGTTGAAGCATTCATATCCATATTTAGATAATAAAGCTGATTTAGATGAAATAATTAGTTCTACACAAAAGTATTATGATGATTTAGGAGATTTTGAATTAAAAGAACCATTTGAAATAGAATTAAATACAATAATAGAAAATAATGAATATAATTGGAAGTTAATTTGTAATTCTAATTATATAATTTCTACTAATGATAATAATATAATCTTTAATTATGCTAAGGTTAAGCTTAGTAATAACTATGAGGATATGACTGAATTATATATATTGGCTTTAGCCCATATTGTAAAATATATTAATGATAATGATGATTATATAATTAATATTAATCATAAAATAAGTAAAAATAAAAAAGATAATAATGATAAGAATTATATTATTAGTGATTTTACTATTAATAGAATTAAGGCTATTAATATCTTAAATAATTTATATTTTAATATGTTTAATTATGATGATACTAGACTTAGAAGCTTTGATGTACTTGAGGAGGATTCCTTTGATTCATTGATTAATAAAACTAAAAATGGAGCTTGGAGATTATTCAAAGATAAAGATTTTATTAATCTAAAAGAAAAAGCTGGATATGGAAAAAATGAATATGAATCAATTGATAAGAATAATTCATTACTAAGAAATGAATTAATTGATTTTATAACTAATAATGTTTTATATGTTACTGAAAATGGAGGAGAAAATAATGGAGAATGATTATTTTAATGAAAATGAATTTATCTTTAATAAAAATTATTCTATTTCTGCTTCTGCTGGTACAGGAAAAACATATTCTATTGTAAAAATAGTAGCTAAATTATTAGAAAATGGAATAAAAGAGGACGAATTATTAATTGTAACCTATACAGAAAAGGCTGCAGGAGAATTAAAGGACCGAATAAAAAAAGATATTCCTGAATTTAATATAGATAATTCTCACATTGGTACTATTCATTCATTTTGTAAGGATACAATATCAGAATTTTATTTTACAATGGGACTTCCTAAGGATTTAATTGTAGTAGATGATTCAAAAATGCAAAGCTTATATGATAAATTTATTAGAGATTCTTTATATGATGGTTCTATTGAGCTTAAAATGTTGGAAAATAAAGATGGTAATGATAAAGGAGAAATGAAGGATATAGTTAATAAATTATATTTAGATAAAGAATATAATATTGTTCCTGAAATTGTTTCATTTGAACAAAAAACATATTGTGAAAACTATTTAAATAATTTATCTACTTTAGTAGGAAAAAATCATAATGAAATTATTGATTTCTTTTTAGAATTTACTGATTCTTCTAATATAGAATTTTCAAATCAAGTTCATGATGTTTTTTTAGTTTTTAAAGGTGAAGGTTATTATAAAGAATTAATAGATAATATTTCTTTATGTGATAATACAATGTCTAATTTAGAAGAAATTAGACAAGAAATAGGAAATAAAAGAAAATTAACTGAATTAGAAAAACAAAATAAAGAAACCTATGAAAATGCTAAAAAAGAAAAAACAAAATATGAAGAAATAATTAATCAAATCAATCAACTTAAAAATTCTTTATTTGATAATATTTCTAATACTGGTATTTTTAATTATTCATTTAAAGGTCAAAAAATAAATAATATTTTAGAACCAATAAAAAAATTAAAAGAATTATATTCTAAAAAAACTATTATTTGTAATTTTGAAGAATCAGCTATTAAATTATATAAGAAATGGCAAGAGCTTAAGCGTCATAATAAATGGTTTTCATTTAATGATATGCTTAGAGAGGTTAGAGAAGCAGTTTTATCTATAGATAATTCATTAAAAGAAAAATTATCTATGAAATATAAATATGCATTAATAGATGAATTTCAGGATACTAATCAGATTCAATGGGATATCTTTAAAACAATATTTTTAGATAATGAAAATAATCATATTATAGTAGTTGGAGATAGAAAACAATCTATTTATTCATTTCAGGGTGCTGACTTAACTGTATATGATTCTGCAGTACGCGCTATAGAAAAAAAAGGTGGGTTATTAAAGGTATTACCTAATAATTATAGATCCTCAAAGGCTTCAATTAATTCCTATAATAGATTATTTAAGGTAGAAAAATTTAATTCTTTAGATTATAGAGAAGTTGGGATTGGTTTAGAACAATTAGATGCTAGATTCGATGGAAAAAGTATTAAGGGAATTAGTGTTGTAGCTAAAAAGGATAAAGAAAGCTTAGAATTATCTTCTGTTACTCCATTTGAATATGCTCAAATGATTGTTAAGATGATTACAGATTATTGTATGTTTGATGAAAATGGTAAAACTAGATTACAATTAATTGATAAAAAAGGAAATTCAAATAATGTTTCTTTTAAGGATTTTATGATTTTAGGAAGAACTAGATCTGAATTTAATTCTATTGAATATGAACTTAAAAAAGCTGGAATTCCTTATGTGAAATATAAGGATAATAAGCTTTTTGGTGGTATTGAATGTAATCATTGGATAGCCTTAATTAATGCAATTTTAATTCCTGATTTTACAGGTAATAATCGTAATATTTTTAGAAAAGTATTATTTACTAAATTCTTTGATAAATCATTAACTGAAATATCAAGCCCATATTATGATAGAGATTCAACTTTAGAAATGGAATTAATTTTAAAATGGAAAAATCTTGCAGGTGAATATAAATATATCGAACTTATTAATTCTATATTAGAAGATTCTAAAATAGAATCTAGAATGTCTACTTTAACTGATATACAATCATTAAATGTATTTAAACAAATTGGTGATTATTCGTTAGAATATCTTCTTGATGGAAATTCATTATATGATTTAAAAAATCATTTAATTAAATTAAATAATGGAGAAAGCGATGATGAAGAAGGTAGCTCAATAGTAGAAAAGGGTACGGATTTCGATTGTGTTGAGATAATGACTATGCATGCATCAAAGGGACTAGATAGAGCGATTGTGTTTAGTGTTGGTGGTGAAAAACAAAAGAGTAATAAAATGAGTGTTGGTATTTATCATCAAAAAGATAATAATAATACTAGAGCTTATTTAACGATGGATAAGGATAAATATAATGATGAAATTAATAAAGAATTTGATAGATTATTCTATGTTGCCTATACTAGACATAAATATTTATTAGTTTTACCATATTATAAAAATAATAAAGATGTTGAAGTATCAAATGCTACTATTGAATTTATAAATTCTAAAGATAATGAGGATTATTTTTCTATAGAAGAATATGATTATCATAAGATTAATTTAGAAGAAATTAAAGCTAATATTAAAACAATTATTAAAGCTAATACTAATGAAAATGAAACTATTATTGAAAAAAATAGACAATTAGATATATTAAAAAATATTTCTAAAAATATGAATAAGCATAATTTATATAAGCATTCCTATGCTTCTATGTCAAAAATAAATGAAGATAATATTGTATTAGATGATAATCTAAATTCTAATAAAGAGGGTAATGAGCTTGAAGAAAATTTAAGTGGATTTGATAAATCAGGAATTTCATTAGAATTAAATTATTCTAATATTGATCCTATTCAAATTCCAGAATCATTTCCTAAAGGAGCAGCAATTGGTACTACATTACATGAAATATTTGAGAATTTTGAGTTTACTAGTATTAATAATAATAACAATTTATTAGAGGTAATTAGTGATAGATTTAATGCTAATAATATAAAAAATAAAGATAGCTTCATAGAATATGTAGCAAATATTGTTCATAATGTATTAAATGCTTCATTACCAATAATTAATGGTAATAAAATTGATACATCAAATAGCTTTAAGCTTTGTGAAATACCAAGTATTGATAGAAAGGCTGAGGCAGAATTTAATTTTGGATTAGAAAATATTAATTTATCAAATTATTGTAATGGATTTATTGATTTATTATTTAGACGTGGTGATTATTTTTCAATATTAGATTGGAAATCTGATACAATAAATGATAATGATTTATTAAGCTATAATAATTATTTAGATATTAAAAAACGTGTTGATGGACATTATTCAATTCAAAGAGTATTATATTCCTATACATTGGTTAATTGGTTATATAGTTCTCATTATGCTGATTCTTTAGAGGATGCATTCAATAATCATTTTGGTGGTATTTATTATGTGTTTATTAGAGGCTGCAAAGAAGATACACCTAATGGAATATATGCTGAAACTTGGTCATGCTATAATGATTTAAAAAAGGAATTTGATTATATTATGAAAAAAATTCTTTATGGAGGTAAATCGAATGAGTAATAGTGAGTTTATAAAAGCATTAATAGAATATCGATTTATTGATCCAGTATGGGAATATGTAGCTAAATATTTATTAAAAGATTATGTTGATGATGAAGTAATGAAGATTTTCTCTTTATATTTTGTTTTTGTTAGTAGTGGTTCTTCATGTATGCCATTAGAAAAAGAATTACTTATAAAAGAATGGAAAAATAAATGTGAGGGTAATATTATTTTATTATCCTCTATAATAGAAGATGAAGAAGAAAAAAAATTACTAGAAGATAAAATATCTAATATCTATTTATGTGGAAAAGATGCATTAATTAATATAGATAAATTAAATGAATTAGATAGTATTATTGGCGATAATAAATTATTTATTATATATAATAATTATTTATATGCAAGAAAATATTTTATTGCTAAAAATGGTATTAAAAATTCTATTGAAAGATTATTTATTAATTATTTTGATAATATCAATATTGATTTTGATATAAAATCCATTTGGCTTACTGCCTCAAAAGAACAAGAACAATTTATCAATAATGGTATTAATAAAAATTTGGTTTTATGTGGGGGACCTGGTACTGGTAAAACTACAGCTGTATTTTATTTATTATTAGCTTTATTAAAAGCACATAGTAATTATAATATTTATTTAACAGCTCCTAGTGGTAAAGCATCTTCTAGAATAAAAGAAAGTATTGATGGAGAAATAGAAGGATTCATTAGAAATAACCCAGATAATCATAATTACGATAGAGAAATAAATATTTTAAGAAATGTAAATAAATATACAATACATAAGCTATTAGAAACCAATTATTCTACTAATGAATTTATTTATAATGAAAATAATCAATTTGATAACAATTCTATCTTTATTATTGATGAATCAAGTATGATAGATATTTGTATTTTTGATTCATTATTAAAGGCTATACCTATTGGAGCTAGAGTTTTTATTTTAGGTGATAAGCATCAGCTTCCATCAGTGGAATGTGGAGCAGTTTTAGCTGATTTATTATCATATAATCCTTTAAAAAATAATATTGTTGAATTAACAAAATCACATAGATTTGTTGAAGGATCTGATGTTTATAAATTATCAATGGAGGTTAATTTAGGTAATGAGGTTACTAATTTAGATTTTAAATCATTTGATGATTTTAATATTGTTAATAGATTAATACCGAAAGAAAATGAAACAAAAGAAGAAAAGTTAATCCGTCAACAAAATAGCTATCCAGTATATTTTTATGAAGAAAAAGAAGAATCTAAAAAAAGATTTGAAGATATTATATCAGAATGGGGTATACATTTTTATTCTAATTATGAAAAACTATGTACTAATGTGAAATTTGATGAAAATGAACTTACTAGTATTTATAAAAATATTGATGAGGCTCGTGTTTTATGTGCTGAGAATAAAGGGAAATTAGGAGTTAGTAATATTAATAATATTATTAAAAATAAAGTAATTAACAATAAAAACACCTCTATAAAAGGATTTTATCCTGGTATTCCTTTAATGATTACTGAAAACAACAAGGCTTTAGATTTAGATAATGGTGATACTGGTATTATAATTTCATTTGAAAATTGTGAGACATTATATTTTTTAGTTTCAAAAACTTCAAAGCTTTACCCTAAAGATTCAGATAATATAGATGATAAAGTTTTAAAGCTTGGTAATTATTTGTTATACCCTTTACGTATGCTAGATCTAAATAAGGTTATTTATGCATATGCTATAACTATTCATAAATCACAAGGCTCAGGCTATAATAATATTTTAGTTGTTTTACCTAAAAAGAGTGGGCATCCTTTGCTAAATAGGCAAATAATTTATACTGCAATTACTAGAACTAAAGGTCCTTCATATATTATTTCTAATATAGATAGAATTAATGAGGCTATAAAAAATATTTCATATAGATATACAAGAATATTTGATTAGAAAGGAAAAAAGATAATGAAGAATAAATTTAGTGGTAAATACTATAAATTTATTAACAATAATGGTTTTTCTTTTGCAATTATTATTGCAAATTCTAATGAAGGAAAATCTATTCAGCTTATTACTAAGAAATCCTCATATAATATTAATAATATCAATCAAGTTCAAATTATTAATGAGCATCATTTTATTTTTGAAATAGAACAAGATAATTTATTATTTAAAGGAAATATATTATTAAAAGAATTTCATCCTTTAAAAAAGAAAGTAATGGGACCATTTTCTTATATTCCATTTATGGAATGTAAGCATAGTATTTACTCAATGTATCATGATATAGAAGGTGTAATTCAATATAATGATATAAAATATGATTTTAATAATGGATATGGTTATATTGAAGGAGATAGTGGTACTAATTTTCCTAAAAAATATATTTGGTATAATTCTTTATTACCAAATCATAAATCAATAACTATAGCTGTTGCGAATATACCTTTTTTATTTTTTAGTTTTACTGGTGTATTAGGATTTATTAAAATAGATGATAAGGAATATTATTTATGTACTTGGAATAATGTAAAAATTAAGAAGCTAACTGATAATCATTTAGAATTAAAAAAGGGAAAATATAAATTAATTATTGATACTTTAAATTCTAGTGGTCATAACCTAAAAGCTCCTGTTAAAGGCAGTATGAATAGATATATAAAGGAAAATATAGCTATTGAAAGTAAATATCAATTTTTATATAAAGATGAAGTTATTTTGGATGAAACAGATTTATTAGCTTCATGTGAATGGATGTGGGATGATGAAAGATAGTCTTATTACCTATTGTGGACTAGATTGTAAGAATTGTGAAGCTAGAATTGCAACAATCAACAATGATGATGAATTAAGAATAAAAGTAAGTGAAGAATGGAGTAAATTAAATAATGTATTGATCACAAAGGAAATGATTAATTGTACTGGATGCCATATGGATGGTGTAAAAACCCCATTTTGTGAGTCACTTTGTCCAATTCGAAAATGTGCTATTAGTAGAAGTTTTAATTCTTGTGGAGATTGTTGTGATTTAAATAGTTGCGATAAGATTAAAATGATTATTTCTAATAATAAAGAAGCATTAGAAAGATTATTAAATAAGGAATGATTATGAATAAAGAATGGAGTGAGCTTAATAAAAGCTTTCAAGAGTTAATAATAAAAAAAGAAACCTTTGATGAAGGAAAGAAAAAGCTTTTAGAGCTTAGAAAAAAATTATTTGAAACTATAATGAATGTTAAAAATGGTTTTAATCCTAAGGGATATTCACTTATTATTTTTCTTAATTCAAAAGGCTATGATTCTAAAACAATGGCATATTCAATTTATCATATTACTAGAATAGAAGATATTGTTTGTAATACTATTATTAATAATCTAGAACAAGTATTTGATAAAAATGATTATCAAAAACGTCTAAATATAAATATTAAAACTACAGGAAATGAATTAAATAAAGATGAAATAATTTCTTTTTCAAAATCAATTAATATAATTGAATTATTTAATTATTTTGAAGAGGTATATTTAGAATCTAATGATTATATTTCAAATTTAAAATATGAAGATATAAAAAAGAAAATACCTCAAGATAAAAAGAATTATTTATATGCTTCTAATTATGTTTCACATAATGAAGCATCAATTTGGCTTATTGATTATTGGTGTAGTAAAAATATTTTAGGATTATTAAAAATGCCTTTTTCTAGGCACTGGATTATGCATATTGAAGCTTTCTTAAGGATAAAAAATGAAATTATAAGAATAGAAAAAAAGAAAATTAGTAATAGAATTGCTGTATGTGGTTTTTCTTGTAATCACTGCTTTTTAGGAGAGTGGTGTAGTGGATGCAGAAGTGAATATAATTGTTGTTCTTATGCTACATTATTTGAAGATCATATTTGTCCTAATGTTAAATGTGCTAAAGAAAAAGATTTAGAGGGATGTTATGATTGTCCTTTATTAGAAAAATGTGAAATTGGTTTTTACAATAAGGAAAATAATGATGGTAATGCAGCAAAGGTCAGTGCTAGATTTATTCATAAATATGGTAAAGATAGTTTTATTAAAGTATTGAATGAAATGCATAAAACCTATGAATTTTATAAAATACAAGAAATGATAAAAGCTTCTTATAATGGTATAAAAATATTAGAAGATTATTTAAATAATATATAGATAATCCATTAATAATAAAATATTATATATTATTT
This sequence comes from Anaeroplasma sp., assembly GCA_045124155.1. GTDB lineage: Bacteria > Bacillota_I > Bacilli_A > Acholeplasmatales > Anaeroplasmataceae > Anaeroplasma. The sequence continues at coordinate 12,311 of JBGVLG010000083.1, forward strand.
TAATATTTATATAATTATTATTGAAGTTTATCTTTATAATTGCTATAATTTTTTTGGAGGAAAAAGGAAAATGAAAAAGACATTTAGTATTATTGCAGTATTTATTGCAGTTTTATTATTTTTAACAAGCTGTGCAAAATCAGTTTCTAAGGATGAAGCCGTAAATTTTGCTAAAGAAAATTATGATTATTCATCAGTTGAATATACTAGTTGTACTGAATCAACTAGAGAAGTAGTATCTAAATCTGAGGGAGTATTTAAAACAATATTCAAAGAAGGAACAAAAGAAAATTCTACTGAGGTTAAACCTAGTCTAAAAACATTTGATGTTTTTGTCTCTACTGCTAATGATTTGGCAACATATTCTATTGATGGAAAGAAAATTATTGTTACAATTGAATTCACTTCTGAACAATTTTTAGAAGAATCAGGATTATCTTCTAATATGCCTGAAGGTGCATCAATCACTGGTAAGGGAATGAAAGCAGTTTATACATTTAATGAAAATGGATATCTTGTTGAGGTACAATCTTCAGTTGAGATTTCTATTGAAGCAACTGCAGTAGGTATTACTGTAAGTGGAGCAGTAAACTATTCAACAGTAGTAGAATACGAATACAAGTAATATTTTAGCCTCTAAGAATATCTTAGAGGTTTTTTTTAGGAGTTATATGGAAGATTTAATATTGTTTTTAATGTAAGCGTATAAAATAAAACGCATTGAATTGCCCTCCTACTAATCCTATAATTAGGATTACAGGAGGTATTTTTTATGAGCTATAGTGAGATAGATAAAAAGAGGATTATTGAGGAATATGATTCAAATGTTCCTGTT
>JBGVLG010000084.1:0-4443 GCA_045124155.1 Anaeroplasma sp.
AGGATGAGTTCCTATTGATACAATTGTTCCATTTATTATGTCTACATACTCAAATAAATCTTCGTATTTTTCTCTATAGTATTCCTCTTTTTCTTCAATATTTTTACATATTTCATCTACTAAATCTAAAGGATATTCCAAGGCTCTAGCAACATCTCGTATACTTCCTTTTAATGCAACTGTATTAAATGTTATTATATCTGCACAATATAATCCTTCTTTGGAGTAAATATATTCTTTTACTTTGTCTCTATCAACAGGACTCCAATCGGTATCGACATCGGCTAAACTAACTCTTTCTTTATTCATAAATCTTGAAAAATTTAAATTAAATCTAATTGAATCTACATCTGTCATACCTATCAAATAACATATAATACTTCCGCTACAACTACCCCTTGAATATCCACAATACATATCATTGCTTCTTGCCCAACTTTTTATATCTTCATCAAGTAATAAAAAATCTATAGCCTTATTATGTTTATAAGTTTCTAATTCTTCATAGATTCTAGGTATATATTCGGATTGATAATTATCATATTCATTTATCCCCAATCTCAATATCCCTTCATTTATCTTTTGTTTTAATACTTGTTCTCCGTCCTCATAAAGTTTAGGATATTTATATTCTCTGTTTAGTTCAAATGGTTCTATCATATCAGCTATTTTATTAGTGTTTTCTATTGCTTTTAAAATTGTATCCATTGGTAATGAACTTTGTTTTTTATAACGTTCTATCAATTCATCATATGTTTTAAAAGTTAAATCCCAACCTTCTTCGTTATCAAAGTAAATGTTCTTAGCTTTCTGTAATATACTTCTGCCCTTCTCGTGTATTTTATTTAAACAATGTGTATCAGTATTAGCTACCAATTGTAAATCGTATTCTTTAGATAACTCATATAAATATTTATTATAGCTTATTTGGTCTTCTACATTATGGTGTTGTATTTCTAAAAAACATCTATGTTTATTTTTTATAAAGAAATTTAAAAATCTTTCTTTGATTTCATTGTTCCCTTTATTAAATACACCACCTAGACACGCTGAAGTAATTATGATATTGTCGCTAGTATTAAATAAATCATCTATTAAAATTCTTGGTGCATAATAAAAATGATTATCTTTTCTATTGAATGACGAAGATATTAGTTTATTTAACTCTTTTACACCATCCCAGTTTTTAGCATAAAGACAACAATGATAATTATCTCTAACCTTTTCTTCAATAGTTTCTGTAAGATATGCCTCTATTCCATGTATATATTTCAGTCCATATTTTTCACAAGTTTCTTTTTTCTTTACCCAAGATAGAATGTTTCCATGTTCAGTTATTGCAATTGCCTTCATACCTAATTCAGATGCGTATTTAATATAGTCTTCATATTTTGTAACACTATCTATATTTGTAGTTGCCGATGATAAATCTGTATGACAATGTAATACAGTATAATTACTCATATTATTTTACCTCTTTTATTCTATATTTTTTATTGTGTTTCCAAATTAGATATTTCCATACTAGTTTAGTGCCATCAGGAAGTTTGCCTGCTGATTTAACTTTTACTTTTTTACCTTTTACAATCTTAAAACCTCGACAGCAATATCCTATGTCTGATATTCCTTTAATATTATAAAATTTTTGGGCTTCTTTTACCGTTAAAAATATTCTTTTAGTAGTTAAACATATTATGCTTGTTGCATTAGGGTGTTTTTTGTCTTTTGCTATACCTTTTTCTATTCTAGTTTTACTTATTTTTTCTCTTGTTTCTTTAGAACGAGGATTTTTATTTTTACCTTTCATTGATTCACTAGCTTTTCTATCTCTCTCTTTTTTAGCTTCTTCTGTCATATTATCCCTAGGATTTTTACCTTTATTTTTTCCTTTCATTGATTCTCTCTGTTTTCTATCATGTTCTATCTTTGTTTCTTCGGTCATATAGTCTCTGGGATTTTTGCCATACATTCCATTGTTTTCTCCTACCAATACACAACCTTCGCCACCGTCAGCTATATTACACATTGGATACCCTATAATATCTCTATATTCTCTTATATACCAAACTTCTAATCCATTAGCTGTTTCTTCATCTAAATTATCGTGAAGAACATTAACTACAACAAGCGTTTTATTCACTATACGGTCAAACCATTTATTTCTACCTTTAAAACTTTTCCATCTATTTCTTCGTCCTTTTCCTACATAAAATGGTTCATTGGTATCTAATCTTATCCATTCGTATACATAATAATCATTCATAATATCAACTCCTATATAGAAAATAAGGAGGAATAATCCTCCTTTTCTATTTTTTAGTTTTTAATTCTATATCTTTAGCTTTTTCTTCATCAAATGTTACCATTGTTTCTTTTTCTATAAAATATTCATTCACTTGATGTTTAAAATCAGAGTGTGCTTTTCCTAATACATATCCTACAACTGCCATTATAATTCCTACGAATGTTATATCAGCTAACATTATTTATCTTCCTCCTCTTCTTCACATTCTTCTATAACGTCAACAAGAACTTTTAAAAATCCTGCTAATAATCCTAAACTTGCAACTGTTAATAATACTTCTACCATATCAATCTCTCCTTTTTATATTCGAGAGGATTAGTTGCTCTCTATATTATATTATACTATTTTAATCATTTATTAGTTCCTATTAATTTAATTTATTTTATATCCTTATATTCTATTATTGTATCTATTATTACTTCTTCCTCTTCCACATCTTTAGCTATTATTATTTTTTCATCTTCACCATCTACTTCAACTTCTTTTTCTACTCTTTCCTCTACTATATATCTTATATAATAAGTATTATTATTAAAGCCTCCATTGTTTACATATTTCCCTTTTATTATATAACTCTTTTCACATAAGCTATTAATCGCATTTTTTACTGTCTTTAAACTCATGCTACAATCTTTTGCTATTGTACTTAAACTAGGAAAAGCATAATCATAATCTTTATTATATAATGAACATAAATAAACGTATATTTTAAATTCGTTTCCATTCTTAATGTATTTTATCATCGTATTGGCTACTTGTGTAAATTCTTTATCTAAACCTCTATAATTTCTAGCTTTTATAGTAGTTATTACTTCTATTTTCTTCATTAAATCACTCCAATGTTTGTTGTACATCCTAGGGTAAATTTTACCCTATAGCCTAGGGTAAAAAATGGGCTATAGCTAGGGTAAGAATTATACCACTATCAATACTTATATACCAATACTTATAATATAAATATCTAAATATCATTTTCGAATAAATTCTCAAATGAGTTTTTATTTTTCGGATACTGTCGTATCCTTAAATCTTTTATTAGTGGGAAGTATCCCACACCCTCTTCTTTTGTTTTGCATACGGCTTATTTTATAGCCTCTCCTTTTTGAATCCTTGTATACATTCCTACTAATTGATAGAAGGAATAACTTTCTAATTTTTTACCACTTAATTTTCTATATCCCATTTCTTTAAGTTCTTTTACTAACATTGATTTCATATTAACCTCTCCTTTATATATTATTTTAATCATTTATTTATTATCTCATATATTTTAAAAATCTTGGGTCACTAAGCAACTCTTCAAAATCTTTTTGCTCCCAACCTTCTATATCTACTTTTAACATTTTTAATATTGCCATTACTTTTACTGCCATTGTGTACCCTACTAATCCTATTAATATTGCCATTGCTTTCATATCAATCTCTCCTTTATTATTATTTTCTATTATTATATATATCCCATATATCAGTTATAAATGCTACTAAAAAACATATTCCTAATGTTACTATTGTAAACCACATATCAATCACTCCTTATACTATTTATGTTCCTTATATTCTTTATAGTATCTTACAGCCACCCATGTTGTCGTAATTACAGCCACACAGATTACTAAATTTTTTATTATCATATTATTTATCATCTCCTTCTATAAAGATTATAAGGAACATCCAAATTAGAAGGGTTATTATGAAACTTATAGCATATATGTTCAATTGTTATCACCTCTTTTCTTATCCTTTAATATATTATACTATTTTAATTATTAATTTGTTACACTTTTTAAAAAATTACTTGAGTATTTTTTACGCTATTAGCATCAACTATTTCTACAAATGGATTACCTTTGCTATCAAGAGAAAATTTTCCAACAAGAGTAATATTTAATGGTATACTTTTACCAAAATGTTTTATGTTTTTACCACTTATTTCCTCAAAGAAATCTTTACTACACCAATTTTTTCTAAATTTTATTCCATTGGCTTCAAATTCTAAAGTTAATCTTCCAACCATTTTTATTTTAACACTATCTATTTTTATATTTTTTATAACAAACATTGATTCTCTACAAGTTGAACACCATAATGGTTTTAATTTTCCTATATCAACTATATCTTGTTTGTTTAAATTATTTACT
>JBGVLG010000085.1:0-10488 GCA_045124155.1 Anaeroplasma sp.
CTTGGAATCAAAATCTAATGACATGAATTCAGAAACATCATTATAATCTTGATAATAAGATGCCATATTAGATAGATTTAATTGTTTTAATTTTTTAATATTCTCTTGATTCATTATTTTACACCTCCATAGTAACTACTAAATATGCCGACTGGGCTAACAGACAAGATATAAAGGCAGAAATGCAGGTGGATATTATATTATTATTAGCGCAATTTGGATATCCGCCAACACCACCTGAGGTATATGAAAAAGTTTATGCTGATATTATTCAACAAGCAGAAAACTTTAGAAAATATACCGATTAGTTTTTATGTATATTTTGAGAAAAATCAATAAAAAGAAGCTGATTACAGGTAGTATTTATAGTTTTTTTTATCAAAAGGAGGTAGTGCATGGCAAAATTTAAGTGTCCTAACGTTCATAAATTAACCGTAGCCAATAAAATTAAAGCTGGCTCAAATATATTTGTTCAGTATTCTTGCCAATGCAATGATAGATATATATTTGCACCTGGATTAAAGAAAGAAAAGCTACAACCTAAAAATAGAATATATAAAACTATTAATTTATCATATAATATTTCTAAATTGGATGATGGGTATAATCAAATAAATGATATTATCAAGTATAAATTTTTTGGTGAAAAAATAAAAATAAGTATTGGCTCAAATGAGAAGAAGTGTATTTCGTGTGTTAAAGATACAAAAAATTTCATTTAATCGTACCTGAAAATGATAAGCCTTCAAGAATCATTGGTGGTAGAATATGTGAAAGTTGTAATGTTATTTATTATAATGAAGTAACTACAACTCAAATGAATGAGTATGCCATTATTGAGCAAACACCAAAACCAATTGTTGAACAAGTTACGAAACAAAATGATGAATTGTTTGTTGTAGCTAAATATAATGGTAAAATAAAAGAATTTCAGGGGAAGAACAAATTGGTAATGAGTTGTCAAAAAAAGATGTAGATGAACTTAAAAAAGCATTATATGAAACCGAATATTTATTATCAAAAGTTCTTGAGTTATTATAATAATTTATAAAATAGAGGTATATTAGAGAGCCATTAGTGGTATATTAGTGGTATATTTAATATACTTTTATTATGTTTTTGAGTTTTATGAAGTATAGCATTGATTTGAGAATCATTAGATTTGTAGTATAATATTTGGTCAATATGGCTACTCAAAAGTTTTTGTCAAAGAAAACATTTTAAGTTGGCACTCTGGCAAGTGTAATCGGAGAAGGTGTTTTGCATAGCGTCTTAAAAAACATTATATTTACTTCATCTAAATCAATGTCATTTTAATCTGAATGCTTGACATATTACTGTAACATTTAATTTTGAATACAATTATATTACTTATTAAGTAATGTATATAGATAATACTGTTATGCTAAAGGTATTTTTATTCTTATCAACCAGAAATAATTACCACCCAAGTCAAAATCACTGCCACCAAAACTATTAAAATATGCATAAAGCATCACAAAATTGTTAGAATTCCTAGAAAAACTTAAATAGTTATTGATTATAGTGTATATTTAGAACCACTAGGGTAAAATATAGAAATTGATGAGATGGTTTAAAAGAACATTAAAAATAAAAACAGTCTCAATTTATAGAGACTGTGTCATAAATATTATGGCGAGCCCAACCGGATTCGAACCGATCATCCCAACTTAGGAGGTTGGAGTTATATCCTGATTAACTATGAGCTCATTATAGAATTTTTATTCATTTAACTTTTACCCAAAACGAGTACCACAAAAGAGTTGTTTTGGGTGTTTTTTCATTAAGTTTTTTATTAAATGGTGGGAAAAATGGTGGGACAATTGTATATCTTAAAATCTATCCACTAGAAAAACCTCATCATTAAAGGTTTTTTTGATTATTATATTAACCCAAGCCTAAACCTTAGGAGGACCAAGTTATATCCATTTAACTAAGAGGACATTTATTGATTTTTATGGTTATTAGATCCACATTAGCTGCTTAAGAATTAGATGCTGCAGTATGATCAATTATGATATTATCTTTTATTAGATATTGTTTTATATAGTTAAGATAATCAATTTAATTTGAGATTTCTTAGCGATATAATTATACATTAATTATTTGATTATGGTCAATATATAAATAATAATTATTACATTTAATAAAAATTATTATGCTTCATTAATTAGCAATTTTATATAAAATCAATAATTTTATATTATTATATTAGATTTTATTACTTATTTTATAAAACTATATGTATTTCAAAAAAACATTGATAATATTGACATTTTTTCACTTTTATGATTAACTATATGCAATATGAAAAATATATTAATAAAAGCTAGAACCTGTTTTTATAACATCAATTATCATGTTGTTTGGACAACAAATAATAGAAAAGAAGTACTTAATTCTAAAATAGAAGATAGAGTCAAAGAAATACTTCTAAAAATAGCAGAAGATAAAGATTTTCTCATTAATAAAATAGATATTAGAGAATGTAGTCAAATTGACTTATTTATTTCTGCTCATCCAAAAATATCTATTTCCTATATGGTCAAAATGATGAAAGGTATTTCTGGAAGAATAATAATGAAAGAATTTCCTGAAATAGATAATGAATTATGGAATCCTTCATATTATGTTGAAACTATTGGAAATATCTCAAATGAAGATATTAAGAATTATATTAAATGTCAAGAGAGAGGAGATAATTAATATTAAGTGTTTTAAACTTGACATTTAATTATATTGATGTATAAATAGGTAAAATAATACTAGCAAAAACAGTTAATAAAATTTATTTATATGAGGAGGGTAAGATATGGAAAATGAAGATTTAAATGAATTAATAGATACTTTTGATATAACTGAAGAAGAAATTTATGAATATGATAGTTTTGAAAATTATAAAACAGATATTGTAACAACAATAGCTTATTTACTTGGTATTAAGGATTGTATATTATATTCAGATACCTCAAGATTTAATAATGAGAAATTAGAAGAATTATTAAAAAATAATAATGCAAATATAATTAGACAATTATCTATATTAAGAAATGATTTATTAAGAAATGCAAAAGAAATAAAGCTTAGAAGATTAAATTTAATAGCTATGGATCAAATGCCTGATATTGTAACTTCTGAAGCAATTAAGTTTTTAAGAAATAATGAAATTGAAACGATGCATCCTAATCTTGATGTAAATGGACATTTAGCATATATTAATCAATATATTATGGAAAAAATAGAAAATGTTAAAGACTTAATTCCTTCTTGGGTTAAATGGGAATATGTAAAATCTATATTTACAATGCCTGCTTGTTATGCAGGATATAATGGTTCTATGATATCAAATAAAGATCAACAAAGGAAATTAACAACTCAAATTAATAAAGAAAGGAAAATAATATTTGATAATAAAACATTTTATCCTTGGGGAGTATATTTACATTGGAACCCAGAAAAAATGATGAAATACTATGGAAATATACTATTTAATGATGATAAATTTTTAAAGGTATTATATGCATCATTTGGGGATTCATTTAGGGCAACTGGATATGTAGTTGATGCTACCGATAAGACAAAAGAAAGTATTTATGATTTTTTAGAAAATTCAATAAATATCGCAATTTTAGTAGATTGTGAAAATGTAGACCCTTACAGATTTGTTTCAGTTTTTAAAGGATTAGATGAAGAAAATATCTCTAAAATAAAAAAGATTATTTTATATGATGATGTGCATACTTCAAATGCATGGGATTATATTAATCAAATTATTAATTTGCCAATAGAACATAAAATAGTTGAAAGAGTATTAGAAAATAAATCATTAGTAGATATAGCTATGACTGCAGGAGCTTGTAAAGAATATTATCAAGAAAATACTGAATCTTTAATTTTAGCATCAAGTGATTCAGACTTTTGGGGATTAATTCAAAATTTGCCAATGGCTAGATATTATGTTTTAAATGAATCCGATAAAACATCAGATAAAATATTACTAGAATTAAATAATAAAAATATTAATTATTGTTTTATGGATTCATTTGCCCAATCTGAGGTACAAGGATTTAAGAATGCAGTGTTGTTAAATAATCTTAAAAGAAGAATAGATGAGTTTAATGATTCAGGTCTTTTTGAAATCATGGATCCAGATGAATTATTAGATACTATTTTTGATGAAGCATATATATATGGTTCATATACTCAAAAAGAAAAAGAGAAGGAAGCATTTTACAATAGATATCTAAAAAAAGGATTTAAAATAACTATTGAAGATGACGAAGGCAATAAAAAGTTTAAAATGGAACTGATTGGAAAATAAATATTCAAATAAGATGGAGTAATTGCCATCTTTTTATTTGTTTTTTAGCTACAAGAATCATAAAAATATGAGTTTGTTGCAGTTGAATACACACAATATTCAGTGTATCGTATAAATTTTTTTTTATAAAATATTTTTTTGATAAAATTAAAAAAAATCAATAATTACAAGGATTTTATAGAACACGCAAATCAGTGTTTCATAATTATGTAAAATATATCAAAAAAAATTGCTTTTTTCTATTGACATAGATATTTTTTTTGTTATAATAAAATGGCTGTCGTAAATTTGGACTAATATTGTCCATATTATATATTTAATGATAGTAAGGACAATTGTCTATAGATGAAAGGAGAAATTAATTTTATGCCAACTATTGAACAATTAGTACGTAATGGAAGAAAGGATAAAGTTTCTAAATCTAAATCTCCAAGTTTAGGTGTTGGTTTTAATAGCCTAGAAAAGAGACCTACTAAGCTTCCTTCACCACAAAAGCGTGGTGTTTGTACACGTGTTACTACAATGACACCAAAGAAGCCTAACTCAGCATTAAGAAAGTATGCCAGAGTTCGTTTAACTAATGGTATCGAAGTTACTGCTTACATCCCAGGTGTAGGTCATAGCTTACAAGAGCATAGTACAGTACTTATTCGTGGTGGCCGTGTTAAGGATTTACCAGGTGTTCGTTATCATATTATCCGTGGTGCATTAGATACTACTGGTGTTGCTAACAGAATGCAAGGTCGTTCTAAATACGGTGCTAAGAAGCCAAAAGCAAAGAAGTAAAATTTTGTTTATAGAACACAAAAAATTTAAAAATAATTCAATTTAAAAGGAGGAATCACTCATGCCTCGTAAGGGACATATCGCAAAAAGAGACGTGCTTCCAGATCCAATATATAATTCAAAGATAGTTACAAGAACTATCAATGCAATTATGTTAGATGGTAAGAAGGGTACAGCACAAACAATTTTATACACTGCATTTGATCGTGTAAGAGAAGCAACTGGTCAAGAACCACTTGAGGTTTTCACTAAAGCATTAGAAAACATCAGTCCAGTATTAGAAGTTAAGAGTCGCCGTATTGGTGGTCAAAACTATCAAGTACCAGTTGAGGTTAGACCTGAAAGAAAGCAAACATTAGCTTTAAGATGGTTAGTTAAATATGCACGTTTACGTAACGACAAGACTATGGATGAAAAGTTAGCTAAGGAAATCTTAGATGCAGCTAATGGTCTTGGTGGTGCATGCAAGAAACGTGAAGAAGTTCACAAGATGGCTGAAGCTAATAAGGCTTTTGCTCATTACCGTTGGTAATTTTAATTTTAGGAGAGAAAAAATATTATGCCTAGAGAATATACACTAGAAAAAACTCGTAATATTGGTATCATGGCTCACATTGATGCTGGTAAAACAACAACTACTGAGCGTATTCTATTCCACACAAAGAAAATTCATAAAATTGGTGAAACACATGATGGTGCTTCACAAATGGACTGGATGGAGCAAGAAAAGGAAAGAGGTATTACAATTACTTCTGCTGCTACAACTGCTCACTGGAATGGATACCGTCTAAATATTATCGATACTCCAGGTCACGTTGACTTTACTGTTGAGGTTTCTCGTTCTCTTCGTGTTCTAGATGGTGCTGTTACAGTACTTGATGGACAAGCTGGTGTTGAACCTCAAACTGAAACTGTATGGCGTCAAGCTACAGATTATAATGTTCCACGTATCGTATTCGTTAACAAAATGGATAAGATCGGTGCTGATTTCGAATATTCAGTAGGTACAATTCATGATCGTTTAGGTGCTACTGCTGCTGCAGTACAATGGCCTATTGGTGCTGAAGATCAATTTAAGGGTTCAGTTGACCTTATTGAAATGAAAGCATATGTTTATGATGGCGGTGCTGAGGAAAACTATAAGGTAGAGGAAATCCCTGCTGATTTAGTTGATATTTGTAATGAAAAGAGAGAATTATTATTAGATACTATCTCTCAATTTGATGATGAATTAGCTATGCTATATCTTGAAGGAGAAGAAATTCCTCAAGATATGATTAAGAAGGTAATTCGTAAGGCTACTCTAGCAGTAGAATTCTTCCCTGTTCTTTGTGGTTCTGCATTTAAGAATATGGGTGTTAAGAGAATGCTAGATTATGTAATTGATTTCTTACCGGCTCCAACTGATGTTGCAGCTATTAAGGGTGAGAACGCTGAGGGTGTTGAAGAAGAAGTTCATGCTACTGATGATGGTAAGTTTGCTGCTTTAGCATTTAAGGTTATGACTGACCCATTCGTAGGTAAGCTTACATTCTTCCGTGTATACCAAGGTACAATTACTTCTGGTTCTTATGTTTTAAATACTACTAAAGGCGTTAAAGAGCGTTTAGGACGTATCATGCAAATGCATGCAAATCATCGTGAGGAAATTAAAGAAGTATATGCTGGTGATATTGCTGCTGCAATCGGATTTAAGAATACTACAACAGGTGATACAATTTGTTCTGAGGATAGTGATATTATCCTTGAAAAAATGGTATTCCCAGAGCCAGTTATCTCTGTTGCTGTTGAGCCAAAGACTAAGGCTGACCAAGATAAGATGAACACAGCTTTAAATAAGCTTGCTGAAGAAGATCCAACTTTCCGTAGATATACAAATAAGGAAACTGGTGAAACTATTATTTCTGGTATGGGTGAATTACACCTTGATATCATTGTTGACCGTATGAGAAGAGAATTCAACGTTGAAGCTAACGTTGGTGCTCCTCAAGTTTCTTACCGTGAAACAATTACTCAAGTTGGTGAGTGTGAAGGTAAATTCGTACGTCAATCTGGTGGTCATGGTCAATATGGTCATGTTTGGATTCGTTTCGCACCAAACCCAGAAAAGGGTTATGAATTTGTTGATTCAGTAGTAGGTGGTACAGTTCCAAGAGAATTCATTCCATCTGTTGATAAGGGATTACAAGCTGCTTTACCACTAGGTATTTTAGCTGGTTATCCATTAATTGATATTAAATGTGAACTATATGATGGTTCTTACCATGATGTAGACTCATCAGATGCAGCATTCCAGGTTGCAGCTTCATTAGCAGTTAAGGCTATGAAGGACAAGTGTAAGCCTGTTATTCTTGAACCAATTATGGAGGTCGATGTAACAGTACCAGAGGATTATGTTGGTAATGTTATTGGTGACTTAACAAGTCGTCGTGGCCGTCTTGATTCTCAAGAAAAGCGTGGTAATGGTATGAAGATTCGTGCTTATGTTCCATTAGCTGAAATGTTTGGATATGCTACAGCTCTTCGTTCTAATACTCAAGGACGTGGTAACTTTGTAATGCAAATGCATCATTATGAGGCTTGTCCAAAGAACGTTCAAGAAGAAATTATTAAGAAAAGAGCTTAATTTTGTTCAAAGGTGTTAGTACTAGTGGTTATTATTAATCACTAGTGCCGACTTATGTAAAATAGTAAGTGCTTATTTATTATTTTATACTTGAAAACCTGTTCCAATTAGGGTAAAATTATAATTGGTAAAAAAATTAGAAAATTTTATTAGGAGGACCATTTAAAATGGCAAAGGAAAAATTTAACCGTACTAAACCACATGTTAACATTGGTACAATCGGACACGTTGACCATGGTAAAACTACTTTAACTGCTGCTATTACTACTATCCTTGCAAAGAAGGGTTTAGCACAAGCTAAAGCATATGACCAAATCGATGCTGCTCCAGAAGAAAAAGAGCGTGGTATTACAATTAATACTGCACACGTTGAATATGAAACTGCAAAACGTCACTATGCACACGTAGACTGTCCAGGTCATGCTGACTACGTTAAGAACATGATTACTGGTGCTGCTCAAATGGATGGTGGTATCCTAGTTATCGCTGCAACAGATGGACCTATGGCTCAAACTCGTGAGCACATCTTACTTGCTCGTCAAGTTGGTGTTCCTCGTCTAGTTGTATTCTTAAATAAGTGCGACATGGTTGATGATGAAGAATTAATTGACTTAGTTGAAATGGAAACTCGTGAATTATTAAGCGAATATGACTTCCCAGGTGATGATATTCCAGTAATTCGTGGTTCTGCTTTAGGTGCTCTTCAAGGAGATCCAAAATGGGTTGCTAAGATTGAAGAATTAATGGATATCGTTGATGATTATATCCCTACTCCAGTTCGTGATAATGATAAGCCATTCTTAATGCCAATCGAGGATGTATTCACTATCACAGGACGTGGTACAGTTGTTACAGGACGTGTTGAGCGTGGTTCTGTAAAAGTTGGTGATTCAGTAGAAATTATCGGTATAAAGGAAACTCAAACTTCAGTTGTTACTGGTGTTGAAATGTTCCGTAAGCTTCTTGATTATGCTGAAGCTGGTGACAATATCGGTGTATTACTTCGTGGTATTAACCGTGATCAAGTACAACGTGGTCAAGTATTAGCTAAACCAAAGAGCGTTACACCTCATCACAAGTTTACTGCACAAGTATACGTATTATCAAAGGACGAGGGTGGTCGTCATACACCATTCTTCTCTAATTATCGTCCTCAATTCTATTTCCGTACAACTGACGTTACAGGTGTTATTACTTTAGCTGAAGGTACAGAAATGGTAATGCCTGGTGATAATACTGTTATGACAGTAGAATTAATTCACCCAATTGCTATGGAGCAAGGTACTAAGTTCTCAATCCGTGAGGGTGGTAGAACAGTTGGTGCTGGTTCTGTAGTTGACATTATTGAGTAATTAATAATTTAGATGAATTACACACAGCTTAGGCTGTGTGTTTTCTTTTTGTATATGGATTTATGTTAATTGGTTCTTTCCAAACTGAGGTAGTTTGGTAGGTAGGTAGCTACCTAAAATTTTAAGATAATTAAAAAATGATTATATATCCTCTTCCAAAGTGAGGTAGGTATATAATCATTTTTTGTTTTGCCAGCTACAAATTTAATCATTTATGAAATTTTACTTGTGATTCCTTTTTCGTCTAGAAATCTTGCTTCTATCAACTATTTTAAAAACATATTCAGAATTAATCATATACATAATTCTATTTCTAAAATGACTGAAATTAGAATATCCATAGGCTATTCTTTTAATAACCTTAATTTTGTTATTAATACCTTCTAGATAACCATTATGAAGTCTTTTATCTCCAAATCTAATAAAGGAATTTATTATTTCCTTTTTCCAATTTTTGAACATATTAGCTAAATCAACAAATTCTTTAGAATTTGATTTTAAGATTGACTCAATCCATGAATTTAACCATGTTTCAGCATTTTCATATTTAACATTACGAACACCTCTTAGAAATTCTTGTGTCAGTGAATATGCTTCTTCAATATCAGGATGAACAGTTGTGGCATCAATAATTATTTGTTCAGCAGAAGTGTTTTTAATTTGAATATGATTGTAAAAATTGTCACCTTCAATATCCATATAATATGTTGAAAGTATTCTCCAATTTCTTTTCAAAATTTTATATTCTTTTGAATAATTTTTAAATGATGATTGAATTCTGATTCTTACATTATTAAGTGCATCTTCAACATATCTTAGATAGTGAAAACAATCGATGATATGAGTTGCATTTTTAAAATGATGATGAATTAATGTTCTATAAGATTCAGACATATCAGTGATAACATATTTTACCTTATCCTTCTCATGCCAGTTTATCTTATAAAGATATT
Source organism: Anaeroplasma sp. (assembly GCA_045124155.1). Lineage (GTDB taxonomy): Bacteria > Bacillota_I > Bacilli_A > Acholeplasmatales > Anaeroplasmataceae > Anaeroplasma. Next base: position 10,060 of record JBGVLG010000085.1, read on the forward strand.
CATCAATATTTGCCTGTATTCTATCAGGCAAAACATCATTAATTGTATGGTGATTGGGATCAAACATCACAAAAGCATATTTACCTTGAGAATGTTTCAAATTTTTAAATTCATCCATACATAATACTTCTCCAAAAGGTATCCTATCAAAATTAACATAGGATTCAAATATATCTATAACAGTTTGAATAGATACATTTCTTTTTTTAGCAATATTAGAAAATGAACAATCTAGTTTTAAATCTTCTAATATATTTAGTTTTAGAGTCATAGATATGGATTGTTTGTTAATCAGCATTTTATTTACTAATTATATTAATATAAATAATCAAAATAAAATAGGGAGTAGCCTAAAATAATTTGAATATATTTAAATCAAATTGTTCAAGGATACTCCCTTTATGGTATAATGTTCATAAAATAAAAAAA
>JBGVLG010000086.1:0-3055 GCA_045124155.1 Anaeroplasma sp.
ACCATAAATCAACTTATCTCCAACTTTATATTGCATACTCTTCACTACCTTATTGTACTTTTCATATGATTAAAATAATATGGTGAAATATATCACCATAAATCATTCAGCTTCATACCATCTGTGATATAAGTCAACACATAATTCATCTTTACAGAATGACATACTTTCTTCTTCAAAGAAAATTTCAATCCCACCGTTTTTTAAATTCATTAATGCGTCACGAATTGCTGTAATATTTTCAAACATTTCTTGAATACCCATCTCTTTTTTCATTTCATTTTCTCCTTCTTCTTTTTCTTTAAGTAGACTTTTAGATGAATTACCGCATAGTTCTAATTGGTCACTTAACCAATTAATATTAATGCTTCCTAATTTTGGTTCATCTGTAATCATTTCACATTCATCCCATTTTAACCAACGTTTAATACAACCTCCACCTTCAATATGTTTTAATTCTAATAACCAATCCTCATATTCAGCATAATATTTTTTATTTACTAACACATACACATTTCCATTATATAATACTTTTTCTAATCCATCATAAATAAATTCCATATTACTCACACTTCTCCTTTAACCACGTTTCACGTCCGTTTACATAAACAGACAATTCAACTCGTTCATTTTTCTTTGGCTCAATGCCATTGTAGTAACGTTCAGCGTCACTTTCTTTCTTGAATAAGTCTTTGCTAATAATCTTTTTAACAAATCCTTTTTTATATTTTTTAACTTTGACACAGAACCATTTGTCTGATTCTGTGCCACCATTTCTTTTACTCACATTCTTCACCTAATACTTCAAATAATAAATCTCTTAAATCTTCTTTACCTTGTGTATATCCGTCCTCATAAACAACTTCCATGATTTCCATGATAAGTTCTACCTTTTCAGTATGACTTACTGTTGGTGTATATACAATTCCTTTAATTACATCTTTCATAGTTAAATTATTCATTATTATCTACTCCTTCTAATACGATATTTTTCTCGAAACCACCTTTGATGATTCGTTTATTATATATTTCAGACAACAAACTCTTATCTGTAATACCTCTTAATTCTGCTAGTGCAAATACAACTTCTACAATATCAACTAAATCATCTATCTTTTCAGTGTCAGCAAACTTAGTTGATTTTGTGAATAATTCTTCAATTAAATACCCATATGCTTCTTCGTCAGAAACAACAGTATATTTAACTTTTCTTCCCTGTGATTCGATTAGTCGTGGTATTTTATCACGAACTATCTTATCGTATGGTGTAAACATATTGACCACCAACTCTCCCATGTTATTAAATTAACTTACAATATAATTATATTATATAATATAATATACAATATATTCTAATTAATTTTATTTTTTTGAAAAATAATCAATTACTGAACTTGTAAGTGCTACGAATAAAGCAGATATAAACCCAAGTATAGTTATTGCTGTTATGAATAATAATATAAAGCATAACATCAATATTAATTCAATCATTTCTTAATCTCTCCTAATTCTTAAAAAATCAAAAATATTAACAATGAAATTACAAACCAAATAATCATTAATAATGGAAATACCATTAATGACACCAATGTAAACCCTGTAAACATCACAGCACCACAGATACTACCAAATAACATAGCAATGAAAAACTTTCCATTTATCATTTCATTCTCGTTATTACAATTAAAATCATATACAAATTTTAAACCACATATGATACTACTAACGAATCCTACTAAACAAACACTTACCAACATACATTCCATCTCCCTTTTTTATTTTCCCAACACTTATATTATATAATATAACAACATATATGTCAATAATTTTTCATAGAAAACAACTTATTTTTTATAAGTTGTTTAAAATGAAATTCATGTATTTTTCAAATAATTCTTCGTTTTCGACTCCGTACAACTTATCATTAATATACCACTTGTTATTTACACAGATTACTAATTCAACCTCTGAATCTAACATAATTCGAACACCATCATATTGACCTAATAACAGTTTAAGTTCATTGAATGTCTTATCTCGTTCTACATCCAAAATATTTTTCAAAGATTGAATTCTATTTAATTTCGCTAATGCTTCATCAAATTCTTTCTCATTACACTTACGTCCGCTTTTAAAATAACTCATATTATATACCTCCTATAATTCTAAGAATAATGAATATTCTTTTACTGTATCACCGTAATATTATTCAACTTTATTCATCATTATGCTACATTTACCTCTACCTCTTGCACTTCTTCTAACTTACCTGTACAAATAGGACAAGTATAGTATTTTTCAAATCGCTTATCATATACCATATTAGTTCCTTGACAGCAAGTAATATGTAATTTATCGTCCTTTTTAGGGTATGACTCCTGTGCATATTTAACCTCTAATGTTTCATCTAAGATATAGCAATATCTATGTTTTTGAGGTCTAGGAATCCATACACCTTGAACATCTTTAGTTGAACCACGTTTATTTTTACTTCCATCTGCTCCATAGAAGTCAGTTTTCTTATCACTTAAACCGAAATATTTAAAATTACATACTTGATAAATAGAACCAACATGACGTGTACTTTCAGCTAAACTAATAATAGCTCTAATATTCTTCATCGTCTTTTTAATATCTTTGATTGAATTACCTAATAAGTAACTTGTAGCATTAGTTCCATTTAAAACAGGGTTCATTACTAATCGTGTTAATTCTAAATAATTATCTGAATTTTTATTACTTTCACCGAACCAACCTTTTAGTGTGGAAATACCACCTACTGTTCCAAATACAGCACATCCTAATAATTCATTGCTCTCCTTTTCAAATAAACCGTAGGTTACAGTGTGCATAAACTCTTTTTCTCTAAGTAGTGATACTTCTTAATAATGTCTTTTGCTTCTTTTTTTGAAATAGGTTTAATTTCAAAGATTTCTTTCGCCTTAATTTCACGTTTTTTGAATTGCTCAATTTTGTAAATATTCATTTTTCGACTCTCTCCCATATCTCTTTACTTCTCTTATATTATATAATATAAATACTTGCTTTGCAAGTA
>JBGVLG010000087.1:0-4756 GCA_045124155.1 Anaeroplasma sp.
GTTTTAGAGGATGGTTCATTAGGTACAAAATGTGGTGGTACTTCTTCTATAACAGAATATACAGGTGCTTTTGAGAAACAGACTGTAACATTTACTACTAATGCAGAAAGTAATAAGTTCTCTGTAAGATTTTACAACTACCATAAAGATACTCTAACTTCAGGATATTCAGATGTCCATATCTACCACCCTATGCTAGTTAAAGGTAATAAGGCAATGGATTGGACTGCTGCACCTGAAGATACTAAAAAGAAATTGGTTTCACAAGAAACAAGGATAAAGACAGCAGAACAAAAGATAACTGATGAAGCTATTACAAGTGTAGTTCAAGAATCACAATTCATAAAAGATATGGATGGTAAGATATCTACTAACAAGAGTAACATATCTAAAGTAGAACAAACAGTAGATAGTTGGGGAGTTAAAATCACTGAAAACGAAACCGAAATAGCTTCATTAAAATTAACAGATGAACAGTTTGAAGTAAAAATATCTCAAAATATAAATGATATAGCTTCATTAAAATTAACAAATGAACAGTTTAAAGTAAAAATATCTCAAAATATAAATAATATAGCTTCGTTATCAGTATCACTAGATAATATCGAGAGTAATATAGTGAGTGAAAGTGGAGTAAAATCAATAATAAGACAAAGTTCAAATGATATTCAAATTGGGTTTAATGGAATTAATGATAGGATAAATATAAATCCTACTTCAATGGATTTTAGGGCGACTAATAATAATAGAGATATGTCCTTATATGGAGGGCAAGTATGTATATATAATAATACAAATGATACGTTTATGAGTACAATGGGGTCAGTATTAAAAACATCCAACTCAAGTTATAAAGGTGTCGGTTTTTTATTAGGTAAAAATGCTAATATATTTACTATTGGTAGGGATGCTACTTGGACAGATGTAATGACGAATAGAAGTCCAAATCCAATACACTATGTTACATTTAATTTTGAAACTAACCAAGCTAATATAGATATGGTACTTAATACAAATAATATTAATATGCAAAATAATAATTTAATAGGTGCAGCAAAAATAGGGTGTTCTGAACTACAAACCAATAATATTCTTAACGTATCTAATTCAAAAGTATTATCTTGTGGTTCAACAGATATTACTTTATATAAAACTATAAATGCTAATTCTAATAGGATGTATAATTTAGATGCTTTAGGTACAAATAAAGTCCAGACTAATAATTGGTATAACCTATCTGATAGGCCTTTATTCACTTATAATTCAAGTTGGGGTCATATAGACTTAAGATTAGATATGGAATGTAATTCCTATACCCTAAAAAATCCTGTTCTATCTAATGCTACAACTTCTGCTGTTTTGGCTAGTGGATATAATATTGATGTAGAAAATGATACAAATGTATTATTTGCTTGTGAGGACATTACAGTAATTGATGAAAATGGAAATGTATTTTATGATATAAATCAAGCAATACTTTTACTTTATGGTAAGATACATGACTTAGAAAAAGAAATTGAATCATTAAAAAATAAATAATAAAATAAAGTATGAGAGATTAATTAGTCTCTCATACTTTGCTTTATTTTAGCAATAGATTGTGGGATAACTTTTATTTCCTTTTCTATTGTTTTTTCTTTTTGTTTAATATTAGGATTATCGTTTAACATTAAGCTAAATATTATTCTTTCTAATGCTGATGATATAGATGATAAATTATTTTTATCTTGATAAGATTTAATATAATTAAATATATCAGGTTCTAGATAGAATGACCTTTGTATCTTCTTAGCCATATTCTTACCTCCTTATGCAAATAACATTGTAGCTACATAATATGCTCCATATGCTGTTGCCATTTGTGGGTCGTTCATCTTAATAAAATTATCTTCAAATTCTAATGATATACTAGTACCACCTGCTATAAATATATCGTGTTCTTTACCTTCGTTTGGTAGGAATGATTCTAACTTCTGTTGAATACTTTCCGATGCCCATTTATTTGCTCGTTCTTTATATTCATTATAATCAGTAGTATTACTGTCTATTTCCATTAGGTCTTTTATAATTCCATCGTTTTTTAATTGCGACCTTACAAATGTTAATATATCTTGTTGCCCATAATGTATAGTAGTTGATAGCTTATCATTAAATATTCCACCAATCTCAAACGTAGACACTTCCATTGTTTTAAATCCTATTGAACAGAATACCGCAGGTCTTTCCATATTTACATTACCGCCAAATACATTATAAAATAAACTATCAGACTCCCTAAATATTTCCACATCTATTACCTCAACTGTCTTAACTATATTGTTGATATTATCTTTAACTGTAAAACTTTTATCTTGATATGTTTTCTTCATTTCTCTTAATACAGTTTTTGTATAATTATCATTAGGAACAGTAAATAATACTTTTATCTTATCTATAAATGCCAATTCAGATATTACAGCATGAAATAATGTTTGTACCGTCATAGTTGTCTTTGAATCTTTACTATTTCTTATAGGGTCGTGTGATTCTTTTAATGCTAAATCACCTATAAATAAATCTTCGCCACGTACATTTATATAGATAGGGTCTTTATATTTAGACAAATCAATATCTCTACCATCACCAACTATACTCTTAAATTTAACCTCATGCATTTGTCCTTCAAATTCTGTCTTAGCCTTAACCCATGACCTACCAAAATCCATTGATATTATTTGATAATCATCTAATTGAATTCTATTCATATAATTCGCCTCCAACTCATATTAACTTATATACACATTATATATCATCTGTTAACTTATTACAATAGTTAATTTAACTTATATACAACTTATTTTTCTTATAATTTAAATATATGTAAATAAAATAAATTGGTTACAATTTGATTTAAGGTAAATAAAAAGGAGGTTAATTAACCTCCTTTAAATTATTTACTAGTTCCTGATGAACCATATCCTTTATCTCCTCTATCTGTTTCTTTTACTTCTTCTACTTCTATAAATTCAAATTGGTACACTTTTTCTAATACTCCTTGAGCTAACTTGGTATGTTTAGGTATTATTATTTTTTTATCAGTTTCGTTTTTCACCATTATTCCCACTTCTCCTGTATACCCTTCATCTATTGTACCTAAGTATACGGTTATATCTATTCTTTCTTGTTGATAAGATATTTTAGGTTCAAAAGTAATACGGTCAAGTCCTTGAGTAATGACTGTACAAGGTACACCTTTTACAGTCATCCCACTTTTATTTCTTACTTGAAAGCCATATCCTTTAGGTAACTCGAATATTAATCCTGTTTTAGCTATTCCCTTTTGATAAGGTAATAATTCTAAATCTTCACAAGTAAATAAATCAAATCCTGTATCAGTTGAATGTGCAAACTCAGGTATCACTGCATCTTTATGATTTCTTTTTATATTTATTTTCATATATGCCATCTCCCTATAATATAGTTAAAAACGTCTCAGATGGATTCTAAGACGTTTTATTTAGTTTCTTGACTATTTGTTCGACTCGTTTAGTTTATCTTCTAATTCCTTGATTTTCATCAATGCTTGTTGATATAAAGCCATCAATTCAATTAATTTTTGCTCTTTTTCTAATGCATTATTTAATGCTACTTCGTATAAAACTTTTACATCAATCTCCATAATTTATTTCAACTCCTTTTGAATTTCTAATAGTAACTCTTGTAGTTGGTTTGCAATATCTTGTAATTTATTCATTTTTTCTTCATCAAACATTGTCTCATCAATTAATAATTCTATATTTACATATCCATATACTAGGCTTATCATTCCAATTGGAGATTTACTCTCAATAGCTCTTGCATTTAATTCTTCTAATTTTCTATCAATCTCTGCGATTTTCTCATCTATTTCTATTATTTTCTTTTCATTTTCCATACCTATTCCTCCTCAATACTTCCATTAGGTTTAAGACATACTTCTCTAGTATATTCCTCAATAAAACTATCTCTACATTCTTCACTACAAAAGAATAAGGTATCACTTGGTAATTCTAAGATATATAATAATCTATCTTCGTCATATGAATCATTAATTCTGTTGTGACATTCATCACACCATACCTTAATCATCTTAATCACCTCCTATATTATATTATACTATTTTAATTATCTATTTGTTCCATTTTTCATTTAAATTATTTTGTTTATTCCAAGCAAATGATATAGCAAAACTATCATATATATCACTAGTCTTTTTGATATCTTTTGTCTTGATTTCTTTATCTGAATATTCACCTATGTCAATGTAATTTTCTCTTATATACTTTGCTACTCCGTCTTTTTTAAGTTTACCATCACCTGTTAATATTTTCCTTGCTTGAGTAGGTGTTAATAATTCAAATTGAACATCTAATTCTTGACATACATATATTATTGCACCCATAAGTTTTGATAGTGTTAAACCAGTTCTTGCGTTACCACCGAAAAATTGATTTTCTGCAACTACTACATCAACTGAATTAACTTCTATCAATTCTTTTATCTCATTAGCAATTATATATATACGCTCAAATTCCGTATTCTTTTTTGCATTTGTACATATTTTATCATAACCTAAAACTGTATTCTCATGTGTTATAAGATTCCATCCTGTGCTACTAAGGTGAGAGATAAATCTAAACCTAGAATTATCATTACATCATCTCCTTATCCTATCAATCCTTCATTAACTACCTTAATTATTGTGTTTACTACTCTTTCTATGTTATCATTTTCCATT
>JBGVLG010000088.1:0-31562 GCA_045124155.1 Anaeroplasma sp.
TAAGCTCATAATTATTATTTTTGCAAATATTAGTAATAATATCTATAAAGTCATCCTTTACTTCATTAACAAGTATTTTATGTCTATATTTAACACACCAAACGATATGATAATATAAGTCATAAACATAGCCTCTACCATGTTTCATGTGACCACATCCTCTGATAAAATTATACCATGAAATATGACATTTGCATAGAAAAAAATGAAATTTATATACGTAGTATATAATTTGAGAAAAATAATTTGACATATGCATATTATAAATATAATTTTATGTTTTTTTATAAAAATAAAAAAGAGCCTTACTCGTGAATAAATAAACGAGTGTGCAGCTCAGTCTCATCAAATAGGCAAACTGAAATTTATCAATCCATGTCTGACAATGCTGTTTCTGCATTCATTAGGATTCCATCTATATCCGCTCCATCTATGTCAAGACCAACGGCTTTAATCTCCCTGACACTCTGAATGCCATAATAATCCTGTGCAAGAGCTTTTATATAGCCAAAGCCAAATATATCAGGAACTTCATTTCCTCCAGCTGTGGTCACATAAAACAACCTGTCAGCTCTGCAAAGCCCGACTGGAACCCCATTTTCTGAATATTTAAAGGTTATCCCCACGACACTGATTTGTTCAAGATACTGCTTTAACAGAGCAGGAAAAGAAAGATCCCAATATGGAGCTGCGATTACGATAATTTCAGCCTCTGAAAACTTTCTTGCAAGATCAAACATTGTATTCTTAAAATCACCTTTTGATATAAGTTGATCACGTTTACAAAGATATTCCTCATTAACAACAGGGAAAACTGTCTCATCCAAACGTATTTCTTCATAAGATTCTCCCAGCTTTAAGAGTAGTTTTTCTGCCAACCTTTTGGTCCTGGATTCTTGCCGTACGCAAGCATTTATATACAGTATTGGTTTTCTCATTATGCATTCCTCCTACAAATTCAAATTTTCTGTTCCCTATTAAATTAATTTATTGGGATTTAACCAAATCGCTAAACAACGAGTTATAAAACTCTTTAAACCAATATTTACTCTTTCTTCCCAGAAAGAAATTGGGGTCTGGTACAATTAATTGTTGGTTATAAAGTAATTATGATTTGTTTATCTTTACTCCTTTTAGCTTGTTCAGTTTTACTTTTATCAACTCTTGGTTTAATTATATTTGAATATCTACCAGTAATTAAGTTAGAGGTAATTGATTTATTATAAGAATATAAAGCACCTTTCTTTTTATAATTATCAGTAGCCCAAATAATATTTTTTTTAGTTGTATAATCAAACAATAATATATCAAGAAGATTAGGACATTTTTTTAATATTTCATTTTCATTAAAATCTCTTGAAAACACCTAACCCCCTCCTAATCATTAATTTCAATATTATATTTTTCAAGCATAAATTATAACTTTATTTTGTTTTCATAATTAGTTCATATTTACCAGTTATCCATCTATTAACTAAAGCAATGATACTCCTAATAAATTACTAAAATCAACTTAAGTCATTAAAATTTTATTCTCAATTTTTTAATCGCTTTTGAGTATTTCATAAAAATCCTCCCAAAAACCACTTATAACAATTATAACACTACATTAACACTTTGTCTATTTTGATGAGGTAGTAAAATATCAGTAATATCAGTTTTTAAAAAACTATAATCCTAAATCATCTTCTTTGATATTCAATTTATCAAAAATATCTTTTTTTAACGATTGAGGTATTATTATCTTAGTACAATTTTTATCATTATCTATATCAGGGTCATATAATTTATGCAAATCAATATAATACTTATTACTATTACTCCAACTATTGAAATCACTCTTTTTAACTATTTTTTTATTGTCTATATTTTCAAAATATTCTGAACCAAAATAAAATAAGGCTCCTTTTTGATTTTTAATTCTTTTATCATCATTGTATCCTTCGAAATCAACCATAAAACCTTGTCCTAAATAAGATTGAACTTCAGAATTAACATTGCCTATATCAGTAGATCTTCCAGTTCGTATAAATTCATTTAAAATATCATTTTTTGAAATAATATAACTTGAAAAATCCCAACTAGAAACAACATTATCAGGGTATGTAGCAGCATAATATGCAATATAATTGGTAAACCACTCCGGCTTATGTGCATCTTTTTCCCAAATAATTAAAGCTCCATCTTTATTGAAATCACTATTATTTGGATTACAAGCAAAGAATAAAGCTACTTTAAAATCTCTTGTAAAATCTAAACACCTTGTTTTTTTACCATAATGTTGTGCTATAGCTAAAGAGACCTTAGTTTCATCTTTGTCAGATATATTCAAACGAATTAAATCTTTCTTTATTTCACTTAATTCATTAATCTCACTAGTGTTAGAATCTCTTAAAATTGTAGGAACCAATTTCCAATCTTTATTAGCATGACCTCTAAAATAATAATTTCTAATAACCCCATCAATTTTAATAATATTTGATGAATCAAATTTTTTATTTATTTCATTAAATCATCAATACTATTTATTATAATTTCTTTCAATATAAATCACCCTATGTAAAAAATTATATTTTATCGCTCAAAATCATTTATTAATTACTAATCTTTTAACTATAAAACTTTCACCATATGCTTTATATAACAAATTTATAATCAAATAATCTTCTTCATTTGCAACAACATCAGCATCATTAACATCATCTAAAGAAAAACCATTGTCATATGGATCAGTGTCATCTAATAAATCAAATCCATTTATTACGTCAATCAAATTAGTAAAACACCATCCCATATCTCTTTCATATAGACATTGGTAATATAACATTGACCAAATTCTATCCCTATCTCCTTCACTATAAGACTTATTAAAAGCATTCATAAAAACCTCTTTAGATTTTGGATCACGCTCGCATAGTAATCCAAATGGTACATATTTTCTTTCTATAATCATTATTATTCTTGTATAATATATAAATCTAAATGTATCTCTCATTATAAAATATAAACAATTTCCAATATATTTTTTTTAAATTGTCTCAATATTAAATCATCACAAATTACAAATAATATATTATTTTAACTGTTGTTGATTTACCACTTGCAGGAGCAAATAATACTTTATCATTTTTGTTCATACAATCATACATAGCTGAACAAATTGCAGGTGCTCTATTTGTTATTTTTAATGCTTTTTGAATATCATTGCATATTAATACAATTTCAGTTAATCCTTGAGCCCTAGCTTCATTTTTCTTTTGATTAATATAATCTCTTGCTTTTTGAGTCAAATTCACATTTACACTTTGTTTATTTGTTTCTAAAGTTTCAGTTCTTATTTTTAATTCTTCCTCAAGCAAGTCAACTCTTGCTTCTAATTTTTTTATTCTGCTAAACATTTCCATCAATAATTCACTATTTTCCATAGTAAAAACCTCCTATGTTCCTATTTTAACATATGTTTTTTATGTTTTCAATATTAAACATATGTTTTTTTATGTTTTTTATATACATTTGGGAGCAACCGCAACTATACCCCCCATATTATGAACAAACAACTTTTACATTTATCTAGCAATTATTTATTTTCATATGTTCCCGGACTCCACTTTTTTTGCATACTAGATGCGTTGTGTTTTAGCCTAAAACCATATCATTTGATATGTTCCTCATATGTTTCCGTATGCAACTGCAACCTTGTCGCAATTTTTACCATTTTTAGAATAAAACTAATCAATATTCATAATCTGTCAAAAATGAAAATAAGGGTTAAAATCACCATAAAACAGTAATTTTAGCCCTATTTTAGTATTATTTAGTGTCTTTTCGATATAGTAATGCTACGACTTCGAAGGTATTCCTTTTAAGAAAAACATTATGAAACAAATCTACTTTTAATTAATTACAATTAAAATTTCAACAAATAAATATCAAAAAAACTTCTAGTCATCTAATTGATGCAAGGTTTGGCTTACAAGAAAGAGATATATTTCCTAGGAACAATTAAATCAACTCAATGTTAGCATGTTTTGGGTTAAAAAATAGATAGTTTCATCTAGTCATTATCTATTTACTAACACGAGGTTTGAACACTTCATCTAGTCATTTTCAATCATATACTAATACATCCCTAGTTGAAAGTAGTTGCAAAAGCCTATCATTAAGTAAAATAAAAAAGTAACACCAAAACCGAAAAAATCCAGTCGTAGAGTCACTTTTTCACTTTTTATCTATCCTTCTTACGTTCTAGTAAACAAACTACTTCCACATGCAAAGTAGAACCAAATAGATTTACTGGTGTTGCCTCAATAAGTTCATAACCATTTTTCATTAATATCTCTACATCTCTTGCTAGAGTTGCAACATTACAAGAAACATAAACAATATTAGGAATTTCCATATTAATAACTGTTTTTAAGAATTCTATATCACAGCCCTTACGAGGTGGATCAAATACAATAACATCTACTTTTTCATTTAATGAAATCTTTTTTATTTCTTCTTCACATTTACCACATATAAAGCTACAATTATCAATTTCATTTAATAATTTATTTTTATTGGCATTTTCTATCGCTTCGCTTACAATTTCTATACCATAAACATATTTGGCATTTTTAGCTAAATTAAGTGTAATACTGCCTATTCCACAATAGGCATCTATTACATTCATTTTATTATTGATATTTGCCATTCTTAATACTTCTTTATATAATGCTTCACATTGATCATGATTAACCTGTAAAAATGATTGAGGTGATACCATAAATTTCAATCCTAAAATATCCTCAGTAATTTGAGGAATACCATATAATAGCTTATAGGTATTAGATAATACTACATTTGTTTTTTTAGGATTAATATTTAAATAGATTGATTTAATTTCTTTGAATTCAGAAATTAAATAATCTATAAGCTTAGAAAAATCATAATCCTTTGTTGTTACTAAAACAACCATATATTCATTTAATGCAGTATGACGAACCATTACCTCCTTAAATAAACCTTTATGTTCTTTTTCATTATAAATAGAAATATGAAAGATATTTAAATATCTATTAATAAAATTAATTATTTTATTACTTAAATCATCTGATATTAAGCAATTATCCATAGGAATAATATCATGGGAATTCTTTTGATAAAAGCCCCAAATTCTTTCATCATCTTCATTTATTCCAAATGGTACCATTACCTTATTTCTATATCCTAAAATTTTAGGAGTAGAAATTATATTATTAATTTTACAATTAGGAAATTTTCTTAAGGAAAGTTTTAATTTATTCTCCTTTATTAAGCATTCTGTTTCATAATCAACATGCATCAAATCACAACCACCACATAATCCATAATAAGGACATACTGGTTTAATTCTATGTGATGATTCTTTTAATACCTTTATACATTCAGAAAAAGCATATTTTTTATGAACATTAGTAATTTTAATAATAACTTCCTCACCAACTAATGAGTTTTTTACAAAAACAACTAAATCATTAATATGACATACTCCATAACCATTAACATCATATGATTCAATTATTACCTTATATGTTTCTTCTTCATGCATAAATAATACCTCCTATTTGTATTTTTTAGCTAGTCCACCTTTTGAGGTTTCACGATATTCATAATTTAAATCTCTACCTGTATCAAGCATTGTTTCAACTACTAAATCAAAGCTGATTTTAGAATCAGCATTATTTAAATACCCTGAAAGCTTTGCCGCATCAAGAGCTCTTAATGCTGCAACAGCATTTCTTTCAATACAAGGGATTTGTACATACCCCTCAATTGGATCACAGGTTAATCCTAAATGATGCTCTAAAGCAATTTCTGCTGCTGATGATATTCTTTCAAAGGAAGCACCCTCAAGCTGACATATATAAGCTGCAGCCATACTACAGGCAGTACCAACTTCTGCTTGACAGCCTGCTTCAGCCCCAGAAATTGATCCATTCTTTTTTACAAGATTTCCAATTAATCCTGCTACCTTTAAAGCATCAATAATTTCTTTATGAGTATATTTATTTAAATCAACAGAATATTTTACTATTGCAGGTAAAACTCCTGCAGCTCCACAGGTTGGTGCTGTTACAATTAAACCACCTGATGCATTTTCTTCACTTACTGCATAAGCATAAGAAATTATATTTCTTCTTAGCTTTTCTGAATTATCATCATCAATTTCTGGCTGATTATATAGGTAATTAGCTTTTCTTTTTACCATTAGTCTTCCTGGAAGTATTCCAGGAGTATTTAATCCCCTTTCTATTGATTCCATCATAACATTATAGATTTGTTCCATATAGTTATTAAAGTCATCATTTTCAATTGAAGCAACATAAGAAGGAATATTTATATTATTTTTCTTACAATAGCTTGAAATATCACTAAATTTATTTAATTGATATATTTCATCTTTGATTCTTTCAACATCACCTTCGATTTTAATAGCTCCACCACCAATAGAATAAACTCTCATTTCTGCGATTTTCTCATGATTTTTATAGCCAACAAAATCTAATGTATTAGGATGAGGTACATCCTTTATAGGATCCATTATTATTTGACATCTGATAGGTAAAATAGTTCTTTCAATAATATAATCTGTTAAATGTCCCTTACCTGTTAAAGCAAGTGATCCATATAAATAAACCTCAATAAAATCACAATCAGGATTTCTTCTTAAAAATTCTAATGCTGCCTCCTTAGGCCCCATTGTATGAGAAGATGAAGGACCATTTCCTATTTTAAATAATTCTCTTAATGAATACATATTATTTCTCCTTCTTTAATTCAATAATAGCATCTCTTATTTGAGCTGCCGCCTCAAAATTAAGCTCCTTAGCATAGCTTCTCATTTCTTCTTCTAATGCTAAAATTGTTAATTCTCTTTCTTCTTTAGTCATATTCTTATGATAAGTCTTACTTGTATTACTAATTTCTTCAACTCTTTTCATAGAAACAGTCTTTGGTATTTCTTTAATAATAGTTTTAGGTATAATATTATGCTCATCATTATATTTCATTTGAATCTCACGACGACGTAGAGTTTCATCCATTGCAGTTTGCATTGACTCACTAATAGTGTCTGCATACAAAATAACTTTACCCTCACTATTTCTTGCCGCTCTACCAATAGTTTGAATTAAGCTTCTAGTAGAACGAAGGAATCCCTGCTTATCAGCATCTAAAATACAAACTAGTGAAACCTCAGGTAAATCTAAGCCCTCACGTAATAAATTGATACCAACTAATACATCATATTTACCTAATCTTAAATCTCTTAAAATCTCTAAACGAGCTAAGGCCTTAATTTCAGAATGTAAATAAGCAACCTTCAATCCTAGCTTCTTTAAATATGCAGTTAAATCCTCACTCATTTTAATAGTAAGGGTAGTAACTAATACTCTTTGATTCTTTTTACTTCTTTCAACTATTTCAGCATAAATATCATCAACCTGACCTTCACTTGGTCTAACCTCAACAATAGGGTCTAATAAACCAGTAGGTCTAATAATTTGTTCAACAATAGGTAAAGTATTTTCATAATCACCTGGGGTTGCAGAAACAAATAATGCTTTATTTATTTTATTATCGAATTCATCATATTTCAAAGGTCTATTATCTAATGCAGATGGTAATCTAAATCCATAATTAACTAGATTAAGCTTCCTTGCTCTATCTCCATTATACATACCTCTAACCTGAGGTAGGGTAACATGAGATTCATCAACAATAAGTAAATAATCATCAGGAAAAAAATCTATTAATGTCGCAGGAGTTTCTCCTTCACCTCTTAGTGATAAATGCCTTGAATAATTTTCAACTCCACTACAAAATCCAGTTTGTTCAAGCATTTCAATATCATATTTTGTTCTTTGTTCAATTCTTTCTGCTTCTAGTGGATGACCTTCATTAGTAAATTTATTTATAGTTTCTTCTAATTCTTCTTTAATTCTTCTAATAGCTTCATTAAGCTTTTCTTTATTAGTAACAAAATGAGTTGCTGCAAAAATATTTGCAAATTCAACTGAGGCGATAGTTTGACCTGTTGTAATATCAAAGGTTTTAATTTGTTCTATTTCATCATCAAAAAATTCTATTTTATATCCCTTAGCATGTTCTGATGGAGGAATTATCTCTAATATATCTCCTCTATATCTAAAGCTTCCTCTTTTAAAATCAATATCATTTCTTTCAAATTGCATCTCAACTAATTTCTGATATAGTTTCTTTCTATTATAAGTTTCCCCCACTCTTAAGCAAAGCATAGATTCCTTGTAATCAATAGGATCTCCAATACCATAAATACAAGAAACAGAGGCTACAACAATAGTATCATTATAATCCATTAATGCTGCAGTAGCTGCATGTCTCATTTCATCAATTTCTTCATTAATTTGAGCATCCTTTTCAATATAAGTATCACTCGAAACCACATAAGCCTCAGGCTGATAATAATCATAATAAGAAATAAAATATTCAACATGATTATTAGGAAATAATTCCTTCATTTCATTATATAGTTGTCCAGCTAAAGTCTTATTATGAGCTAGTATTAAAGTAGGTCTTTGAAGTCTTTCAATAATATTAGCCATAGTAAAAGTTTTACCTGTACCAGTTGCACCTAAAAGAGTTTGTCTTTTTATATCAGATTTAAAATTATTAACAATATCATCAATAGCCTTAGGTTGGTCTCCAGTTGGCTTATATTTTGAATTAATTTTAAATTCCATAATGCTCCTTTCCAATTTAAAAGGCCTTAGAAAACTAAAGCCTAATTAAATTAATGATTAAATTCATCATATTCACAATATTCTTCTGTCATAATACCATCAAGAATATTCTTTAAATGGTCACCCATTCTTTCAATATTAGATAAAATCTCAACATAATGTTCAGCATTAATAACTGTACAATTTCCAGTATTAACACGATGTACATGTCTTTCATGGAAGCATTCTTCCATTCTATCTATTTCATCTTCATATTTAACAGCTAATGTAGCTTTTTCACTATCCCATTCTAGTAATGATTCTAAAGTATTATTAACCATATTTGTTAATACTGAATAGATTTGAGATAAATCCTGAGCACCATCATCAGATAGATGCATATTTTTATCATATCTTTCACTAAAGAATTCTATAATATTTGTGCAATGATCTCCAACACGTTCTAAATCCTTAATTAAATCAAGATATTTAGATAATAATGTAGAGGTTTTTTGATCCAAATCAGTAATAGTAAGTTTAATTAAATAATCATGAATTCTCTTATCAAGACAATTAACAGTCTTTTCTATTTCTAAACCCTTTGAAGGTAAATCATCAATCTGCTCAAAACTATATTTTTCAACAATTTCAACATATTCTTTTACACATTCAGCCATATAATTAATAGCCTTTTTAGCAAATGATAATGCTAAAACTGAAGATTTATTAATTAATGAATAATCTAATAGCTCATCAACAATCTTTTCTCTTTCATCCTGTTGATCACGAATAATGAAATTAGTAAGACTAACCATATATTTAACAAAGAAGAATAATACAAATGTTGTAACAACATTAAAGATAATATGAGCCACAGCTAAAGTCATTTCCTTATTAGCCCCATTAAACCAAGCTCCATCTATCCAATCCATCAATAATACAAATGGTCCTCTGCCACTTACTCCTGCAATAGTTAAAATAAAGAATAATAAAGATCCGAGCACATTAAATAAAGAATGGACAAATGCAGTTCTCTTTGCCTCAGTACCACCACCAAATGAAGCAATTAATGCTGTTACTGTAGTACCAATATTACAACCTAATAATATAGGAAGAGCTCCTGCCATTGTAATACTTCCAGCACCTAATAGAGTTTGAAGAATTAGAATTGTTGCCGCACTAGATTGAACAAGAGCCGTAATCAAGGTACCTAATAACAATCCAAATATAGGCCAATTTTCAAGCCATGAGAATAACATTCTAACTGGTTCTTCATATTCTGATAATATTTCCTTTAAAGGATTACCCATAAACCATAATCCTAAGAATAATAATCCAAAGCCTAAAAGCATACTTCCAGTTTGTTTAACCTTAACCTTCTTAAAAAAGAAAATCATTAAAGCTCCAATACCAACAAACCATAAAGCAAATATTTCAATTTTCAAGGACATCATAAATGGAGTTATAGTAGTACCTATATTCGCACCCATAATAATACCAACAGCCTGAGGGAATGATAATAATCCTGCTCTAACTAAGCTTACTGTTAGGGCTGTAGTACCTGATGATGATTGTAATAATACAGTTACTATTGCTCCAATAAAAATACCCTTGATTGGAGTATTTGTAGATTTTTCAATAAATGTTTTTAGGCGGTCTCCTGCAATAGCCTTTAATGAATCACCTGTTAGTTCAATTCCATATAAGAATAAGCCTAAACCACCAATAATCATCATTATAAAGGCAAACCATGCAACCACACTACCATCAAACGAAAACGACGGCATTGAATCAGAATAATCTGAAAATATATTCAAAAACATAAAATATATCCTCCCTTTTACCTCTATTTTATAATGAATGCAACCATTATTCAACAAAATAATAACGTTTTTAGAAAAAAAAGAGACCTTTAAATACCTAAAGCTCTCTTCGCTAAAGAATCTGCCATATCATTATAATGATCATTAGTATGACTTTTAACCTTATGAAAGGTTATTTTTATTTTATTTCTTACCTTATCAGCAAATTCTACATATTTAATTGCAATTTCACTATTGGCCTTCCATTCGTGCATAAACCATTTTTCAATACCTATATAATCATAAAAAATATCAAGGCTTTTAAATCCTCTATTTATAGCATACTGAATAATAAAGCCTGCTCCTTTAATTTCTCCTGAAACATTTCTAGAATTTGAATATTCATCAGCTTCATATTTTTTATTAAAAGAATATTCCTTTCCATCAACTAATAAAACACAGCCAAAAGAATATTCACCATTTATATCATTATAAGAACCATCAATATAAGCAACAGGACCATTTATTTCATTTTTAATTGCCTCACCACTAATAAAAGCCTCAGCTTCTTCTAAACTATTAAAGGATTTATATTTTGGTTTAACACATTCCTTTATTTTGATTTGAGCCTCATCCCAGCTATCAACAATAAATGAAGTGTTTTCACCCTTAATCGCATAAAACTTCATACTATCACCGAAATAATAGTATCACATTTTATTATTTAATTCACTATATTTCTTTAATAGGAGCGTTATTTTTAAATAACTCTATCATTTTTTTACATGCATCAGGCATCTTACATAAAATAGAATCAACTAAATTAGTATCTGAATTAAATGCTAATAAGGATACTTCATTATTATTTATTACTAAAAATCCTACTGGATTTATACTAACTCCTCCACCAGTGCCACCACCAAATAATGGTTCTTCTTTATTAGTATCCTTAATATCAGCACCACCACTAACAAAACCAAGCTTTAAACTTGAAATAGGTAAAATAACACAATTATTGTATTCTAATGGTGTTCCAATAATAGTATTAGCCTCAATCATTTTTTGCAATGATTCTAATGATATTTCTAATAAATCATTAATAGGATGCATAACTTCACCTCATAAATATCGTAATAATAAAGGCCCATATTATTTGAAATATACTTGTATGAGCCTTTAGATAATAATCAATCCCCTTATAGCGTGATTCTTCTAGCCTAATAATAGAGTCTTTTATGCCTCTAGCTCGGCAGTTTAATATACTATATAAATAATTGGCCATAATAATAAATAATCCATCAGCAATTCCATATAATTCCTGATTTTTAGTACATTTTGCGACATAGAAGACATCAACCACACTATAAGAGATAACATTTTTGATGAATATATTATTTTTATGCCAGTTATTCCTTATCTTACTAATTTTTTTACTCTCATATTTTATGAATCGTTGGTGGGGGATTAAGATGTCATGATTAAAAAGAGTAAAATATATTTTTATTGTATCATCTCTACTTAGGATATGAATACCTATGGGTAAAGAGCTAATAACAATAATACTAAATAAAATAAGGATGGCAATAATCATTAATCATTCACCATCCTTATTATTATCTATTCTATTCTAAATTATTCAAAATTTGTAAACAAATTTTAGAGCTTCTATTTGCCATATCTTCTTCAAATTTTAAATAATCATCAATTTGATTTTCATCTCCAATAATATCAGAAATATATCTTAATACTACAAATTCAACTCCAGCCTTAACACACACTTGAGCAATACTAGCACCTTCCATCTCGCAAAGACTTCCCTCTTCTATCCCTATTTTTTCAAGCTGAAGACAAGATGACACAAATTGATCACCAGAATAAATTGTGCCCTCTTTATAATTAATTCCTAATTTATTTAAAGCTTTTTTTACTAATAGAATACTCTCAAGACTAGATGCATAATACTTTGGACATCCTGGTACCTGTCCATAGCTATAACCAAAAATAGTAGTATCAAAATCATGATAACATAGCTTAGTACCAATGACAACATCACGTGTTTTTAGTGGTTTCATTCCTCCTGCTATACCAGTATTAATAATAAAAGTACATTCATATTCACTAATTAATAATGTAGCACACATCGCTGAATTAACCTTACCAACTCCAGATAACGCTAATACAACCTCACATTCCCCAATCATACCAGGATAAAAGCTAATTCCAAGCTTAATTTCCTCTTCTGCATCTAATAATGCATCCCTTAAAATATCAAGTTCTGGCTCCATTGCTGCAATAATACCAATTCTCATATTATACCCTCTTTCCAATTTCAACTTTAATTCTTCCACTTTTAGTTTCATTTCCAATATTACTAATGGTAAAATGTCCCTTATGTCTAATACTTAATTCATCATTTAATGCTACACTATGACTAGTGTTATATATTAATTCATGATTTACCATCACAAGACCTAGAGTAATCATTTCATTAGCTTCCTTTCTAGATACACCTGTAGCTTGTGCTACAACCGCATCTAGTCTTAATGATGCTAAAAAACATAATCTATATTCATAGTTAATTTCATGAATAATAGGATAATCTATTCTTTCAAGCTTAATAGGAGTATTTCCTACATAATTATATTCTTCCTCGATAAAACTAGAAATCTCTTCTGTACAGGCAAAATAACAATCCTTATCTATTAATACTATATCTCCAATACATTCTCTTTTAATACCTAATCCCATTAAAGATCCTAAAATATCTCTATGAGAAATACTATAATATTTTTTATTATATATAATATTATATACAACTATCTTAAAATCAACATTAGTCTTAAATGGAGTAATTAAATATCTTTTTCTTTCAGCATTAATAATTCCTCCATCATCTAATACATAAATATTAAATACTTTTGCTTCCTTTAATAAAATATCACTTTCTCTATCGCTTAAAAAAGGGAATAATATTACCTTATTTTCTTGGGCTCTTAATAATGCTGAATGTATTCTCTTTTTAAATTGTTCTAAATCGTCCATAAAATTCTTCCTAATCTTAAATGAGTAGCTCCACATTCAAGTGCTTCTTTATAATCATCACTCATTCCCATTGATAAATAGGGGATTTTTATATTAAAATCCTCTTCTATCTCAGTTTTTAATTTAGATAAGCTACTAAATTGATGAATTAAGGATTTTTTAGAAGAATCCTTAATAGCCATCATCATTAATCCAACAATATTTATATTTCTATATTTTAATACCTGTTCAATAAAACTATATAAATATTCAAGCTTAATTCCATTTTTATTTTCTTCTTCATTAATAGAAACCTCAATAAAACAATCTAGAGGTTTTTTTCTAAGCTTATCAATAATTCCTGCAAGTTCTAAAGAATCTAAGGAATGTAGGCATTCAATTTCATTGACAATTAGATGAGCTTTATTTCTTTGAAGATGTCCTATAAAATGCCATGAAATATCTAAATCATTTAATAGAGATTTATGCTCTAAAAAAGTATCCACTCTATTTTCACCAAAATCTTTTATTCCTGCATTATATAAATCTCTCATTTCTAATGTAGTAACATATTTTGTTGCCGCAACAATCTTAACATTATTTGGAATTGTTGAAATAAAATCATTTATATCTTCTCTAAGCTTCATAATATCCCTCAGTAAAATTTAATCTACAATTATTATACAATTAATAATGTATAAATAAAAGAAAAAAAGTAAAGAACAGCTAGGGAAGGCTGTTCTTTACAAATTGGGAGAGTTATAGTTTGCTTATGAAAAAAGTAATCTATCATTATTAGGGAGATTTTGATAGATAGCGTCTTTTATAAGACACTTATAGTATAACCATAAAATCTCGGAAAAATACTAAATTTTTTTGGGAAATTATGTGAAATGATAATTATTTTAATAGTTCTTTTATTTTTTTTAATAAAATATCAACTTTTATAGGCTTATAAATACAATCATTCATTCCACTTTCAAATATCATTTGTCTATCTGCTAGGGATGAATTTGCAGTAAATGCTAAAATAGGAGTCATTTTATCAATCTTTCTTATTGTTTTTGCAACATCATAGCCACTTAATCCTGGCATCAAAATATCTAATAATACAAGATTAATATTATCTTCATTATTATATTTGTTAATAGCCTCATATCCATCCTTGGCTTCTACTACTAAATAGCCATTTTCTTCTAAAATAGTACTAGAAATTTCAAGATTCATTTCATTATCATCAACAACTAATATTTTCTTCATGATTCCACCTCATTCAAGCTAATTATACAGCTTATTTTCTAAAATAATGTCGAATGATGTAGATATCAAATTAAGTTTCGATTAATTTCATCACTTTTGAAACACATCTTGCAGTATCAGAAGAAACCATACCATATTCTCCAAATTCTTCTTTAGCATATTCTCCTGCTAAACCATTAATAAATGCACCTAAAGAAACTATATTTACTAAATTTGAATTCAAATAGCCCAATAAACCAGTAAGGATTCCAATTAATACATCACCCGAACCTGCAGTAGCCATACCAGGAGTACCACTATTTACAAAATAGGTTTTATTTTTATCTGTAATTATTGTTGTAGGTCCTTTAAGTAATAATGTAACATTATATTTTTTAGTAAAATCTCTACATACATTAACTGGATTTTCAAGTATTTCATTTATTTCTAAATTAGTAATTCTAGAAAACTCCTTTAAATGAGGTGTTAAAATAATATTTCCCTTGGAATTATTTAATATATTTAAATTCATTTTTGATAATATTGTTAAGGCATCAGCATCAATAATTAAATTACCTTCAAAATTTAATATTAAATATTCTAATATTGACTCTATTTCTTTATCAAGAGATATTCCAACTCCAATTGATAAACAATTAAGTCTATTAATAGCCTTTTTCAACTCGATTTCATCAAAAATAAAGTTATTTCCATTTGATTTTAGGGGATAAATAGTGGCCTCTAATACATAGGGATATAATTTATCACTAATTATGTCTGGTACTATTATTCTAGATACTCCACATCCAGCATATAAAGAATTTTGTGCTAATGATGCTAATTTTATAGCTCCAGGATACAATCTAGAACCACCCATAATACCTACATAGCCATAATCTCCTTTATTAGAGAAATTCTTTCTTCTTTCTATTAATTCTTTTGCATTAAAAATGTTAAATAACTCAATATCATGTAGATAACTATATCCTAAATCCTTATTAATTAATTTATTTGTATAATCCTTAGCATTATTAAGAAAATGACCATATTTATAATAACCTAATGAAATTGTTAAATTAGATTTAATCGCATTTTTAGCTAAACCATTTAATGCATTAAGACCTGAATTAATATCAATAGAAATAACATATTTATTACTATTATTAATAATGTTAATTATATTACTTATTTTATCATTTAATTCTCCCTTAAACCCAATACCATATATCGCATCAATAATAATATCATAATTATTAATAGTATCTAAATTAGAAACTATTTTTGCACCTTTAGCTAAAGCTAAATCATAATAATATTTTCCATCAATTGTAAAATTATCTTCACATAAAAATAATGAAGGAATTATTCCATTGTCAATTAGTATTGTAGCTAAGGCATAGCCATCACTAGCATTATTTCCTTTTCCAGTAATAATTAAAATATTACCAAAATAATTGTATGATTCATAAATAGCTAATGCTGCTTTATAAATTAGTTCTTTATTTGTTATTCTAGTTTCCTCTAAATATTTAGTTTCTAATAATCTAATTTCTTTTGGAGATAAAATCATTTTAAGCCCCCTATATAAAAAGGATTGTAAAAACAATCCCTATAATTTAATATTTAATTAAAGAGTATAACTTCTTTCCACGACGTAATACAATAAATCTTCCTTCGATAGCTAAATCCTTAGATAATTGATATTGTTCATCAGTAATTTTATCACCATTAACTAATACAGCACCATTACGAATGAACTCTCTTGCTTCTCTTTTACTTGATGCAAGATGACTTAATATTAAGGCATCAACTAAACTGCCTTCATGAGATTCAATTGAAGGTAATTCATTAAATCCTTGAGCTATTTCATCTGCAGTAAGGCTCTTTATATTACCACTAAATAAAGCTTCACTAATTTTTATAGCCTCATCATATGCTTCCTTACCATGAATAAATGTAATTACTTCACGTGCTAAAGCTTTATGAGCTTCTCTTAAATGAGGAGCTTCATTATTTTTTCTTTCTAATTCTTCAATTTCTTCTTTAGAAAGGAAAGTTAAAAATTTAAGGTAATCAATTACTTTAGAATCTTCTGAATTAATAAAAAATTGATACATTTCATATGCAGATGTTTTATTAATATCTAACCAAATAGCTTTTCCATTAGTTTTACCAAATTTTGAACCATCACTCTTAGTTAATAAAGGCATAGTAAATGAATAAGCTTCTTTTCCTTCTTTTTTTCTAATTAATTCAATACCTGCAGTAATGTTTCCCCATTGATCTTGACCTGCAACCTGAAGAGTAACATTTTTATGTTTATTTAAATACCAGAAATCTAATGCCTGCATAATCATATATGAAAATTCAGTATAAGTAATACCAGCATCTAATCTTCTAGCAATAATATCCTTATTAAGCATATAATTAATATTGAAATATTTACCAAAATCTCTTAAATAATCAATAAAATTAATATCCTTATACCAATCATAATTATTAACTACCTCACAACCAAATAGCTTAGTGATTTGAGTTTTTAAACAATTATAATTATGCTCTACCTCTTGATATGTAATCATAGGACGTTCACTATCTGGCTTAGGATCACCAATTAATCCTGTACCTCCACCGATTAAAATAATTGGATTATGACCACTATCCTTTAATCTTTTACAAATTAAAAAGCTTGAAAAATGACCAATATGTAAACTATCTCCTGTAGGGTCAGTACCAATATAAAAGGTCATTCCTCCATTATTTAATTTTTCTCTTAATGAGGGATCAGATACATCCTTAATTAATCCTCTCCATTCTAATTCTTCATAAATACCCATAAATAATTCCTCCTAATTTTATAAAAATAAAAATCCTTAGCCATAGCTAAGGACGATTTTAACCGCGGTACCACCTTAATTTCATACTAAAAGTATGACACTTATTAATAATGCTTTCAAAGGCTGTAATTCAAAAATACCATTATATCTATTTTCACCACCATAGACTCTCTTAAATCAATTAGTATTTTCTACTAAATCCTCTTCATCAAGCTATTTAGATTCTCTTTTTACAATTCGATATGGTAATACTACTCTTGTTTCACTTACCTCTTCATTTTTCATATACTTAGTAAGAAGACGCATTGAAACAGCACCTATATCATACACCGGAGTGTCAACACATGTCAAGGTTGGACGTGATAAAATTGCATATTTTGTATTTTGTAAGCCCACCACCGCAACATCCTCTGGTACTCTAAGTCCATTTTTTATTGCCATATTGATAAAGCTTACTGCGATACTATCACGTACTGCAATAACTCCATCAACTTTTTTTGTCTTTAAAAATTCTTCAAAATGCAAAGAATTTATTTGAACATCACCACTTGTGCGGAATACCATTGGTTCTAATCCAGCCTCTTCCATAGCTCTTGTATATCCAATAAGCTTATGATTATTAACTGAATATCTACGAACAGTAGAAAGTAAATATACATTCTTTCTACCCTCACTAATAAATTCCTTAGTGATTTCATAAGTAGCTTTTTCATAATCTATATTTACAGATGGAATATCTGTTCCATCATAAAAAACATTACATAAAACAACAGGAATTTGAGCATCTTGAATTTGACCAATAACTAAATCCATATCATCATGTACAAGTTCATCATTTAAGAATAAAATTCCATCAACCTGTTCTGCAATAATTACACGCATAGTTTCGCGGATATCATCATTTTCTCCAATAGTGAAAATCTTAATAGCATAATCATATTTTTTTGCGATATCTACGATACCTGTTAATAATTGTGAGGTTGAAGCACGAGAAATATCAGCCATAATAATACCAATTGTAGTTGTTTTTCTACTTGCAAGTCCCCTAGCTATGGCATTTGGTCTATATCCTAACTCTTTAATAACTTTAAGGACTCTATCTCTTGTTTCTGCATTAACTTTTTCAGGATTATTCATTACACGACTGACAGTAGCTAAAGATACTCCTGCCTTACCTGCAACATCGTAAATAGTTGTATTTGCCATTTATAATTCACCTCGCGATATATAATGATTATAGCATAGCATAAAAATCTTTTCAATATTTTACATAAAAAAATGAAAACGATTTTATAGACAAATAATTACATTATTCTCTTAAAAAACAAATATAATTAGAAAATATTATCATTAAATAGTTTTAAATATAAATTATAAATACTACCTGCGCCTACAAATAATATAACATCATATTCATTTATTATTGATTTAATATCATTAAAATTTATATAAGGATAATTAAGACTACTTTTTATAAATTCATCAAGTTTAATATTTTTATTCTCTCTAGCACTTGTAAATACAGGTAATAAATAGCACTTATCAAATAAAGCCAAGGTATTATTAAAATCATTTAAAAAGGTAATTGTTCTTGTATAAGTATGAGGTTCGAAGATGATGCAATTTTTTTTATTAGGATACCTATTAATAATAGTTTCATGTAAAAAACTAATTTCAGTTGGATGATGAGCATAATCTGCAATTATTATTTTATTATGATAATTTCTTTCTTCAAATCTTCTTTTTGGCATTTGAAACCTTTTAATCTTATGAATAAGCCTTAATATATCTATATCTAATTCCTTCATTACTGCATAACAGGCTGCTAAATCGTATGCATAATGAATTCCATATAGTGGGAATTTTATAGCGTGATGGTCTATAATTGTAGTTCCTTTGTAATATGTGAAAGAAAGATCATTATTATCATTTATTCCAAAAAATATAATGTTATTTTTAGATAATTTTTGACAATATCTATCATCACCATTTGCAATAACTAGCTTTGATTTATAGGCAAGCTTATTAAAGGCGTTAAAATACTCTTCCTTGTTATTAAAATAATCAGAATGATCATAATCAATATTTAGAATAACTAATATATCAGGATTATAGTTTAGAAAGCTTTCCATATATTCACAAGCCTCCATTACAAATATTTTACCTTTTCCACCACCACTTCCATCTCCTATTAAATATTTTGAGTCAATCACACTTGAAATTAATTTAGTAGTAAGAGTTTTACCAGAAAAAAATCAACATGGGAATAATGCCCGAAACAACCTTATTTATATATAATAGGATATAAAACAATTTTATATGGGAATAGAAAAAAGACTAAGTATCTTAAACTTAGTCTCCATTATAATAAACTCTATTTCAAATGCACTATTGAATATTCATCAAATATTTCAACGAATATTTCTGCAATTAATCTCCTATGACAATTTTCCGGTGTTTCTTCGCTACAAAGAAAACAAATTGTTTCTTTTTCTAAAATAGGTTTATAGTTATCAATTATATATTTTTTTATATTTCGCTTTTCCATTGTTTCGTTAAATTGAGATACATATTCATTCCAATTAATTCTCTTTTTCTTGTAATCATCTAGTGTTGATTCAAGTGGTGAAAATTTTTTATCAGATTTATAATAACATTTTGCACACTTTGCCAAAAAATATTTAACATCAGGATACTTTGAAAAACCTGCAAGCTGAGAAGTATTATTTAATCTAACATCTATTACCAATGAAATATTATTATTTTTAATTAATTCAAAAAATGTCTTAGCATCTTTCTTTGTAAATCCAATTGTATAAATGTTATTCATCTTCATCATTTCCTTTCTGATATCCTATTTCATAATTTCTTAGTTCAAACGCTTTTTCTCTTGAATATGTTTTAAAAAAGTCCTTCCAAAAAATTATATATTCGTCGATTAAATTTATTCCAAATAAATTACTAGCATATTGTAACTCGTTTAATTGAGTTGCATGATTCTTTTCAAATTTGTTCTTAGCTTTCATGAAATTTTCATGTAAAAAGGTTTCTATTTTTTCATGTTCAATTAAATTGGAACTATCTACAATATGATCAACTTTATAACCTTTTCTAAAAAAATATTCTGCAACCATAATTCCTCTATGGCAATCATACGCATACTTTTCACTACACAAAAAACAAATATTCAAACTTTTATTTAATCCGTTCAATACACGTTTTACACCATTACCAAAATTTTGATGATTCCATACTTTTTTAAAATCTACAACATCAATAATATTGTTTTCATAAGTTGTAATTTCAGAATATAACTCATATTCATCTCGTCTAGCACCAAACTCCTTTTTAAATGAAAGGTATTTTATATCATGATTACTTAAACATTTTTTTAATTCCATTTCATTATATAAAGGATATTGTTTAGAAAATG
Organism: Anaeroplasma sp.; assembly: GCA_045124155.1. Lineage (GTDB taxonomy): Bacteria > Bacillota_I > Bacilli_A > Acholeplasmatales > Anaeroplasmataceae > Anaeroplasma. The sequence continues at coordinate 21,053 of JBGVLG010000088.1, forward strand.
GCATACTTCTAACATCAACAATACAATTTATATCATAAGCTTTAAGCAAATTTATGAATTCTTCAATACTTTTATTAGCATAACCAATAGTATATAATCTATTCATTTTCTTCCTCCTTTGCACGTCCTAAAAAGGAGCATAAAAATTTATAATGATACCCATTATATTGATGACCTATACTAAATCCTACCAAAGCCTTTTTATAAAAATTACCACTATATTTTTCTATATCGTCATCTCTTGACCCTTTAATGGTTACTGAAAAATTTTTATATTCTATTCCTTTGTATGTGAAATCACACTCACATTTATCATAAGTTGTAAAATCATTTTTTTGTTTACTAATGGTGTAGAAACGAAGATTTTCTACTTCACAAATCAAAAATGACTTTGTTAATGAGTTTCGGGTTATTAGTTTATTTAAATGATTTTCAAAAATATAATCAGTAGTATCAATATGTTTTTTAATTATTTTTTTAATTTCTTGAACCTTTAAATGTTTAACAAATTCAAAATTTCTTTTTATATGCAAATAATAATTTTCTGGTTGTATTAAATCTCCAGTATTTCTACTATCAATATAAGCATAAAGTTCATCTTTCAACCTAATCTCTCGATTATTGGCATATAAACATTCATGAAAAAATAATTCTTTATCTTGTCTAAAAGGGCTATTTGAAATCAATCGTCTAAAACAATTATTATCTATATCATATATAACTAAACAATAACCATTATTCTTTCTTGATTTAGCAACAACAATTGCATGAATCTTCATTTTTTCACCACCTGACATCAAATGAAGGTTTAACTTAATTTAATATTTTATTTCTTATTATTTGACACTTACAAAAACCCAAATTTGTTATACTTTGTATAAAATTAATTGAGTAATTGTTATTTTCTTTACACAATTTAGCTATATCATCTAAATTATAATCTTTATCTATTTCTTTTTCAACAACTGTTGAATCGCCTTTACCATCTTCAGCAATAGTATTAATAATTAATACTTTAATTTGATTATCTTCTAATCTATCATTATTATATCTAGCAAATATAATACATGTATTTTTTATCTTTTCTTTTACAGTATCAATTACTTTATTTATATCTGACATCTTAATATTAGAATTAGATTCAACAATTAATATGGTTCTAGAATCAGTGGTTTCAATGAAGTTAAATGATATTGGATTATTTAAGTTAATATTACCATTATAATAATTAACTATTTTTCTTTCATGAACTACATGAATAATATCATCAAAATCAATACTAATAATACTATAACTTTCTAAATAATTATCAATTATTGAATCTAGACCACATTCCATCAATCTTTGATAAACATCAAATTTTATTAATTCTTTTTCATAATCTATATTTTTGTTTAATTGAGGATGTTTAAACAATCTGTTATTTATCTCTTCTGCTATTTTCTCATATTCATCATTTATTTCATTAACATAATCCATTACTTACACCTATTTTATTAATTTCTTTTTAAATTCTTCTGGTACATATAAATATTCTGCTAAAGAATATAAATATCTTTTTGTTATTTTAGAATTATCTATGAACATACATTCTGTAAAATATTCATACATAATATCAAATAAATCATGACCTCTAATATATAAATATTTTGAATCTTTAATTAGATTGATATTATCAATTAATCTAGATTTAATCTTATTTCTTTCATATTCTGAATAGCCTTCTAATTCATTATTTATTACTTCTTTAAAATTATTTGTTTCTTCTTTAACATTTTTTGAAAAAGGTCTATTAAATTCATGCAATGTTTTCATATAAGCATAATAATATAATTTATTATCTATATATTCATTTAACTTTTTAATTAATTCATATTCAATAAAATCTTCTGCTTTATAAACTATACCATAATCTTTACATATTACTTTAATTAATTCGGATAAATTGTTGTTATCTTCATCAATATAGAAATAAAAGTTTTCCATACTATATCCTGTAGTTGACACTACACCATAACTTTCTAATTTATCTTTATTATCATAATCTAAATCAACAATATATTTATTAGATTTAACAATATTATTTCTAGCTAATTTCAATACTTCTTTCTTACCATCATTTACACATTTAATATTAGGTATAAATAAATCATCATACACATTTAATAAATATGATCTATAAAAAGAAATATCTTCAGGACCTTCAACAATAATAGAATCTTTTTTATTAGTTTTATAATTAAATAACTCATTATTATATAAATCTTTATTAGAGGCCTTTTGAAAACTATTCACTGTAAATTCTCTCATTAAACTACCTCCCTATTAAAATGGCAAATCAAAAAACTCTATTATGGTTTTATTCGTTGACGTTTCTTCTTCAATGATTTCATCATACGTTCCACCTATATACGAACTATATTCATAATTATTGTTATCATTATTATTTACTGAGGATAAAAACTTTGTTAATTCTGGATATGAAACAAGTGCAGGTGTTTGCGTTAATATAATAAAACGTTGATTAGGATGTTGTAATCTAAAAATGTCTTTAATTAATTCATTTTGCCAAGTAATATTCATTGATAATTCAGGTTCGTCTAAAATAATACTATTATCATTTATACAAATATATAATAATATCAACATTAAATTTCTTTCTCCTGCTGATAAGGAATTAATTGGGATATAATTATTTTCCTTATCTAATACGTAAATAGTATTATTTAAAATTGTTACAGTTTTATTTACATAATATTTATTTAATATTTTTTCGATAATTAAAGTCTTATTAGTTATCCTATTTTTAGTAGACTCAACAATCTTTTTAAATGAATCAATAAACTCTCTTCTATTTTTCATTTGCTTGTTTTTTAAACAATTAGATAATTTTTCAAACCCAACTTTATCTAAAACAGAGTATAAACCAAACTGAATTAAATATTGATTTTTAACCAAATAATCATTTAATTCACTTTCTAAGTGTTCATCAATATTATTTTCATGAGTATTGTAGTTTTCTAAACTTTTAACATAATCATTAATAATATCTAAATAATCCATATTTCTTATAACTAATCCATCAACATATAATTCTTTTTGTTTAAATCTAGATGTTCTCTTTTCTAACATATATGATTTCACTAATTCATATGGATATAAACAACATAATCCATTTTTCAGAGTGAAACCTGGAAAATAATCTGCATCCCAACGAGTATGTTCATAGCCTGAATACATTCTATCTTCATATTCTGCCATACGGTCATAATAGTCTTCTATATCTCTATCATCAGGTTCAACATCCATACCATTATATCCATCGTATTCTTCATAATAATCATCAGAGTATTCATTTATATGAGACCATCTATAATCTTCCTCTGCCATCTCTTGCATTTTATAATTTTCTTCGTATTCAGGAACTTCATTATAAGTTTCTGGTTCATCATAAAAATATTCATCAGCATAATCTTCAAATTCAATACCGGTTTCGTCGTCAAATATAATTTCACGTTTATAAATTTTCTGAGTTAACTTTCTACTTGTTGTACAATCAAAATAATTAAAAACAAATGTCTCTATTAATGATGAATCATCTTTAATGAAACTATTATTTACTAATAAATTTAATAAATCTTTAATAATATTATATTTTACATCAAGATTATTTTTTCTTAATAATTTTATAATATCATTATTACAAGTGTTATCTCCATAAATTATTTTTCTATATATAGAAATGTATTCTTCATCAGTAATTTTTCTTAAAAATCTTACCAAAAACTTTCGATTTTTCTTTTTAATTACATCTTTAGCATATGACAAATCTATTATTGTTTTTAATCTTTTAATTAAAGTTGTTCTTATTTCATTTATATTAGCCTTATCAGATTCTTTAGGATTAAATAGCTTAATTATTCTTTTTCTAGAAGGAATTACATCTTTATATTCAATAGTCTTAGTTGTCGCTAATTGATTATCTTTAAAATAATTAATGTGAATAGAATTAAAATAAAACTTACATAACTGTAAAATATCTTCCAAATAGCCACTTGTAGCTAATGTAGCTATTTTATAGGCTGTGGTTTTACCATCACCATTAGCTCCAATTACAATAGATAAATTTCTTCTTAAATCCACTTTCACATCTTTTTTATTAAATAATCCTTTAATTTCAACAACATAACCATCATTATATAAACAGTCTAATTTAAAATCTAATTCTTCAACACTTTGAATTTGTGTATTACTAATGTCAGGCGCATTAAATCTTACACCAACAGTAATAAAATCAACATAAGACTTGTCACTAAATTTAGATCCAATATAATTTAATACAACGCCTGTTGATGTTAATGTATCTATGAATAATATATCTTTATCTATATATTTTTCATTAACTGTAAATTCTACTGTTTCATCTTTTGTATATTTATCTTTATAATCTATTTTATTCATAGATGGTTCATTAAAAAAATCTAACAATAATGGAACATTTAATTCATCACTTAATGATTTGGAAATCATTTTATTTAATTTGTAAAATTTATCATTACTAATTACAGGACAAATATAGTCATAATTTCTTTTACATGTTAGATTAAATACTAATTCATCCTTGTACAAATTAACATATTCTTCTATGATTCTTAAATAATTGTCAGATAAATTATCCTCTTCACATATTAATGAATCAATTTTATTAAAGAATCTGTTATCATCATATGGTTTATACGTATATAAACTATATATATTTTTGTTACATGATAATTTTGAAATGTATACCATATACACCGCTCCTCGTATAATATGTAGTGTAGATTTAGGACCTTGGATAAGCCCTAACTACATATTTAATAATTGAAGTCCTAGTGATATAATTTAATTAGATATATCCTGATTAATGTGCTTTCCACTCCTTGCGGCTAGACCGCTCTATTAAGCCTGCAAACCTGCTTGATTGACATATTCCTCTGATTAGTTGCTGTTCACGGTTCCCCATTACTCATTTATCCATTTGGCACCGATAGTTCTTATATTGCGAGGTTGAGGTTATCTTTCAAGGCTAGGACTTCAGTTATATCAATCCATGAAAGAGGTACTCTATATGTCTTTATTAAATTGCTTATACGTCGGAATCGACGTTTCAAAATGCTCTAATCAGATTCATGCTATGAACTCTGATTCTAAAAGAATTACTTCATTTTCTTCACCTAATGATTTAGATGGTGCTTCAGTAATTGAAGCCAAACTTATTAATTCTTTGTCTAAAAATTCTTTTGAAAATTTGGTTATTGTTTTAGAATCAACTGGTATGTATTCTTATCACATTGCACAGTATTTGGCTTGTTCAGATTTTCTAAAACCTTACAATGTTTTAGTTTATCAAATTGATCCAAAAACCAGTGCCAACTACCGTAAGACATTCACTGATAAAGATAAAACAGATCCAGATGATGCGTTTGTTTTAGCGGATATGGCTAGATGTGGTAAATGTGATAAGCTTCACCCTGTAAAAGCTAATCAAGGACTTGCTTTACAAAGATTGACTCGTCATAGAAAACATATTAGTGATCAAATCGTTAAAGAAAAGGCTTATGTGTTAAATAACATATTTCTTAAATTTTCTACTTTAACCACTAAAAATGGCTCTGATAACCCATTTTCTAATGAATTTGGGGCTACTGCTGTAGCTATTTTAGAAGAATATAAATCTCCTGAAGAAATAATTAATTCTTCTATTGAAGACTTAGCTTCCTTTATTTCTCAAGCTTCTAAAAATCGTTTTGATGATTCAAAGAAGATTGCTGAAACCTTACAAAAATGTGCTAAAGCTTCTTTTCGTTTAGATAAACAAGCTTATGACCCTATCAATACTGCTATTTCATCTTCACTTTCAATTTTAAGGTGCTATGAAGCCGAACTTAAGCACATTGATAAAGAGATTGAAAACCTAATTAAAGGTTATTTATCAGAGGAATATACTTGCTTACGTTCTATTCCTGGAATAGGTCCAGTTATGGCTGCAGGTATATTATCTGAAATTGGATCTATTAAACAATTTGATGATGAGGAAGCTTTAGCTAAGTATGCAGGTCTTACTTGGAGAAAAAAACAATCTGGTCCTTCTAAGAATGAAGATACTCCAATGACTAAAACTGGCAACACCTTCTTAAGATATTATTTAATTGAGTCTGCAATTTTTGTTTCAAGATTCAATCAAGAATACAATGATTACTACATGAAGAAATTCATGGAAGTTAAGACTCACCAACGTACTCGCGCCGCTACTTTAACTGCTAGAAAGCTTGTAAGACTTATATATGGATTAATGAGTAAAAATCAGCTTTACAAGAAAAACTAGTTACAAATTTAATACCATACAAATCTACCTCATATTTGGTTTTAACCTCTTTTGATAATGAGGTTTTTTATTCTTGTTTAAATTCACTCCTTTAGTTAAAAACAATTAATATTTTTATCTTTTTACTTATTGACATCTATATTAGTTGCTTTATATTAATTTTTATATGTTTTATTCACAAAAACACAAAAAATCTATGTAAAAATTCACATAGAGCAATCTTTATATATATGAAATTGTAGCAATCTATTTATTAATATAATTATACTTCATATAACGACAATAATCAACATTTTTATAAGAAAAAGACCAAGCGTCTAACTTGATCTTGTTGATTTTTATTCGTTTTTTAAATAATCTCAGAATTTGTATTCTATGTTATGAATTATCATTTCATCATTAACTTTAGTAAGTACAACTTTATTAATTACTTTTTTAATTAATTCAACCTTACTTATATGCTTAATATTCATATTAAAGATTTCCATTAAGAAATCAGATGCTTGCTTTGATGCTTGAGTCTCTTTATATTTAGAAATCTTTAATTTATTTTCTTCTTTTGTTAAATAGTTCAAATCGTCATTTAATATTTCTAATTTTTCTTGATATTCTTCTTTAGTTAGATTACCTTCAATATATTCTTCAAATAATGATTGGATACTATCATCTAATTTCTTTCTTTCTAATGATAGTTCGTCCATAAACTTTTTGTATTGTTTAAGGTCTATCTTTGATTCTATAACCTTTCGTTCAAATTTCTTAGGATCTGCTTTAATCTCATTAAGATGTTTTAAAGCTAATCTATATAAGGTATCATGAATAAGATTATTGCTAAATGATACACTACAATCTTTATGAGAATATGTGAAAGCCTTAGATGTTTTTCTTGTAGATGCATTATATGCTTTACCACATACTGGGCAGTACAGCATCTTACTAAGTTTTTCTATGTTTAATGATTCACCCTTATTAGTTTTTCTTGATTCTCTAATTCTTTTCACTTCTTCAAATAACTCATGACTTATTATTGCTGGATGAGTATTATTAATTATTAAAGGTGGATGCTTTTTATATGATGTATCACACCTTCTACGTGCATTAATAAGATTATATGCATCACCAGTATATTGTCCATTTTTTAAAATATCTCCAAGCATACTTTCATTCCATAAAGATGAAGATTCATCTATATTTCTATTAAGATAATACCCTCTTTGTTTTTTATATAATAATGGTGTTAATATATTTCGTTCATTTAATGAATTAGCTATTTCTTTTTTAGATTTACCATTTTTATATTCGTTGAAAATAAATCTAACATTATCTACTACCTCTTCATCAATTAAGAGATTCCCATTCTTATCCTTTATATACCCATAACATCCTAAGGCTGTGATATTTGTTTCTTTAGCTTTTTTTCTAATTCTATTAAAGGTTCTTTTACTACATTCTTTAGCATAATAATCATTTAGGAATAATCTTAATCCCATTGATTCTTCATTATTATTAGCTGCTGAATCGTAGTTTTCCATTATTGATATATATCTAATATTGTTATTAATAAAATATTCGTCAATATATCTTCCTACACCCAACATGCTTCTTCCTAATCTTGAAACATCTTTAGTTATTACACAGTTAACAATACCAGCGTCTAAATCTTGTAACATTCTTTTAAATGCTGGTCTATTAAATGTTGTGCCTGTGTATCCATCATCCGTATATATATTAACTAGGACTAAATTATTTTGATTACAATATGCTGTAATTATATCCATTTGATTATCGATTGAGGTTTGTTGTATTTCATCTTCACTAGATAATCTAATGTATGCAGCAACTTTTTTATTATTTATTAAGTACATTACAATTGAACTCCTCTACAAATAAATTTATATCCTTATATATAGGATTTACAGTAAGACTGTTTTTACTTTTATAAACATTTATCTTATCAAATAAACTTTGTAAATCAACAAATTCGATTTGTTCTTTTGATGACATTAAAGATATCATTTTAAAGAATTCTTTAATTCTTACATCTAAATCTTTAGTAGATTCATTATTAGGTGTGGCTTTTGAATAATTATTTAACTTAGCTTCAATGTCTTTTTGTTCTTCAGTATAATTAGTCATCATTCTTTGGAATGTAGCTTTTGGTATTGTTCCATCAGCTTCTGATTCAAATAGTTTAGCTATAAGTTTATCTATTTTAATTAATCTTTCTTTTAATGTTTCTATTTCTTCAACTGGAACTATAGCTAATGCTTCTTTTTTAGAATTACTATTTATATAATTCTTTGCGTAGTTTTCTACTAGCTTTTTATTATTTTTTATTAAGTCATTAAACTTAGTGATTTCTGATTTTATAACCCCATCTAAAACATCTACTTTAATGAAGGCTTTATTTTTACATTCAGAATTATGACATAGATAATATGGATTATCGTTTCTATATTTTCTATATACTAATGGTTTTCCACAATTCTTACAAAATACAATTCCTCTATACCTGTTTACATCAACAGGGGTTTGAGTTTTAATTCTTGCTTCTCTTATTTTTTTAACCTTAGCATAAGTATCTGGATCTATTATTGGTTCAAAATAATTTGGAAATACTAATCTTTCACTTTTAGGGTTTAATACTGTTTTATGGTTTTTAAATGATTGTTTGTGTGTTTTTCTTAAAACTAATGAACCATCATATTCTGTTTCACATACTATTTTTTGAACCATACCTTTAGTCCATTCATATTTTTCTTTATCTTTAAATTTAGAATATTTCGCTACATTATAATCATAGTGTTTATAATACCAATATCCTGGTATATATACTTTTCTTTTTGAAAGTTCTGCAGCTATTGTAGCCATTGTTTTACCTATAATATATTGTTCATAAATAAATCTAACAACTCCAGCTGTTTCGATATCTGGTATTCTTCGTCTATCTTTATCATATGTATAACCATATAGTGGTAGTTTACCAGTTGGAATTATTCCTTTTTCTTGATGTAGTCTATGAGTGGTTGTAATCTTTTTAGATATGTCTTTTGCATACCATTCGTTCATGATGTTTTTAAATGGTGCAAATTCATTATCACCTACTGATGAGTCATAGGAATCATTAATAGCAATGAATTTAACATTCTTTGCGGGGAAGTATTCTTCAAGATAATAGCCTGATTTTAAATAGTTTCTACCTAAACGTGATAAGTCCTTAACGATAACAGCATCTATAAATCCTTTTTCAACATCTGATATCATTCTTTTAAAATCAGGTCTATCGAAGTCGGTTCCACTATAGCCGTCATCTATGTAAGTATCAAATATCTTATAGCCATTTTTATTTGCATATTCAGTTAAAAATTTCTTTTGAGACGCTATTGAAGAGCTTTCAATATTGTCTCCATCTTCTCTTGATAATCTACAATAGATAGCAGCATGTTGCATAGTTTATTCCTCCTTGTTTTCTTGAATATTATTTTTAGAGTCCTCTTCCTTTTTTTCCCTTAATAGGAATAAAGATAAGAGACTATCTAATGCATTTTCTGTTTTAAGGTTAGTTTCCCTAATAACCTTTACAGTTACACCTGAAACTGTCATTTCAAACATAGGCTCCCTCCCATTCTATTAATCTTATGAGATGAGCCTTTAAAAAATTATATTTCATATAGCTCCTTTCTGTATTTTTACTAACAGAAAAGAGCATTAGACTAGCTTAGATATTTTTTAACATAAAGCGATATTACTTCATCATATGCATCATCTGGATAATGCCAATCAATATCAAATAATATTTTTAGCATTTTCTTTTGATAACCATAAGCATCTAATTATAGCATTGTGCATAATTGAATAGATGGGGCCATGTTGTTATAATCGATGGATAATTCTTCTTTCCAATCTAGCATTAATGGTTCTTTAGTATTGTTAGTAAAAACACAATGTAATTGATATTTGTGTCGCAATTGTGACCACAAATTTTAACCACCCTACCATTTTATAATAATTTTGGTATCATTTAAGTATATTAAGGAGGTTAAACTATGCCAAGACAATATACTCAAAGGACTCCAGAAGAAAAATATGGTATTGTACAAGATTACTTCTCAAGTGGATTACCGCTAACTAAATATGCCAGAA